>MQVI01000072.1 GCA_002002485.1 Pasteurellaceae bacterium 15-036681
GCGGAAGCGTCAGATGTGTATAAGAGTAAGGTGTTATGTTAAATGATAATTTTTACAGAGTCAATCTCAGTTGTATCCTGGAGGATAAATGGCGTATTCAAAAATAGATATTAAGTTGAATCAAATACATAGAAAGCTTGAGGCTGTCTCATGTTTATTCGGTGTGGTATGGGCTATTTTATTATGTTTTTTTTATAATAGAATAGTTTATGTTAATTACCTGATTGATTTGTTTTTTATTTTATTATTTATCATTTTGATTATAAAGAGTAAATACCTGTATTTGAAGGATATAAATAGATTTTTTTATGCTAGGTTTGGCGATAGAAGTTTTATCATAACTTTTGCATCTCATTTGTTGGTACTATTTTTGTATTTTTTTATTTTTCTTGCATTAATTTTGGGGCAAGACTTTTTGATGAGGCTAGGAATTGTATTAAATCAAAATACTATTTATGGAAGGTTTAGTCTTTTTTTAATTAGTGGGAGCTTTCTTTCAACTGTTATAGCAAAATCATTAATCCTTTATCTAATTATGTTCATTATTGATGCTTTTATCGTTGTTATTGTTTTTATAAGAGTAGTGATTGGTGGTAAAAGAGAAATATTTAAAATAATGAGCTATTCTAATACTTACAATTCTTATTAAGGTATAACATATGAGTAATAATGAGCAAGATTCATCAGTCGTTAAAGAAGTAACATTAAATGTTTTAGGTGATGTTTCTGATATACAGAAAAAACTTATTTTGGAAAATTTAAATAAATCTCTTCAAGAAAATAAGGGGGTAATTAATCTAGAGAGAGGAATTATTCATGGAACAGCATTTTTTGTTAAATCTGCAAATATTGTTTTAAAACAAGGGATTAGTGTTATTGAACTAAAAGGACATTTTGATAGACAGGATTCTAAAGCTATAGGGGCATCTTTAATTGATATGGCTGCTCTTGGTGGTATTACGTGGGCATTAACAGGACTTGGTTGGAGTATGGTACCTGCTACGATTGCTTCTACATTAGCAGTATCATCTTTTGAACCAGGCAATGTACTGATGGGGACTTCTGCTGGTGGTTTACTTGCAAAAGATATTGAAAAAATTTTATTTAGTAATCCTAATTTGATGTTTGATAAACTTGATCCTAATAAAGGTCGTTTTTGGCCTGATTATGGAATAGGAGGAACTGGTGTAGGCAATCCAAAAAATCAATACTGGCCAAGTTATAGACTAAAAAAAGACGATAAAATATTTTTAGGAAATCTGGAAAATAAACCAAAAGATTTTGATAATTTTAACATTACTAAATTACAACCAGTAGCGTTGCACCGTGATGCTTTAAATAAAAGCACCAAGCATTCAGATCTTGCATTTTCTTCAATTGTTACCGATGATATTCGTGTATCAAATCATAACCTTGCCGCATTAAAGCCCATTGAAATGGCGACTAATTTTGTTTCAAACTTACCGAAAATACGCACTCCATATAGCCATATTCAACTGAATAAAACCCAAGGCAGACCATTCAAGATTGCAGTTGACCCTCTTATTTTGGATTTAAACGGAGATGGGGCAAAAGCGGTAAGTTATAACGATAACCCTGTATTATTTGATATCGATAATGATGGCGGTTCATTAGAAGAAACGGGGTGGTTATCTAATCAAGATGGTTTATTAGTAAGAGATTTAAATAATAACGGCAAAATAGATAATATTTCAGAAATTTTCTCAGAATATTATGCAGGTAAAGCTGGTAAAAATGGAGAGACAGGCGAAAAACGCTTTAAAAATGGCTTTGAAGCGTTGAGAACATTAGACAGTAATAAAGATGGCGTTTTTGATAATAAAGATAAGGAATTTGGAGCTGTTCGAGTTTGGCAAGATAAAAATCATAATGGTATAACAGATAAAGATGAACTACAAACGCTAGCCAGTCTTGGCATTAGTGCTATTGAGTTGAAATATCAAGAAGCTGGAGGGCAACTATTTTATGGTAATGAATTATTAGCCAAAGGTAATTTTACTCGTAATGGTAAATCGCAAGAAGTGGCTGCGGTGAATTTTTTAGCTAATCCTAGAGGGCATATGATTACTGATGTTACTGGTGGTAAAAAAACAGTGACAGAAGCGGCAGGAGTACTAGCAAAAACCAGTAGTTTTACTGCATCAGATGATATTAATCGTGATTTAGATGCTAAAAAATTAGGGGTAATGAACATTCAAGCGGGTAATGGTAACGATATTTTACGTGGTGATAATCAAGATAACTGGCTAGCAGGCGGTGGTGGTAGCGATACCTTCTTTGGTGGAGACGGAGATGATGTTTTACTAATAGATAGCGATGATTTACCTGAAAATATTCATGGTGGAAAAGGGAATGATATTGTCCAAGTTGTAGGCAATAAAGGCGTTACTCTTGATCTCGGCAAAGCAGAAATTGAAATTGCTCATGGTGGACGAGGTGAAGATATTCTTGTTTCTTCTGGAAATAGTTCTATTTTTGTGAGAGGAGGCGATGGCAATGATACGATTATCGGTAGTATTGCTAATGATGCACTCTCTGGTGAAAATGGTGACGATTTTATTTCAGGAAATGCAGGTAATGATTTGATTCGTGGACACAGAGGAAATGACCGCTTATTTGGTGATGAGGGGGATGATGTTATCTTTGGTGGTTCTGATGATGATTTGCTGTATGGCGGTGATGGCAATGACACTCTACTTGGAGAAGGTGGTGATGATTATATAGATGGTGGAGAAGGAAATGACACTGTTGAGTATTCAGGTAACTTTGCTGATTATCGTATTACTAAGATGGGTGATGGCATATTAGTTAGTGATAAAACACAAGGAAGAGATGGCGCTGATTTCCTTCGTAATGTAGAGCATATTAATTTTAAGGATATAACTCAATATCTAGTACCAACAAGTTCTGGTGAATGGGAAAACCCTATGCCAGTTGAGGATATTTTATATCAGGACAGTAATGGTCAAAAATTTGATGGCTCCAAGCCTTATATTATTAAGGTATCACAATTATTGAAGAATGATATAGATATTCAAGGGGATACTTTATCCATTTATGAAGCTTCAAATATTAGAGGTGGTTCGATCAAAGAGACTGCTGATGGTAATATTGAATTTACACCATTCAAAGATTTTAAAGGAATTGCAAGTTTTGAATATTCTATAAAAGATAGCAAAAATACGACAGCTATAAGAGTTGGTGAAAATAAAGAATTAAAAGGTAAAGCTTATTTAGTTCCCCCTCATTTGCCTTCAGATCCCGATATTATTCGTCAGAATTATTTAGAGGCTGCGAATATATTACCCGTTTGGAATCAATATACAGGCAAAAATATTCGTATTGGACAGTTTGAACCAAGTGGACCTTTTTCTATTGCTGAAGAAGTTGCTGATTATCGTCATCCAGAATTACGTAACCAAATTGATAAAGAATGGCTGAATGATTATGAGTATCGTCGCCAAGATGGGGATAAAGTGTTCAGTAAACATGCAACAGAAGTTGCTGGTATTATGGTTGCAGAGCGTAATGGTGAAGGTGGTATTGGTGTAGCTTATAATGCTAAGGTTGCGAGTCATTGGGTAGGTGCTGATGTATCTAGCTTATACAAAATGAAGGTATATGATATTGCTAACCATAGTTGGGGACATACTGATAATTTTAGAAAGCAAATTAGCATAGCAGATAAATCTAAGACAATTTTTGATATCTATAAACCAGCTTTAGTTGAAGGGCGTAATGGGTTGGGTACAGTTATTGTGAATTCTGCTGGTAATGATCGAATGAAAGGAGGAAATACCAATTATTCAGAATTAACGAATGTTCGTTATGGGATTGTAGTTGCTTCTGCAGAATTAAATGAAAAATTTGAGAGTAAAATTGCTAATTATTCTAATCCTGGTGCGAGCATTTTATTAACTGCTCATGGTAGTAATGCCTATTCAAGTTCACGAGAAATAGTGAATGAGAATGGTTCAAGTTTGGGTAATGAATATGCACGTAATAATGGCACAAGCTATTCTGCCCCGATAGTTTCCGGTGTGATTGCACTTATGCTAGAGGCAAACCCTTATCTAGGTTATAGGGATATTCAGGAAATTTTAGCTCTTACAGCGAAAGCTACTGGTACTACAGAAAATAACTGGCAATCTAATGGGGCTAAAAACTGGAACGGTGTAGGTATGCATGTTAGTCATGATTATGGCTATGGAATCGTTGATGCACAAGCTGCAGTAAGATTAGCTCAGAATTGGCAGACTCAACATATTTATAGTAATGAGATTAAATTAGAAGATATTTTTCAATCAGGAAAAATTAATCAAGCCATTGGAGATAATGATGGTATTCAAATAGCCGTTGATGTTTCTAATCTTAATCTGCAATTAGAAAATGCAAGTGTTAAACTGAATTTGACTCATGAGAGAGCGAGTGATCTAATTGTAAAACTTATTTCACCTTCAGGCACAGTATCCGTTTTAATGAACAGAGCTGGTAAGGAGCCTGATAATGATAAATCAGAAGGGGATATTAAATTTGGTGATTCTACAACGCTAAATTACACCCTTAATACAGCATTACTAAAAGGTGAAAATCCAAATGGACAATGGCGTTTACAGATCTTTGATGCTGCAGCTGGCAAAACAGGAATATTGAATGATTGGTCGCTTAGTTTTTACGGTAGAGCCTATAATAGTTCGGATACTTATGTCTATACAGATGAATTTCATCATATGTATTCGTCTGATACGTTAGATGATACCAATGGAGGGATTGACACCATTAATGCTGCAGCAATGAATGGCATTATTAATGTTGATTTGTCTTCAGGAAAAGCAAATTTAGCAGGGAAGACTCTAACAATTAAAAATCCTCAACAAATAGAAAATATTACGGGTGGCGATTTTAATGATAGTTTAGTTGGTAATAATGCAACTAATGTATTAGTTGGAGGAAAAGGCGATGACACTTTATCAGGCTTGCAAGGTAATGATTTTTTAGTAGGGGGATTAGGCAATAACAGCTTAGTTGGTGGGGATGGAAGTGATACTTTCATTATTGAGAAAAAGTCCAACAGTCAAGATATTATTGCTGATTTTAAAGTAGGAACTGATCGTCTTGTTTTAACAGGATTTGATAAGTTGAATACAGTGACTAAAACTCAGCAGGGTAATGATACAGTAATTACTCTTTCTCAAGGGCAAATAATACGTCTAAATAACCTAAAAGCGGATTTATTTGCGATGAGTGATATTGTTGTTACTAAAGACGTATTTAAGCCGTTTTGGTTTAGCCAAACAGCCGGTTATGGCTTTGCGAATAGTAGTGCTGATATTACATTACCTGATATAGGCGTATCTTTTTGGGGGACGGAGGGTAATAATAAATTATTTGGTGGGAATGGTGATGATATTCTCAGAGGCGAGGCTGGTGATGATCAGATCATAGGTCGTGGCGGTAATGATATTTTGCATGGTGATTCTGGCGATGATTATCTAGGAGGCGGAGATGGAAATGATACTCTCTACTTAGAAGGTGATGATACAGCCCTTCCAAATTCTTATCGTAACCAACAATATCTAAAATTTGGAACATATTCCAATGTTGAATTTAGTTGGGCAAGGGCTGAAGGCGGAAAAGGTTCCGATCGTTTTATTGTTGTAAAAGATACTTCCACTAATACATCAAAAGGCTTGTTAAAAAATCTAATTTGGGATTTTGATATCAATGATAAGAATGAAAAGATCGATCTTTCTCAATTTAAAGGATTAAATGGTATTAATGCTTCTGGATTTATGGTCAATGGTGAAGAATATACACGAATTTGGTTAGGAGAGATTAAAGACGGAACTCAATATATTACATTAAGGGGGATTCGTCCAAATCAAATTAACCAAGATATGTTTATTTGGGCTGATGAAACACCAATCCATTCTCAATTAACATACTCTTTTGTTGGAACTGACAAAAATGATGTTTTAAAAGGCAATGCAATAGGAAACCTTATTGATGGTAAAGCTGGTGCTGATACTATGGAGGGATTTTCAGGAGATGACACTTATTTTGTTGATAATACAGGGGATAAGGTTATAGAGAGTAAAGAAGATGGATATGATATTGTAAAATCTAACATTACTTATACTCTTCCAAATAATGTTGAGGAGTTACAGTTAATTGGAAACAATGCAATTGATGGAATTGGAAATGGTGAAAATAATCGCTTAGTTGGGAATAGTGGTAATAATCGGTTAGATGGTAAAGCTGGATTCGATACAATGATTGGTAAAGGTGGAAATGATATTTATATAGTAGATTCTCATTTAGATAAAGTTATTGAAAAAGCAAATGAAGGTAGTGATACAGTGATTTCATCGGTTTCTTACACCTTATCTGAAAATATAGAGAATCTAGAGTTAAGTGGAAATAATCATATTTCTGGTACTGGAAATGATAATAATAACGTCTTAAAAGGCAATTCTGCGAATAATCGTTTGATTGGTTATGATGGCAATGACCATTTAACAGGAATGAAAGGAGCTGATTTTCTTATGGGAGGAAAAGGTAACGATACCTACTATTTTAGCAAGGGTGATGGCGTTGATACTATCTATGATGAGCAGGGTAACGATACGCTACGATTCTCCAGTATCAATCATAATCAATTGTGGTTTAAAAAGTTAGATAATGATCTTGAAATTAGTGTGATTGGCTCTCAAGATAAAGTTATTGTTAATGATTGGTATGGTAAAAATTACTTAGTCGAGAACTTTGTAGCCTCAAATAACAAAACACTTAGCCATTCTAGTGTAGATAAGTTAGTGACAGCTATGGCTGCATTTTCACCTCCTGCCGCAGGTCAAGTTACATTGCCACAGAACATTAATAGTGCGCTAGAACCTATTTGGGCAGCAAGCTGGAAATAAATAACATAAAAGTAGCACCTCTTAGAGAGGTGCTATCTATTATCAATACAAATCTTCACTCATCACATCTTCATTTGAGCCTGCGATAACGTGTCCTTCAGATGCCCATTCACCTAAGTCGATTAATTTACAACGTTGGCAACAAAAAGGGCGGAATTTATTCTCTTCTTTCCATTCCACTTCTTTTTCGCAAGTTGGGCAATTAACTACGGTTGTCATTATGTCTTTCCTTTTGTTTGGCTAATGTTAAATAGGTTTGATGAAGTTGATTTACTTGCTGTTCAAGCAGTGTTAAACCTTGTTCAAGTGGTTGATTATTTTCAATAATATCATCCGCATAGCTTAAACGAGTAGGGCGATCTACCTGTGCTTTGATGATATTTTTAATGGTTTCTTCGTTGCTATTATCACGCTTTAAGGTCCGTTCTAACTGAATTTCAGGCAGTACATCAACCACAAGCACTCGATCACAAAATTCAGTGAGCTTATTTTCAATTAATAGCGGTACAACCCAAAGGGCGTAGGGGGGGGGGACGCTATTTAATTGCTTTAACATCTCTTCCCGAATAGCGGGGTGAAGTAAGCTATTCAGCCACTCTTTTTTGGTGGGATCCGCAAAGATAATTTGGCGTAAAGCAGTGCGATCTAACTCACCATTTTCAGTTAAAATTTGCGAGCCAAAATAGTTGGCAATTTGTGCTAATAATGGCGAGCCTTTTTCAACCACTTGGCGTGCGACAATATCCGCGTCAATAATAGGCACCCCAAGTTTTTCAAAAAGATTGGCAACAGTGCTTTTCCCGCTACCAATCCCGCCAGTTAAGCCAATGATGTAGGGCATAGTTGTTCCTTTTCAAAGATATTTTTTTGAAATAGAGCATTTTACTCTTTTATCTAATAAACATCAAAACCAACCCCAATGCTGATAGGCTGATAAATGGGATAAAGGGCAGACGGTGGAGTTTTTGTTTGGTTATTACAAAATAGCCGAAGGAAAATATTAAGCCTGATAGTGAGGAAAAAAGCAGTAAAAGCACCATTTTTTCTAAATCAAATAACGGAGATAAGGCACAAAAGAGTAAAACATCACCTAGCCCCAACCCCTCTTTTTTCAACCAATAATTAGTGATGGGAATAAATAGGCAGAAAAATAGCGAGGTAATAAATAGACTAAATAAATGGATAGATAGATCTTTCTCTGAATAAAAAAGTAAATTAGCCAATGATAATAAAAATATAATAGCGATATATCTTATATCAGTTAAATAATAGAAATAGTCTAATACAGAAAGATAAATTAAAATTAAACCAATAATTATTATTGGTAGTGATAGATCCTGTAATAACCAAATAGCAATAGGGTAAACAACAAAAAATAAGCAAGGTAAAAAGTTCTGCTTTGTTTGTTCTTTTGGCATCTCTAAAAAGTCATTTAAAGGGACTTCATTCGAAAAGAGTTGCTGATTAAGCTTAATTGGGAATAGATTCAGCTCGCGCTTAAACCAATAAGCTAAGAGTAAAGAAATTATCAATAATATCATCCAACAATTCCTCCCATGTCGAATATAGGCAAATATAAACCAACCATAATTGTACCAACGATAATCCCCATAATGAGCATTAAGATTGGCTCAAGTAGTTGCGATAAAATATCAATTTGATAATCCAGCTTTTGTTGATAGATCTCACTAATATGCGCTAACATTTTGGCTAGGTTACCACTTTGCTCTCCAATAGAAACCATTTGAATAACTTCATTATTGAATACTCTTGGATTTAATCCATCAGAAAATCGATGTCCTTGTTTTAACAGATTTAAACAGAAATTTGCTTCTTGCTGTAGCACAGGATCTGCTTGTTTTGTATCAATAAAAGATTTAAGAATTAAGTCTAGGCGAATGTGTGCATTAAGCATTAATGCACAGTTTTGGCAGAAAAAGACAATTCTTGCATGGCTAACAATTTGGTTAAATATTGGAAGATTGGTTAGTAAGCTAAATTTTAGCTTATTTATCAAGGTAGTCTTTTTAGCCAGAATATTACCAATGATGAAAGTAGCTAATATTATAGTCAATATTTGATAAATATAATTTGTTAGAAAGTGAGATAAATTAAACAGTATTTCTGTAATAAATGGCAAAGATTGATCTTTTTCACTATCTGTCTCTTAACAACTTTTCGGAGCCACCGTAACTCTCCTAAACTTCGTATCCGGCTTTTTGTTTAACAAAATAAATACATTCTAGAAACTCTTACACAAATGATCTATTA
>MQVI01000073.1 GCA_002002485.1 Pasteurellaceae bacterium 15-036681
TCCTTGCCCACCACTTCCCATCTATTTTGGTGGGCAAGGATGCCCACCCTACTATTTATTGTAAATTTATAATATGAGTTTAGGTAATTTATATATTCTTTCTGCGCCAAGTGGTGCTGGAAAATCTTCTCTAATTAATGCGCTATTAGCGGATCTTCCTCGTTCAGAAGTGCAACTTTCAGTCTCTCACACTACGCGTAATCCGCGCCCAGGCGAAGAAAATGGTGTGCATTATTACTTCACAAATCATGATGAATTTAAGCAACTCATTGAGAAAGGCCATTTCTTAGAGTGGGCGGAAGTGTTTGGTAATTATTATGGTACTTCATTGCCTATGATTGAGCGTAGTCTTGAACAAGGAATTGATGTTTTCTTAGATATTGATTGGCAAGGTGCGCGTCAAATTCGCGAAAAAGTGCCAAATGTAAAAACGATTTTTATTCTTCCGCCATCAAAAGTTGAATTAGAAAAGCGTTTAATTGGTCGTGGTCAGGACTCAGTTGAGACGATTGCTAGTCGTATGGTCGAAGCTGTGTCAGAAATGAGTCATTACAATGAATTTGATTATGTGATTGTAAATGATAATTTCCAAACAGCGCTTAATCAGTTAAAGAGTATTTTAACGGCAGAGCGTTTAAAACAAGATGCACAAGCAGTGCGTCATCAGACATTAATCGAGCAATTGTTAGCTGAGTAGTTTTATTTCCATTTTATCGCTTTAAAAAGCCAGTGAATTGTGCTTAACTGTAAACTTTTGCAAAAAATGAATGATCGTTCATTTTCTACTAGCCTAATAGACCGTATTTCTTTAAAATATGGTCTATTCATTTCTATCTGAATATCCATTTCAAACATAATCAAGGGAAAACCAATGCAATTGACAAGATCCATTATGGCATTAGCTGTTGCAGCCACGCTGAGCGCGTGTTCATCAACAGGTATTATGAGCCAAGACGGTAGCTTAGAACAAATTCAAGATACACACCAAAAATATGAAGAAATCACAAAACAATATCAAGTTAATGATCAATGGTGGTTAGGCTATAACGATCAGCAATTAAATCGTTTAGTGGAAATGGCACTGATTAATAATATTAATCTAGCTAAGGCGGCTATTTCGGTTAATACTGCATATTATAAAGCTAATTTAGTTGGAGCAAATTTAGTACCTGCTTTTAGTGGTAGTGTCGGGGCATCTGCTTCAAAAGGCGTTGGTTCTGCAAATGTTAATGCTGTTTCAACTGGGGTATCAAAGGTTGCTGAGCAGCTTGGCTTTAATATGAGCTATACTCTCGATCTATGGGGACGTTTGAGAAATGCAGCAAGTGCATCTGAATGGGAATATAAAGCGACCCAAGAGGATTTACAAGCGGCTAAATTATCATTAATTAACTCAGTAATTAGTAGCTACTACAATCTTGCTTACTACAATAATGCTATTCAAATCATGCAAAAAAGCATTAAGCATTATGAACAAATTAGCCGTATTCAATCGAATAAACTTAATGCAGGTATGATCGATCGCTTATCTGTAGAGCAATCTCTCCAAGCAACGTTATCAGCTAAGAATACTTTATTAAGTTTACAGACAGCGCAAAAAGCGACAGAACAAACATTACGTAATTTGTTAAATTTGAAGCCAAACGAACCGCTTGCAGTTAAATATCCAAATATTTTGAATGTGAAATTACAAGGTGTAAATACAAATGTACCGGTATCGGTTATTGCAAACCGCCCAGACGTGGTTGCTAGTTTACAGCGTTTACAAAGTGCGTTTAAAAGTTTAACGGCAATGGAAAAAAGTTGGTTCCCTACTTTAACGTTAGGTGCAAGTCTTTCTAGTAGTGCTGCAAAAGTAAGTAATGTGACGGATAATCAGGTTGCTGGTGGTTCTATCTCGTTTGATTTACCATTCTTGAATTGGAATACGGTTCAAAATAATATCAAGATTTCGGAAGAGAGTTACAAATTAGCTAAATTGAATTATGAGCAGACAATTACTGCCTCTTTAAATGAAATTGACACTTATTATTCAAGCTATCAATTAAGCCGTAGTAGCTATGCAAATTTACAACAGCGCTATGAGCATGATAAAAAAATCACAACATACTACAAAAATCGTTATGATCAGGGTGTAGCTGAGTTCCGTGATTGGTTGAATGCGATTAATACTGAGCGTAATTCAGAGTTATCATTACTTGAAACGAAATATACCATTTTAAGAACAGAAAATGCGGTATATCAGGCAATGGCCGGTAAATATCGTCGTTAATTTTAAAAAGAGCTGATTTACATGATCAGCTCTTTTTTCATTCTATGATATGAATAAAGTTGTAATGCCTTCGTAAACTAATTTTGCACCAAATAAGATAAACACTAATCCAGCAAAGTTATCTAAATAGCGGTTATGTTTGGCATAAAAATTACGAATATGGCGATGTGAAAACAGGCATGCAATTAAAATAAAATAGACTAATGCACTACCTGTTAAAATAAATAATACAAAGAGAATATCACCTAGATTAGAGAGGTTAGATACATAGCCTGCTAACACACTTCCAAAGAAGATGATAATCTTCGGATTGGAGAGATTGATCATCAATCCACTTAAAATTTCTTTCCACACAGATGACTTTTTGTCGATATCTACTTTACCTTTAATTTGTGCATTTTTGGTGATTTGAACCATTTTCAAGCCGCTGTAAGCAAGGTAACTTCCACCCAATAACATTAATATATATTGGAATGTAGGGACTGTGCGGTTTAAAAAAGCTAGACCAAATAGTACGACTAGACTCCAAAAACCAACACCGATGGTAATACCAATTGTGCCTAAAATTGCATTACGGCGACTATCAGCCATTGCTTTACGAGCAACGTAGAAAAAATCGGGGCCGGGGCTAACTAAGCCAACTAATTGTACAAAAAATATAGTAAGCATTAAAATATCCAGTAAATTAAATAAAGAATGATAATTGAATAGATAGCCGCAAGAATATCGTCTACCATAATTCCTAAACCGCTTTCTAATTTTTCATCAAAATGGCGAATTGGATAAGGTTTCAGAATATCAAAAAAGCGAAAAATAACAAATGTGAGTAGGTAGTAGAGCCAATTATATTCAGGTAAAACTGCAAAAATCATAAAGATAGCAACAATTTCGTCCCAAACAATACGCCCATCATCGTGAACGCCTAAATCATCACTCGTCTTTTGGCAGATATAGCAACCTGCCCAAAATGAAATGAGAGCTAGCACCACAAAAAAGAGTGCTGAATGGGTAATTTCCCACAATATAATCGAAAGAATTAATCCTGCTAATGTTCCCCAAGTCCCCGGGGCTGGTTTAATTAAGCCGGAACCAAAGCCTACAGCTAAAAAGTGAATAGGATCTTTTAAATTAATTTTCATAGTTGCTAAGTATAATGTTTAGATTTGTTGGATAATTAATTTTTTCTAAATTTTTCATAGGGGATTATCCCTACCCAAAATGATTAAAACCTGCTCGAGTAGGTAGTTCAACCTTTTCCCCATTGCGAGTAAGCACTAATCCCTGAGTTTGTTCAGTAACTTGTCCGATACAAATCACAGCAATTCCCTGTTTTGCTAATGCTCGTTCCATTGCTTCACGTTGCTCTTTGGCAGCTGTAAAACAGAGCTCATAATCTTCGCCACCACTTAAAGCAAATGTTTCAGCTTGTTCAAGCGAGTAGTTTTCTATTAAATTTTGCGAGAGAGGGAGCTTATCCAGTTCAATGGTTGCGCCGACTTGGCTACGTTTGAGGATATGTCCTAAATCAGCCAATAGACCATCTGAAATGTCTATAGCACAGTTTGAATAGCCAATAAGAGCTTGTCCTAATTCTACTCTTGGAGTTGGGCGTAAATGTCGCTGTAATAGGTTGTGTTGTGAAACAGAATAATCGTTCTGAGGACGATTTAATAGGAGAGCTAAACCCGCAGCACTATCACCTAATGTACCTGATACAAAGATAAAATCACCCTCTTTTGCCTTATGGCGAAATAGACCTGAATCTTTATTTAGAATACCTTGAGCCGTTAAGGTAATAGATAAATGACCTTTGGTTGTATCACCACCGATTAGAGATACATTATAGCGATCAAGAATCTCAAATAGGCCTCGGCTAAACTCAGTAAGCCATATTTCATTAACAGAGGGGAGAGTTAAGGCAAGGGAAACCCATGTAGGTTTGGCCCCCATTGAGGCAACATCACTGAGGTTTACTGCAACAGATTTGTAGCCAAGATCGTAAGGATCAATATCTGCTAAAAAATGGGTGCCGCAGACAAGCGTGTCTGTGGTTATGACAAGTTGCTGATGAGACTCTATGGTGGTGACGGCACAATCGTCCCCTACTGCGAGTACTACATCAGCTCTATCTAAATTAGAGCGGGTAAAATATTGCTTAATTAGATCAAACTCACCCATTTTTATCTCGATTCAATCAGTGATTTGATTATTTGCGATTTAATGCAGGCGCAAGTTTATCTAAGATGCCATTGATATATTTATGACTGTCATCTGAGCCGAATACTTTAGCAACTTCGATACCTTCGTTGATAACCACTTTGTAAGGTACATCAAGCTCAAACAATAATTCATAAGCTGATAAACGTAAAATAGTGCGTTCGATGGGATCAACTTCATTTTCGGCACGATCTAAATGTGGTAATACTGCGTTATCTACTGCTTCAATGTTTTCAATTGTGCCACGGAATAATTTGCGGAAGTAAGGCATATCAACGCCGTTCATATCCTGATCCGTTACAAAAGAGAGTTCAACTTGTTCTACGCTATTTTGTGAAATATACCAAGAATAGAGCGCTTGAACGGCACATTCTCTAGCACGGCGACGGGGAGAAACTTTCATAAAACCTCAATAATGATGGGTGTTTGGGAATAAAAAATAGTCGGATATTATAGCATTTTCATAGGGTATGTGTAAATGTGCTAACATATATTGATCCTAGGGCTATGTGCCCTAGATTATGTATAAATTAGCCTACGGAGTCACTCACTTATCTACCCCATGGTGTACAGCCGTGGGATAGATAAGATCGAAGAGTTATTTTTTCTCTGTTTTTATAATTCGTGGTGTCACAAAAATTACTAACTCGCGTTTAGATATTTTATCTCGACTATAGCTAAATAAACGCTTAATGACAGGAATGCTACCTAAGAGAGGAACTTTATCTTCCGCCTTAGTAATTAAATGCTGAAATATACCACCTAGCACAATGGTTTGTCCGTCTTGGGCGAAAACTTGCGTATTAATCTCTTGTTTATCAATCGTAGTCAAACCATTGCCAGTACTGTGGTTATTCGGTGAATTTTGACTAATCACTAAATCGAGTAAAATCTGATTATTGGCAGAAATATGTGGCGTAACATCTAGCCCAAGTACAGCTTCGCGGAATTCAATACTAGAAAGAGAATCGTTACGGCTATAGAGCGCATAAGGGATCTCGGTACCTTGCTTAATGCTGGCGCTTTTCTTGTTAGTTGTCAGTAAGCGAGGACTCGCAATAATTTCTACACTATTTTCACGTTCAAGAGCGGTAAGTTCTAAATCTAATACTCGGCTATTTATACTTGCGACTTGTAGCGCAACTGAAGCTGAGCCTGCAACAGGGAAGTTTACATTTAGATTGTTGGCCGAGAATCCTTTTCCTTCTAAATTTCCTCCGACTTTGTGATAGCCTTCGCTTGGTGCAAACATTCCCCAGCGCACACCAAGCTCTTGTAAGTGTTCACTACTGATCGTGACAATTCTTGCCTCAATTGCAATTTGTTCCGTTGGTTTATCGAGCTCTTTGATGAGTTTAGCTAGCGATTTGAGGGAGTTGGTACTATCTTTGATAATCAAACTGTTACTACGTTCATCAAAATGAATATAACCATTTTCTGCTAGCATATTGCCTTGCCCTTTTGTTAAGGTTTCAATTACTTCCGCAGCTTTGGCATAGTGTAGTTTAAAATTTTTCGTTATTAATTTTGGCTGTGCTGGCATTACAGGCGATATATCACTTGTTTTTACACTTACGGAATGAGGCTGGGTTGGTACTTTTTCATTTGGACGATTTTCGCTCAAATGATAAATGTTACCTTCCTTTTTGACAGATAGCTGATTTAACTTACTGATACTATTAATAATTTCATCAAAACTACTGTTTTCAATACGCAATGATTTTGTCTCTTTGATTGTATCGAAAAGTACAATATTTTTACCTGTTTCTTCGGCGAGATAGGTTATTACTTCTTCTGTTGGTGCATTTTTTAACGCAATTGAAATGGTTTGAGCGTTGAGCGATAGACTAACAATCAAAATTAAACTCACAATAAATCGATACATATTCTTTCCTTGTCATTGTGTTACAGTTTGATGCTTAATGCTTGCGGCGTTTCACAATCATTGATATTTCCTTGAGGATATTGCCAATATTGCACATCTTTCAGGTTAATTTGAGTAATGAGCACATTGCTATTTGGGATAAAATCATTCTCTTTTAAGCTAATGAGTTGTTTTTGTTCATCTATAAATAACGCATTAAATTGATTGTCGATTTTTACTAAGCCAATTAGTTTGATTTTTGTAAAATCTATCGGCAAAGTGACCGCTTGTGAATGCGTTAGTTCGCTACAAATAGGGCGATTATCAGGCAAAGATCGGCGAATATTCTCTTGTGACTCAAGTTGTGAAGAGGGCTCTTGCTCGTTTAATTCATCATCAGCGTAAAACGGATCGGCAAACAGAGGTGTGCTAATAAATATGAGTGTCAGTAAGGTATAAAATCTTTTCATAATAGTTCCATTATTTGTTTGTTATAAGTTGAGCGTTCAGCTGAATGAGCCTAGCATGTTCAAATTTCAGCAATGTGATTTCACGAAAAGCAAGCTGTTCTAACTGATTCAATTGACGAATAATCTGAAAAATCCCTGAGGTTTGTTGATTCACTATTAAATTGAGTGAGTGTTCTCCATCTACTCCCCATTGAATTTGTTCTATTTTGCCGTGGTTATGTTCAATAATTTGCTTAATCGCTTGGTTAATTTGTACCATGGAGCGGCCATTTTCTTGATTATTTGCAGAGGCCGAAAGGGACTGTTGCTTCTCTTGCATTGTGTTCAGACGATTTTTTTCTTGCTCTATTGTTTGAGAATATTGCTCAATTCGAACTTGCATTTCTTTCCCTTGAAAATAGAGCTGAGTGAGCGACAGAAGAGGCATTGCACAGATAAAGCCAAATAATAAGCAATAAATACGCCAGCCTTGTTGATTTAATAGCGTTAAAAATTGGTGGCTTTTACTTGTGGGTGTCAGATATACCTTAGTAAGCTTCTGGATTACCCAATTGTTATTACTTTGAATTTTCATCGTTTTCTCCTAGCTCTTTTTCTGCGGATATTGGTCGTAGCTCGATGATTAAACTAAAATTAATTTGGTGCTTATCATTAATTTGAAAGTGGGCAACATTGTAGTTATAGCCATGTTGTTTAAGTTGCTGTTCAAGCCGTTCAAAATCGATAGAGTGGTTTAACTTACCGATAAGTTTCAGTTTATCTTGCTGAGTTTCTTCATCATGGTAGAGCTGTACAACATCAAGCCCACCAGAAATAGGGAGTTGTTTGAGATAGTTGATAACTCCTTGGATACGCTTAGATGAAAAAGAACGAGTTTGGTGTACTTGCTCTGTATGTGTTATCAATTTATTGATCTGTTGTTGCTGAATGCTGAGTTCTTGTTGATGTTGCTCTATCACTTGTTGTTTTTGCTGATTTTGTTGTTCCAATTGAATTGCAAAATAGTAAATTAAACTAGCTAAAGCACCGCTTGTAATCAGGCTTACGCTGAGCTTTAATAAGTTCTGGGAAGCGTTTTGAATCCAGCTAAACATAGGATTGCCAGATAGATCTATGCCTTGCCATTCCATAAACTGGCTCCTAATGCACAAAGGTAGAGCTCAGGCTCTTGTATTTGCTGATCGAATTGAAACTGCTCAGCAGATAAAATATTACTGTGAGGTTTTGTTGTCTGGATAAGTAGATCATCTTGCTTAAATTGAAAATAGATCTGTTTAAATTTGTAAAAATGATCTGAAAACTCACTCAAATGACTTTGAGATAAATAGTGAATACCTCGTGCGAAACAATGTAACTCACAGTCAATAATCACCTTGTTTTTGTTATTCAAAAAAGGTTGTGCATATTGTTTACGTAACGCAAAAATGGCGATGCGTTGAGCTTGTTGTTCAGGGAGTTCGCAGATGTGGTAATCAAATAAAATATCATTAAGTGATAATGGGATATTTTGTTCAAGTATTGTAATAACTTGGCGATAGCACATTTGCTTGCTGTAGTGCAGTGGAACAAATAGTACCGTACGCCAGATGTAGCGGTAATCAATCGCAATGATATGACTAGCATGACCATTCATGATTAAATCCATGTGTGAACTTTGCCATTCAACTTCTAGCGATTGATTATTGAGTGAAGATAATAGACAACGTAGCTGCTTATTTTCACTGATGCCAATTTGGGCAAATTGAACTAATTTTGTTTTATGTTTAAATTTCTCTACAAAACTTTTCATAAGTTTTCCCTATTAAGTGACAGGGCAAGATCGCACTTTTTTCAAAAATATGATCTAATAGCATCATTATTTATTAACAGAGCAACAAACAATGACCCTATTTGAAATTTTTGATGAATTAGAAGACCCACGCCGAAACATTAACCG
>MQVI01000074.1 GCA_002002485.1 Pasteurellaceae bacterium 15-036681
GGGCAAGTATTATCAACGACGGACAAGGTGGTACTTACCTTTCTGCTCGCAATAATATGAACTTTAATGCCTTGAATGTCGGCTTTGACGAGAAAATGGGTGGTGGCAATCATTACCGCAATGAAGCGGTGAATGATGTTGTCGTCTCTGCTGTAAAAGGCGCAGGCAACGTTACCCTTTCAGCAAAAAACATTTATGCCGAAGGGGCGGATTTTGATGCAAAAGGCAGACTGCTTGCATTAGCCGAGAATGATATTGTGCTGGGTACGGCGAAGCGTAGTAGTGATTATGAAGAGTTCCACCATACAAAAAGTAGCAGTGCCTTTGGTAGTTCGAAGAAAACCACTTTAGATACAAACCAACAACAAACCAGTATTGGTACCAAATTAGGTGGCAGTGAGATTATTGTGTCTGCTGGCAATGATGTAACCGCTAAAAATCTGCAAGCGATTGCAGATAAGGATTTACTGATTAAAGCAGGGAATAATGTTTCGATTACAGCCGATACCAATGCCTTCAAAACCACCCATTTTGAAGAAAAATCCAAATCGGGCGTATTCACAGGTGGTGGCATTGGCATTACCTTTGGTAAAAAATCAGAAAGCCACGAACAAGAGGCAGAAGGTTGGCAACAAAGCCAAGCACGCAGTACTCTAGGTAGCTTATCGGGCAATATTACGGTATCGGCAGGGAATCATGCTCACCTTTCAGGGGTGGATGCGATTGCCTCAAAAGAATTAAACCGTGAGATTTTAATTGAAAGTAAATCGACTTATGTCGGTGCAAGCCAAGATGAGTTAAGCAGTAAAGAGCGTCATGAGCAAAAACAATCGGGCTTAACTGTTGCCTTTAGTTCAGCCGTAACCGATGGTGCAATGGCAGTGAGCCAAGCACTCAATCGTTCTGAAAAAGTACAGGATGAACGTTTAGGTGCATTGCTGAAAGTGAAAGCAGCAAATGAAGCCTATGAAACCGTAAATAAAGCGAAAACACTGATTGATACCTTACAAAATGCCACCAATGCCACAGAAGCTATGGGCAATAGTGATTTCAAAGTATCTGTGAGTGTGGGTGCAAGTAAAGCGGTTTCAACTAGCCATACCCAACAAACTACCCATCAAGGCAGTGAGTTAGATGCCCATCATGTCACCATTCGTGCCACAGAGGGTGATAACACCATTGTTGGCTCAAAAATCAATGCAACGAAAACAGAGCTAGAAGGTAATAACATAAACTTACTCGCCACAACTGACACCCAAACCAACCGCAGTGACAACAAGAATGTAGGTTGGAGTGTGGGTGTATTTGTGGGTAAATCTGAAGGCACAACAGGCTTTGGGGTAGAAGGCTCAGTCAATGTGGGTAAGGGCTACTCAAACAGTGATTCAAAAGTACAAAATAACACTGAAATCAACAGCGAAACCCTCATTATAAAAGCCAAAGAGACCACGACACTGAAAGGTGCGGTAGCGAATGTCGACCACTTAAAACTGAATACCAAAAATCTACATATTGAAAGTTTACAAGACAGTGAAAAGTATGACAGTAAACAGACTCAAGCAGGTGTAAGTGCTGCAGTGGCATGGGGAAGTGGCGGTGGTGCATCTGCACAGGTTAGTCAAAATAAAGCCAATGTGGATTACGCTCAAGTAAACCAACAATCAGGCTTTAATATAAACAAAACCTCAGACATCAACGTGGCAGAAAACACTCACCTAAAAGGCGGAATCATTAACGCTCAAGGTGAAAAAGAAAACCACAGCATGAAAACAGGTACGCTTACGACAGAAAATGTTGAAAACCGTAGCGATATTAAAGTGAGCAGTGTCAGTGCAGGGGCAAGCACCGATATGTCAAAAATGGCAACCTCAGCCATGGGTGCGGCATTAAGTGCATTGGGTAATATGAGCGAAAGTGAGCGCAGTACCACGCAATCGGCAATCAGTAGTAATATCAATCTGCAAATTACCGACAGCAACGCACAGCAAGCGAAAACGGGGAAAACCGCGGAAGAGATGTTACAGAGCCTCAATCGTGATACAGGAAATGCAAATCAAGTCCTTACAAAACAGGATTTAGCCAAAGCCCAAGAACGCCAAGAAGCAACACAAATCGTGGCAGAAATTGGGGCAAAACGTGTGGGTGATTTAGCACAACAGATGGGATGGAAAGAAGGAAGCCCTGAAAAAGTGGCTTTACACGGTTTAGTGGGTTATTTATCAGCAAAAGTGGGCGGTGGTAATGCAACAGCAAGCACTCTTTCAGCAATGGGTAGCGAATATATCAATACCCAAATTGCGAACTACTTAGCCGAAAACACGAACTTAACCCCAGACCAACGCAATGCAATTCAACAAGCGAGTGCGGCAGGCTTGGGTGCATTGATTGGGGCGGGTTTAAGTGGCGATTCAACCACAGTCAAACAATCGGTTCAAATGGCGTTGAGAACGGAACAGTTTAATAGACAGTTGCATCCTGATGAATTACAGCGTATTGAAGAGTTAGCCGATGGTGATAAAGAAAAACAACGCCGTTTAGAAATTGCAGCTTGTGCATTAGTGCATTGCTCAGCTCAAATTCCTGCAGATGATCCTGAGTATGCGGAATATTATACGATAGTGAAGGCTAGGGAAGAACTTGGTAATACCCCTGAATTTGCAAATGAAAGAGCATTACTTTCTCAGCAAAAAGCCAATGTCGACATGACAGATGCTTGGACTGCGGAAAGACGTCCGTTATTTACATATACAGTTGCTAATGCCATTGGTGATAAAGATGATGCAGGTCCACGCGTCGTTGTGAGAACAACAGGTTTAGCCCAAGCAACAGGTGGTGTTGCAACAGCCGCATTTGGAACGGGCTTATGCCAAAGCGGTCTTGGTTGTGTGGCAGGTGTACCAGTTGCTGCTTATGGTATGGATAATTTTGTTGCAGGCGCAAGAACGGCTTATTCGGGTGAGTATGTTTCAACAGTAGGAGCCAAAGCGATTTCTCAGCTAACAGGCTTAAGTGAAAGTACATCTGAATTTATCTATGGTGCGCCATCAGTTGTTGTTGGCGCAAGACCAATTATAGTGGGTGCAACAAAAACAACAAGAAAAGTGGTAAATGAAGTCGCTCGTATGGGGGGAGAGATTAAATATGTAGCAGGTGAGTTAGGGAAGGATGTGAAAGCTGTGGGTGGTTATGCAACAAATGTTGCCAATAAAGGCATGCTTACAGCTACAGATGTTATTTCTACTGGAACTGAGAAATCAGCATTAGCAATTCGACAATTTGGTAATTCTTTAGAAAATACAGGAACGAAAAAATTTGCTCTCGGTGCTATAGGCGGAGGAGTTGGAGAAATTGCCGTAGAAAGTCGCTCATATCTTGAGGGTAAGAAAGAGATTAATGCACAAAATGCGATTACTTCCGCAAATAATGTATTGAAATCATCTGTAGCTGGTGGAACCACTGCTGGAAGTAGTACATTGCAAGCATTAGGAATCAATACCTTGTTTGGTGTTACATTAAAGCAACAGAATATTTATGATTCATTTAAGGAGAATACAATATCATCAGGTTTTAGTTCATCTTTGGGTTATAGAGGTATTACTTCAGAGCCTTTATCTGGGGCGGCTAATGCAATATTTACGGATGAAATAAAAAGAAGATTATCAAACCTTGATACATACAAAAATAATAAGGATAAATAAGTATGAGAACATTAGTTATTGCTTTTTTGCAATGTGTATTAGGAACAGTTATTTTTTATGTAATGGTAGGTGCTTACACTGATTTTAGTGATGATTTTTTTATTTTTTTTATAGAAGTTTTTCCTTTGGCTATTGCTATTAAGCTACTAAATTTCTTTGCAGGTAGTAAAAAAATGTGAATGCGGTGGAGGTGTTCCAAAAAGTATGCTGTGCATAAAGTAATCTATATTAAAGTCTTAATATTCGGTGATCTTTAACAGGTCGTTTTATCACTAGCATACAATTTGAAACCCCCATGTACTTGCCAAGCGGTACAATTTAACAAGAATTTTGCAAATTTTTCTTAGAATCATACCGCTTGTATTTCAATTAATAACGATGAACAAATACTACCACAAGGTTATTTTCAGTAAAACTCAACAACGTTTTGTTGTGGTTTCTGAGCTTGCTAAATCTGAAGGGAAATCTTCTGCTGATTGTAGAAAACATTCGGCAGAGGATTTTTTCGGCTTGGTGTTTTCTAATCTTTTTACTCATCAACAAAGCCAAGCACGCAGTACCCTAGGTAGCTTGTCGGGTAATATCACCGTATCGGCAGGGAATCATGCACATCTTTCAGGGGTGGATGCGATTGCGTCAAAAGAATTAAATCGTGAGATTTTAATTGAAGGTAAATCGACTTATGTGGGTGCAAGCCAAGATGAGTTAAGCAGTAAAGAGCGCCATGAGCAAAAACAATCAGGCTTAACTATTGCCTTTAGTTCAGCCGTAACCGATGGTGCCATGGCAGTGAGCCAAGCACTCAATCGTTCTGAAAAAGTACAGGATGGACGTTTAGGGGCATTGCTGAAAGTGAAAGCGGCGAATGAAGCCTATGAAACCGTAAATAAAGCGAAAACATTGATTGACACCTTACAGAATGCCAGCAATGCCACAGAAGCTATGGGTAATAGTGATTTCAAAGTATCCGTGAGTGTAGGGGCAAGTAAAGCGGTTTCAACTAGCCATACCCAACAAACTACCCATCAAGGCAGTGAGTTGGATGCCCATCATGTCACCATTCGTGCCACAGAGGGTGATAACACCATTGTTGGCTCAAAAATCAATGCGACGAAAACGGAGCTAGAGGGTAATAATATAAATCTACTTGCCACAACAGATACACAAAGCAACCACAGTGACAACAAAAACAGCAGTTGGAGTGTAGGCGTGTTTGTGGGTAAATCACAAGGTAGTACAGGCTTTGGGGTGGAAGGCTCGGTTAATGTGGGCAAAGGTTATTCAAACAGTGATTCACAGGTGCAAAATAACACTGAAATAAATAGTGAAACCCTCATCATAAAAGCCAAAGACACCACAACACTAAAAGGTGCGGTAGCGAATATCGACCATTTAGAGTTGGATACCAAAAATCTGCATATTGAGAGTTTACAAGACAGTGAAAAGTATGACAGTAAACAGACTCAAGCAGGCGTGAGTGCTTCGGTGGCATGGGGAAGCGGCGGTGGTGCATCTGCACAAGCAAGCCAAAACAAAGCGAAGGTGGATTACGCTCAAGTAAACCAACAATCAGGCTTTAATATAAACAAAACATCAAATATCAATGTGGCAGAAAACACTCATCTAAAAGGCGGTATGATTAACGCCCAAGGTGAAAAAGAAAACCACAGCATGAAAACAGGCACGCTCACCACGGAGAATATTGAAAACCGTAGCGATATCAAAATCAGCAGTGTCAGTGCAGGGGCAAGCACCGATATGTCGAAAATGGCAACCTCAGCCATGGGGGCGGCATTAAGTGCATTGGGTAATATGAGCGAAAGTGAGCGTAGTACCACGCAATCGGCAATCAGTAGTAATATCAATCTGCAAATTACCGACAGCAACGCACAGCAAGCGAAAACGGGTAAAACCGCGGAAGAGACGTTGCAAAGCCTCAATCGTAATACGGAAAGTGCAAATCAAGTTGTGGAAAAACAAGACTTGACGAAAATCCAAGAACGCCAAGAAGCAACACAAATCGTGGCAGAAATTGGGGCAAAACGTGTGGGTGATTTAGCACAACAAATGGGTTGGAAAGACGGAAGCCCTGAAAAAGTGGCTTTACATGGTTTAGTTGGTTATCTTGCCGCTAAAGTGGGTGGAGGTAATGCAGCAGCAAGTGCTATTTCAGCAATGAACAGTGAGTATATCAATACCGAAATTGCGAACTACTTAGCCGAAAATACGAACTTAACCCCAGACCAACGCAATGCGATTCAGCAAGCGAGCGCAGCAGGCTTAGGGGCATTGATTGGTGCAAGTTTAGGTGGTGATTCAACTACAACCAAACAAGCGGCTCAAATGGCACTAAGAACGGAGCAGTTTAATAGGCAACTGCATCCAACTGAAAAACAGCGCATCAAGGACTTAGCCAAAGAGTTAGCTCAAGAAAAAGGTGGTTCAGCTGAATACTGGGAACAACAATTAACATTGGTTGCTTCAGCCATGAATGATGAAAAAGAAAATCATATTGTAGAAAATGGACTAAATATGATTTTTAACAGCACTCAGCCAATGCCAGCGATTTCACAAGAACGCTTAGAAAATGAAAAAGCTAATTTAGCGATTGCATATCAAACTATTCAAAACGAAGCGAAGAAAAGTCAACCATTAAAATGGCAAGATGGCTCAGATGTTGTGCTATTTGGTGAAAAGATCAATATGTTCCAATCAACGGAAGCACAATATAAAAATAGCCAAATATTTGGTTCAATGAATTATCCAACCACAACCCAGCACCCAAATACCAATGTGGCAACATTGGATGATTTGGGAAGATTAAATGGGTTAACAACTGAAACTATGAAACATCGAAATGAGTTATTTAATACGATTGGGAGTAACCATAAAGATAGGCAAGATAATGCAAGCATTTTAAATAAAACATACTTTGATTATTTTGTTGCGCCGACTGGAAAAGCCGAGCCTGTAGCTCCTGAATTATATGTAATAGGTGGTGTGGCTTATACCGCTAATAAGGCACTATTAGGTGCTGTGGCAACTGGTGGTAAATATGCAACTCAAGCTAGTTCTACGGTAGGAGCTTTTGTGAGTAAGTATCCGAAGGCTACAGAAGGTATAGTTGTTGGCTCTATTTCTACAGGATTTGATTTATATAATGATGACGCTTCGCCTGAAAAAACAGCAATGAATTTTATCTTAGGTAGAGGATTAGCAGGCAAACCTTTAGATAAACAGCTGTCTGTAAATGCTATTTATAAAGGGATAACTTCAGTAAGTGAGAATAAATCTGATAAAGAGGTTGCTCTCGGACAAGTATCTAATGTAGTGGCTATCAGTACTGGTGGAGTAGCTGAAACTCTATTAAATTTAGCAGATCAAAAAGGAATTTCTAAACAGATTATACCTAATCTTTTATCTGGATATCTTGAAAATAAAATAGATAACCTTAATCCAGACAATAAAAAAGAGGTTAAGAAAGAGAAGGAAAAGCAATGAAAAAGATATTTCTAGTATTAGCCTATGTTCTTCCATACTTTTCGCTTTTACTAATAGAGTTTTTGTACACTTTCATTTATGAGGATAGTATCACAGCTTTTTTTGAGGTTAGTAAGTTTACTGATCCTATTATTCCAGGTCTATTAGCAACACCATTAGCTGTTTTTTTGGGGAAAATAATTTCTTCTAATAAAGGAAAAAATAAAAATTAGAAATTTGGGGAGGTGTTTCAAAAAGTATGCTGTGCATAAAGCGAGCTATATTAAAGTCTTAATATTCGGTGATCGGAGGTGTTCCAAAAAGTATGCTGTGCATAAAGTAATCTATATTAAAGTCTTAATATTCGGTGATCTTTAACAGGTTGTTTTATCATCAGCATACAATTTGAAACACCCGTGTCTTGATTTTGTAGCAAAATAGCGTAAATTCTTAATAAAAAAGGGTTTCGCTATGCTACAAAAAATTACACTTCATTGCCCTAAATGCCAATCTGTCCATATCAAGAAAAATGGTCATAAATCTTGCGGTAAACAAAATTACCTATGCAAAAGTTGTGGTCGCCAGTTTATTGGCGATCATGCTTTAACTTATAAAGGCTGCCATTCTCAAATAGTTAATCGTGGCATAAAGGACATTTTTAATGGTTTTTTAAATTAGAAATGCGCTAAAGGACAAAATTAATGGTCATAAAACAACCTGTGTTATGACCATTTTTTATGCATTCTAAACACCTAATATTTGATCTATCATTGCCATTTTTGTTTCTATATTCATTCTTCTGTGATTACCTAATAATTGCTTCAAATTACCAAAGCAACCCTCAATCAT
>MQVI01000075.1 GCA_002002485.1 Pasteurellaceae bacterium 15-036681
TCTTAATCTGTCACGCCTCCATCCGAGCAAAACCAGTATGCGCGGTAAATTGAAATCGGCAGGTTGGTCAGATAGTTTTAGAGAAGAATTATTGTTTGGGGCTAAGTAAAAGTATGCGGTTGCCCTGATACTATCAACCAAATCAAATGTAATTTTGCACTTTTACGATTGACTTCCTGATTATACAAACGGCGTTGTTCTAACTTTTGTTTATAAATTTCTAAATCAGCTTCTTTAAATGAAAAACCACAATTCGGGCAAAATTGTGCATTTTCACTGATCTTTTTACGACATTCAGGGCAACGTTGTAGAGCCATACTATTTTCCTTGAGTAATTATTTGGTTAAGGCATTGCACAAATTGCTTGGGATTTTCCCAGTGGGCATTATGTCCAGCATTTGGGATTAAATTATGGCGGAGTTGATATAATTCCACCATGTTTCTAAACTTGTTATCACGTTCGCCAATTAAAAAATGAATGTTATTATGCTCTTGTATCTGCTTTAGATAGCAATCTTGTTTGGCAAGGCTAGTTGCCTCAAGCATTTTAGCGATATTTTGTCCGCAATTATTTCGTCTTTTTTTAATTAAATCTAACCGCTTGTTTTCATCTAAATCTGCAAAAACAGCTTGCTTATACCAATCAGTTAGCACCATTTCAATTTGCTCACTACGAAAGCGATGTGCCCAAGCAACATCATTTTGCCAACGGGCGTGACGCTCTGTTTCAGAGGCTAAACCAATATTTGTGCCTTCCAATACCGTGCCAACTAAGTTTGGATTATTGGCGTTTAGGCTATAATCAAGGGCCGTTCGCCCTCCGAGGGAGTAGCCTACTAACCAAAAAGGTTGATTAGGGATAATCGCTTTGAGAGTATCGTCTAACAGCTGACGGGAGTGATCAAAGTTAGAACAACTGATTTGTTGGCTTTCACCATGAAAAGGAAGATCGATGGTAAGCGGTCGGATTTGTGGAATATTTTGCAAAAGAGCGAGAATGCCCCCCCAATCGTGTTGAGAACCTAACAAACCATGTAGAAATACGACAGGAATTGCAGAGGAATTTGGACTAGAGTGCCATTGATGTGCAAGCATAAGTATTTTTTAAAGTACCTGTTAAGGGAGCGTTGATATGTTAGAAAAAAGGTGCGTTTACACGCACCTTATATTAATCAATTGAGGCTCTTGAAATCTGTTCAAGTAGTGATTTATATAATCCACTACCTTCGTGATCATTCACTTTGATCTCGACAATAGTTACGCCTTTGCGCGCATAAGCCTGTTTTAATTTCGTACCTAGATCAGCCCAAGTGTAAGGGCGTAGGTATTCAATACCAAACATGGTTGCAATTTGTGAAAACTCCAAGTTATGTGATAAACGGTAGAATTTATCTTTCGCTTGAGGTTCAACAGGTAGCATATCAAAGATTGCTCCTCCGTTGTTGTTGATCACAAATAGAATTGTTGGCTGTGTAATATGGCGTAACAATGCGACAGAGTTTAAATCATGTAATGTTGAAATATCACCGATTACCCCAACTGTAGGCAGACCATTTCCTTTTGCGATACCTGCCATTGTTGCAATTAAGCCATCAATACCACTTGCACCACGGTTAGTATAAACAGGATAGCCCTCAGGTAGTCTGCACAATGCATCAACAAGGCGAACAAACAAGCTATTACCTAAGAATAAATTACCATTCACAGGCAAAACTCGTTCAATGTGGTGCGCTAAAGACGCTTCATTTAAGTTACCACCTACTTGTTGCTCAATAAAACTTGCACAGAACTGCGATAGAGCAAGTGGTTCAAGCAACCACGGCTTTTGGCGAAGTGGTGGATGTACGCGAGTAAAGTGGTGCGCTTTTGCCACAAAGCGAGTTTGTTGATGTGCATAAGGATTTAAATAATCGTGGCTTTCTTCAACTAACCAGAATTCCCCTTTAAATGCTGAAAGGAATTGATTTACGCGTTTGCTCACTACTTGTGAACCAAATTGAATTACGATATCGGCTTGTAGTAGACGTTGTTCTACAGTTTTATTTGATAACCATATATCTGCATAAGGTAAACTTGCCTCAATGCCTGATTGCACATCGCTAATCAAACACCAGCCAAGAGTTTCAGCCCAAAGTTTTAAGCCCATACCTTGCTCAAGCGGTAATTTACCTACCACAACGACCCCACGTTTAGTACGCCAGTAATCCCAATTCTCATGCATCAAGACATCTTGTTGAGTTGCTTGCTGATCGATCCATTTTGCTTGTGGCTGATTTAACCAACGTTGAATTGGAGCAAGCCACGGATTATTGCCAATTTCTTCTTCGTTGGCATCATATAAAGGTTCTGCAAAAGGTGCATTAATATGAATTACACCGCCTTTTTGTGCTTGCACTGTACAAGCCTGTTCAACAGTTGAAATTAACCAGTTTGGGTTAAAATCGCTATTGGGCTTCGGTAAATTCACACTTGTAACCGGATATTCTCCAAAAATATTCTGTTGTGGAATTGCTTGATTAATCCCACAGCCAATAAATTCAGGTGGGCGATCTGCGGATAACACAATTAGATTTTGATGAGTTAAGCTCGCTTCAATTACCGCTGGGTAGAGATTTGCTACGGCAGTGCCAGAAGTAACGATAATCGCAATAGGTGTTTGGGTTGATTTTGCTAAACCAAGCGCAAAGAAGCCTAAGCCACGCTCATCAAAATGGCTATGGCATTCCACGCTTTGTTGTTTCTGTAAATGCAGTGCCTCAAGAGTTAAAGGTGTTGAGCGAGACCCTGGAGCGATACAAAAATGTTTTACTCCATAGCGAGTAAGGGCATTTAATACCACTCTTGCCCAAGAGCGATTAAAAGTGCTAGTCGTCATTGATTATCTCTTTTCTGATATAGATCTAAATTAAATGCGATTGTAACAAAAAATTGTAAAAAAATGAGAGAAATTAACCGCTTGTTGCTATTATTTATTTCAATTTTGTTGAAATAATCGGAGGAAATGATGCTTGTAACAAGTTCTGCTATTAAAAATGGCGCTTTTGAAGATAAATATGGGAAGCGAGGTTCGCAATTTAGCCCAAATGGTATGCCGACTTATTCCATTCCTTTTGAGATTTCAAATGCACCAGAAGGAACAAAATCTTTTGCGGTTGTGTTAGAAGATAAAGATGCGATTACCGCAAGCGGTTTTGTGTGGGTCCATTGGTTAATTGCCAATTTAGAACGCACCAAAATTGAAGAAAATGAGAGCTTAACGGCGACAGATTATTTACAAGGTGCAAATAGTTGGGCAAGTGTGCTAGGTAAGTTTGAGATTGCTGAGGCTTCAACCTATGGCGGTATGGCACCACCAAATTGTTTACACCGCTATGAGCTAATTGTGTATGCGTTAGATACCAAATTAGATTTACAACAAGGCTTTCGTTTTAATGAGCTGCACTTTGCGATGCAAGGCCATATCCTTGATAAAGCGGTTGTAATGGGCACCTATGATGTTTAAATTTACCCCTCTCCCGTTTACGAGAGAGGGGTTATAGGCTATCTCATCTCTGCAAACGCAAGATCAGCCATTTCTAATGTATAAGCAATATCTTCATCACTATGCGCTAAAGACATAAAGCCTGCTTCAAATGCTGATGGTGCAAGGTAAACACCTTTTTCTAACATTTTATGGAAGAAAGTATTAAAAGCTTTTACATCACATTTCATCACATCTTGATAAGTTTCAACCTTATCTTGCTCTGTGAAGAATAAGCCAAACATACCACCCACATATTGAACCATAAATGGAATACCGTGTTTATCCGCAAGAGCTTTAAAACCTTCCGCTAATGTTTTTGTTTTACTTGCGAGCTGTTCTTCATTACCTGCTTTTGATAATTCTGTTAAGCACGCTAAACCTGCGGCCATCGCAATTGGGTTGCCCGATAATGTGCCTGCTTGATAAACTGGACCAGTCGGTGCGATAAATTCCATAATCTCTTTTTTACCACCGAAAGCACCTACAGGCATACCACCACCGATGATTTTACCTAAAGTGGTTAAATCTGGTGTTACGCCATAGTAACTTTGCGCACCACCTAATGCTACACGGAAGCCAGTCATTACTTCATCAATAATAAATACCGCGCCATATTGAGTACAAAGTTCACGTAAGCCTTGTAAGAAGCCTTCTTTTGGCGGAATACAGTTCATATTGCCTGCAACAGGTTCTAAGATTAAACAAGCGATTTGCTCTGGATACTGTTCAAAAGCTTGTTTTACTGATTCTAAGTTATTATATTCACAAGTGAGGGTATGCTTAGCAAAGTCCTCTGGTACACCGGGAGAGCTTGGCTGGCCAAGGGTTAAAGCGCCTGAACCTGCTTTTACTAATAGAGAGTCTGAATGGCCGTGGTAGCAACCTTCAAATTTAATAATTTTGTCGCGACCAGTATAGCCACGCGCTAAGCGGATCGCTGACATGGTTGCTTCTGTGCCAGAACTTACCATACGCACCATTTCGATTGATGGCACTAATTTGCATACTAATTCAGCTAATTCAATTTCGATTGCTGTTGGTGCACCAAAGCTTAAACCATTTGGTACTGCTTTTAATACCGCATTAATAATTGCTGGATGATTATGACCTAAAACCATAGGCCCCCACGAACCCACATAATCAATATAACGTTTTCCTTCACTATCCGTTACATAAGCACCTTGTGCTTTCTCAATAAATACTGGTGTACCGCCCACGCCTTTAAAGGCGCGAACAGGAGAGTTTACGCCACCGGGAATAACTTTTTGTGCTTTCTCAAATAGAGATTGTGAAGTTGCCATTTTGTGTCCTTTGATAGATATAGAAATAAAATTTTGATAATTATCCATTATTCATCACCAATTTTCTATATTCCATTTTCCATTTAATGCGATTATGTTATTCTGCGAGCCATTTAATTCAACTTTTCAAAGGAAAACCTAACTTATGTGGGTAACTTTTCTTTCGGTATTTGTTGTGTCATTTATCGCATTAATTGTTATGCGTCCAGTGGCAGAGTTAATAGGCTTAGTGGATAAGCCTAATTTCCGTAAGCGACATCAGGGTGTTATTCCACTGATTGGCGGTACTGCGCTCTATATTGGTAATCTTGCCTATTATCTGCTTGAATGGGAGCAAATGCGCTTACCAGAGCTTTATCTGATCGCACTAACGATTTTATTAGTGATTGGTGTCTTGGATGACCGTTTTGATATTAGTCCATTTTTGCGCGCTGGTATTCAAGCTGTTTTAGCGGGGGCAATGATCTATAGGGGGCTCTCTATTGAAAACTTAGGGCAATTAATTGCGCCTTTTAGTTTAGAGATCGGTGTGTTAGGTGTTGTACTCACTGTCTTTATTACTATTGGTGTAATCAATGCTTTCAATATGGTTGACGGAATTGATGGCTTATTAGCAGGGCTTTCTTGTGTGAGTTTTGCTGGCTTGGGGACATTAATGTGGTTCGATGAGCAATATAGCCTTGCTTATTGGTGCTTTGGTATTATCACTGTGTTAGTGCCTTATGCAATGTTCAACCTTAGTGTGTTTGGTGCAAAATGGAAAGTCTTTATGGGCGATTCTGGAAGTACCTTAATTGGCTTCACTATTATTTGGATTTTACTTTTAAGTACGCAAGGTCAGGGGCATCCAATTAGTCCAATTACCGGTTTATGGCTGATTGCAGTTCCGCTCATTGATATGGTTGCAGTATTTTTCCGTCGTATCAAAAAAGGTAAAAGTCCATTCAGACCAGACCGCTTGCACGTTCATCATCTTATGATGAGAGCAGGATTAACTTCACGCCAAGCATTAGCGGTTATTACAAGCTTTGCGGCACTTTGTGCGACTTTTGGTGTCTTAGGCGAGGTCTATTATTGGAATCAATGGGTTATGTTTGTGTCCTTTGTGGCATTATTCTTTCTATATTCCTATTTAATTATGCACGCATGGCGTGTAACACGTTGGGTTAGACGTTTAAAACGTAGAGCGAGACGTAAGCAACAAAATTCTATTTAATGAAGATAAATCTAAAGGTCTAAAATGAGTAAATTTTTTCTTAATTTAATTATTGCACTGTTATTAAGTGCTGTAGGTGCTGGAACAGGTTGGTTTATGTCAAATTCAATGCTACCAGCTCAATGGAAAGCAACGGCGCAATTTGAACAACCTAAAGTGGTGGATTTGGGTAACTACTACTCTCTATATAGTACTTACACTTTAGTTAAAAGTGATAAGCCGGCAACGGATCTAGATAAAGAAGTGAGTGATAATAGCTATAGTGAATTTAAGCGTACTGTTACATCACCTAACATTATTAATAGTTTCCTTGTTCAAACAGATGTTGTAAAAAGTACAGCAAAAGTTGAAAGTAAAGCAGTAGATGAGATCGCACAGCGTTTTGCAGATGGTTTTGCTTTCCAAAATGATTCAAATACGTTAAGTATTACAACAAGTAATCCAGAGCATTCACTTGAATTATTAAATCAATTTATCGCTTTTAGTACATCACAAGCGCGTACAACATTGAATAATGAGTTAATTGCTAAATGGAAGATTTTATTCCAACAAGTTAAGCAGTCTGCGGAGCAAAAACTAGGTGAAAGCTGGGAAGGTAAACTAAATATAATGAAGTCAGTACAGCCATTAGATAATATGCTTGTGCCTTATCGTGTTGTGAAACAGCCAACTAAACCATTAAATGCGGAAAAATCAGAAAATCAATTATTATGGATTGGGATTGGTGCCGGAATTGGATTTATTCTTTCTCTGCTACTTATGGGACTTATTGCTTTAGCAACAAGAAAACCTAAAGAAAATTAATTTATAGAGGTCATTAGATAGGAATATCTAGTGGCCTTTTATTTTATTACGTATAAAAAATAGATGAATATAGTAATTAATAAACGTTTTGAATAAAATAAAAGCGAGCGATAAAATTTTTTCAAAAAGTGCTAGACAAGAGGAAACAAAATCTCTAATATACGCCTCCGTTGCGACGCAGTACTGAAAACGAAGCGTTCGTAGCTCAGTTGGATAGAGCGTTGGCCTCCGGAGCCAAAGGTCGCAAGTTCGAATCTTGTCGAGCGCGCCAGAGGTTTTAAGGAAACGTTATTCAATATGATATGGTGGCTATAGCTCAGTTGGTAGAGCCCTGGATTGTGATTCCAGTTGTCGTGGGTTCGAATCCCATTAGCCACCCCATTTAAAATATACACGAATGTGTAACTGACGGCGAGTAGCGCAGCTTGGTAGCGCAACTGGTTTGGGACCAGTGGGTCGTAGGTTCAAATCCTATCTCGCCGACCACTTTATTTTTGTTCTTTAACAATTTATCAGACAATCTGTGTGGGCACTTGTTGATGATTGATTTTAAAATATATATTAATTTTGAAGTCTCAATACAGTGCTTAACTTAGAAATTCATTTACTTTTAGTAGAAATATTAAGAGTGCGATTTTATAGTCAGTACATTATTGAGCGATTGAACTTTTTAATTGAAGAGTTTGATCATGGCTCAGATTGAACGCTG
>MQVI01000076.1 GCA_002002485.1 Pasteurellaceae bacterium 15-036681
GGTCGCAATTATTATGCGTGGATTGAGAAAAAAACATCAATCTCAAGCAGGAAAAGAATTAAAAGAGATCGCAATTACTCTGAAAAATAGCACTAAAAATAAATTTTATCTTAATTTATATGATTGGCATTTAAAGCATAAAGAGTTTTTAAATGAGCGATCAGATAAGCCTAATGAAAAAGGCAAATATCCTTATAAACATCGTAGTGTACGCAGTGCCTATGCAAGTTTTAAACGCTATTTTGAGTATTTATTTACTTATGAAAAGTATAGTCATTTAAATATAGAAAAGACATCAAATAGGATCGAAGGATTATTTAAAGAAATGAAGGACAAATTAAGACCGCATAGTGGTTTAATTAAAAAACATAAGATTGTGTTTATAAAGGATTTTTTAAATAAAAAGAGTTGCTAATAACCCGATAAAATAATTATTAGCAACCACTTTGTCTATTAGGAGGCTTAGGGACGAAATTAGCAACCATTTTGTCTATTAAGCCATGCTATTAAACTAGCCTCTATAATCAAAAGAATTCTTTCTATCCCAGTTTATGTTTGATTTTATAAGTCTAGCCGGACACCCTGCTATAACCAAATTGGAAGTATTAAATTTATTCACAACAACACTTCCCATTCCAATTACAGAATTATCAGATATTTGGCTACCTTTTAAAATAGAAACCCGTCTTCCACACCATACATGGTTTCCTATTATAATTGGTTCAGATTTATTCAATACTTCTTTCGTATTATTATCATATATAGCATGTACATCTGTTGGATAAACTAATATTTCTTCTGAGAACATACAATCATCCCCAATGATTACTTCTGATTTTGGCTCATGACATCTAATTTCAACTCCCCAACATGAAAAATCTTGACCAATAGCCACTCTACTATTAGCACCCCAAATCTTAAGACCTGTAATATTATGGCGACTTTTTCCGATAGTCACACTTACATTGGATTTTAAATTCATCAAACAGTTATTAAATTCAGTTCCCTCATAAATAGTAACTAAGTTACCTGTTCCAAATAACTTAAATTTAATTCCCTGTACACTATCTATAAAAATAGTTTTCCCATCTAGTTTAACATATCTTATAGTCAATTTCCTTGCTTTAATTAAGTTATCATAGTAAGAATCAGCCTGTTTAATAAACTCCACGAATAGTTCACAAGAATCCTCTAACTCAAGATCCTTTACATTCAAGAAAAAGGTATTATTTTTCTCGAATAAAGTATATCTGGGAATAATTTCCATGATATTACTTATTTCTGTCTTATCTCTATAATAAATATATATTGCTCGGTCAGATACATTAAAACTTATTGCTAACTCTTTATTATGATCAGCAAATGAACAATAGTTTCATAATTTTCAATTCTATAATTAAGATATTAATAGATCTATTATTCTCTTTGAAGATGCGCCATCACAAGATGCCATAAATTTATCCAAAAATCTTTGCTTTTTTGAAACATAAGATGCTTTATTATCTTCAGCATCAAGAATAGCTCGCCTTAACTCTAACTGATCTTTCACAATATCACCGTAAGTATAAGTTGCGTAATCAAAATAGAATCCTCTCTCATCGAAATACTCATCAAGATCATATGCATAAAAGATAATTGGCTTGTCCATTAAAGCATATTCAAAAATTAATGATGAATAATCTGTAATAAGAATATCACAGAAAATCATCCATTCATTTACGTCATCGCTACTACTCAATATAATAATTCTATCCTTATATCTATCAGGAACTCTCATATTATCAGTATTAACAGCAGGATGTAATTTTATGACCAACTTGTAATCATTAGGTAAAGTATCTAACAGATTATAGTTAAATGGTAACTTAAAATTCTTACGCTCATTTGGTCCACCTCTAAATGTTGGTGAATATAAAACCGTTTTTGAGTTCTCTAATATTGGATAACTATTTAAAATAGAACGCCTAATTGCTTTTATCTTTTTATGATTAAAGAAAATATCAGTTCTAGGTACTCCAATTGAATGCATTTTCGATGCTGGAGCATTAAAAGCATCTTGATATAACAAGGCGGTTTCTTCTGAACTACTTACTATGTGAGTATAGAAAGAATGAGCCATATTCTCAAAATCTTCACTATTTGCATCTCGTTGCCCCAAAGCACTAAAGCCAAATCTTTTAAATGCTCCACAAGCATGCCAAATTTGAATGATATTCACATCGTTCCTACATTTGACATTATAAAGTGGACGATAATAGCTCTCTAGAATAATATTTTTAGCCGTTGCCAAATGATAAGCACGAATAAAGTTCAATCTGAAAGTTGTTGCTAATCCTAAGAATTTTTTGATCTCATAATTTTTTCCTGTTCTTCTTAACTCATTTAGTAAAGCTGTGAAATTTGCTGAACATTTTCCCTTAGTAGAAGTTGCAAATACTATTTTATTTTTTTGCACAGGTAATAATTTAAAACATGGAAACGCATAATTCTTAATAATATAATCTTGATTGCTATTAAGCCATCTCAAGAATCGTTTTTGTATTCTTAGTTTTAAAAAATATGTAAATGAACTTGCTACTTTTAAAATATCATTCCAGCGAGTTCCCCAATATCGACTACAAGCATCTTTCGTTTTATCTGATAATAATCCAATGATTCGATTAACTAAAAATGTGTATTGTCTATAATGTTTAATTTGAACATGATCAATATTATCAATTAATACTCTTAAAAAGAAATACCTCAACGCAGGAAACTGATTTATAAATTCATGCCCCAATTCTGATTCTATATCATCAATAAAATTAATCACAGTAGTAATACTATGGGATGTTTTATTCTTATGAAATTTAATTACTCTCAAAAAAAGAGGCCAAACATCAAAAGTAAAAGCTCTTTCTAAATATTCCTTGATAATTTTATTTTTCTGGACTGAAGATAAACCCGTATTTTTTTCTATTTCCACTCTATTTTTTTCTATTACCGAAAAAATATCTAAGAAAAATGCAAACGCTTTTATATCTCTTTGCTGTGTTATTGAACGTTCATTATTATCAAGATCTCTCTCACGATAAAAATAAATATAATCACCAATACAATATATTTTTTTTGCATCATTAAAAATTTTAAAAAATACAACCTGATCTTCTGCACAATGAATATCTTGAGGAAACTGTAGATTTTGTAATAGATCTCGATGAATTAATTTACCGCCCGGACTCATTGACTGGAATAGTTCGGGATTTTCTAAGATATTTTTTGGACCAACCGTAAATAGATTTGTCCTATCATGAGTAGGAATCGTCCAAATTTTGGTAGAATTAAATTTTTTAATTCCACCATATACATAATCAGCCTTTTCTCTAACCGCAGCAGAATAAAGTTTATCTAATGCATAATCTGCTAAAATATCATCAGAATCACAGAAAAAAATGTACTGTCCTTTTGCTCTTCTTATCCCTCTATTACGAGTATCAGATACTCCAGAGTTCGCTTTCCGAATAATAGTAAAACGCTTATCTCCATCAATTGCCAACATAGCCTGATCTACTGTATCATCCGATGAACCATCATCGATTAACAATACCTCTAGCTTACACTGATTTCTCTTTAAACTAGCAATAGTTTCACCAATCAGATTTTTAACATTGTACATTGGCACAATAACACTGATTTCAGGTCTATATTTATTAGGTATTTGTTTCTTCTTCATCAATAATTCCTTGCAAATAAGCAATCGGTGTCTTTTGTGAACTTTTAATATGCTGATCTATCAGATAGTCTTTAAATCTATTATTACGAATCTGTGTAGCTACTAAAGTAATAAATTTTTGGCTACCCTCAATAAATTGAGTATCCTCGTAAATGCTAGCATCCACAAATACACTTGGATGCCTAAAACTATTCCAATACAAATGATAAGGTATATCCTCATTCAATAATTGGCTTTCCATTGCAGAAATATCGCATACTCCAAATCTAGCATAATAATGGGATAAATCATCCAATGATTGTATTTTATACCGCCTCAATTTTAATTTTTCTAGCCAAGAGAAAGTAAAGTGTCTACTAAAAATGACTATTGAAAAACCATTCATAGATAGTAACTTGATAAGCTCAAGTAAATGCTGACGATAAATTTTCAAACGATGTCCCATATTAGGATGAGGGCGAATCACAATTTCATTTATGTCATACTGCCGTGCTAATTCACATAAGGTACTCATCACAAATGAAATATTCTCAAGACTCGAATAATTTTCTTGTTCAATCCCTCCTTCCCAAGTTGGAGCATAAAAAAGGCACGCCTTCCCTGTATCAGGCTGAGCTAGTCCCGTTTGCCCAATGAAGGTATCTCCCATTTTAATAAACCTACCATGCTCAACATCATGTGAACTAAAAATACCATTAGCAATGAAACGATCTATTCCAGCCTGCCCCGCTGTTACAATATAATCATAGATTCGTATGATCGGTTTGATAGAAGCTATTTTATTACTTTCACCATGTGTAATAAAAATATGCTTTAATTTTCGATTCGCGACGGCTCTTACATTAGACTGAGCATTAAAAGGATAAAAAATAACGCCTTTTCCAAGATGATCTAAATCCCTCATTCGAACAAAACGAAACATCAAGCGATATTGGCTGAAAATTCGGGCAATTTGTTTAGCTGACTTATGCTTATATTTTTTTACTAGAACTACGGTATCTTTTTTAGAAAAGATACCTTGCTCAAAATAGGCGACTATTTGTTTGGCGGCACCAATTATTTTGCTATCCAAATATATATATTTTCCAAAATCAGCCATAAAATTACTTTTGTTATAGAGAATCTAAAATAGATCGAATATATTCTTCATCTTGTAACACCACATCAATAATGTTACCCGTTTCTTTACTTGCTAATACAGCAAGTGAGGCAAATGCCACTGTTTTAGGATCTAGTAAAGTACCTTCAGGCTCAATACCAAAAGCCTTTGTACGCATTGGAGTTTTTGTACGTTCCGGATTTATACAGTTAATTTTAATGTTATCTGGCAACCATTCTTCTGATAGAGCTTGCGTTAAATTTACAATAGCCGCTTTTGTTGAAGAATAAATAGCGTAAAAAGGTCTACCACGAGTATATGAACTTGATGTAAAACTCAAGAAACCACCATGTGTATCTTTTAAATATGGGTAAGCTGCCGCAGCCGCATTTACTGTACCAGTGTAATTCACATTAATACTTGTTGAAATTTCTTCATGTGACATCGCAGCTAAAGTTTTATGATTTAGAATTGCTGCTGTATTCACTACATAATCAATACGATGTTCTTTAGCATAGATTTCAGCCAAACCTTCCTCTACGGCATTAATATCCGATACATCACATCCATTTGCACGACTAAGGCTATATGTTTTTAACCCAAACTTTTGTGCTAATTCAATAATATCTGCACCAATACCATAACTACCACCAATCACTACTAACACATTATTTTTCATATCATGCAATTTTTCAATTGATGTGATATTACGTAGAGAAAAATGACTACGACTTTGAAATAATTTATCTGCAATAAATAAATCTACTGGACGAGTGAGCTTTATATTAGTTTCTGATCCAGCCACAATACCTACTTTTTCATCTGGTAATGTTTTTAAAACAATAGAACAATCACAAGTGCCTTCAATTCCACCAAGACTATAAATTTCGTATGCTTTTTTCAACGTTCCCAGTTTAAATGCCTGAGGAGTCTGCCCCTGAAAATATTCTGCACGTTTAGGGATCTCAATGATTTCATTTGTTTTATTATCCACATGCACAATTGTATCAACAGCGGGAATAGCAACATCAAGAGCATTATAAATATCTAATTTAGCAATACATTCTGAAATCACTTCTGCGACTAACAACGGTCGCACAGCATCATGAATAATTAATTTTGTAGAATCGCTTTCTTTATGTAGAGCCGTTATTGCAGAAAGAGTCGAATCTGAACGCTCCTTACCACCAAAAATAATTCGATTAACCTTATTAAAGCCAGCTTTAGAAACAAGCTCCTCAATACGACGATAAGATGAATGCTCCGCAACAATAATAATTTCATCAATTTCTTCATGATCTTGAAAAACCAAAACAGTATGTTCCAAAGCTGTTTTACCTGCAATTTTCGAGAATTGTTTTGGATACCCTAACCCCATTCTTGAACCAACACCACCTGCAAGGATAATGCCAATATTTTTGCTTTTGCTCATCGTTGATATTCCCATAATATACACCATATAATTAGAACTTGTACGAGTCCCAATCCATCTAAATAGTATCAGTATCTATCCTCTATAAACTTAACAAGTTTCGGATAAATCCTCATTATTACCGCCATTATAGCGTAAATATCATAAAGAAATATGAATCTTTACTATTCTTGAATTATCAATCTTTTCATCATTGATTGTAGTGGTAGACTAATTCCGCAGTCCTCAATAAGTGGTAAAATAACATCACAAATGAGGAAACATAATGAGAAAAGCAAGAAGAACGTTCAGTGCTGAATATAAAGCTGAAGCAGTAAAATTGGTGACCGAGCGTGGATATTCTATTCCACAAGCGTGTCGAGAGCTAGATGTGGGCGAAACAGCATTT
>MQVI01000077.1 GCA_002002485.1 Pasteurellaceae bacterium 15-036681
AAAAAGTTTTCCTGATGACCATAGTGCTGTGGTTCTACCTGACTCCATTCCGAACTCAGAAGTAAAACGCAGTAACGCCGATGGTAGTGTGGTGTTTCGCCATGTGAGAGTAGGGCATCATCAGGGTTTAATTAAAGAAACCGCAATTCGAAAGAGTTGCGGTTTTTTGCGTTTGGGGCAATGACAATTTGCAAAAAATTTAGAGAATTAGACCGGTTGTAGGGAATTGAAAGTTGACAACGAATGGCGATAATTTCACGCTCTCCACTCTCCACTCTCCTAACCGATTTCCCTTTTATTATCTTTCTATTTCTCGTATAATCGGGCATAATTTTTTGCTTGAAAATACTAGAAAACCTTACCCTTATGCAGTTAATTCGTGGTGTTCATAATCTCACAACTAAATCCGATTTACAGTCTGGCTGTGTGCTGACTATCGGCAATTTTGATGGCGTTCATTTAGGTCATCAGCAGATCTTAAACCGTCTGCGTGAGAAATCTGCGGAATTTGGTCTGCCGTCAGTGGTGATGATCTTTGAACCGCAACCACGTGAGTTTTTTGCAAAAAAACAGACAAATCAGACCGCTCCTGCGCGCTTAATGCGTCTGCGAGATAAGTTTCATTACCTTGCTAAAACGGGCGTGGATTATTTGCTTTGTATTCGTTTCAATCAAGAGTTTGCAGAACAGAAGCCAGAGCAATTTATTCAAAATCTGTTAGTTGAACAACTCAAAGTGAAATATCTTAGCGTTGGCGATGATTTCCATTTTGGGGTAAAACGTTCAGGGAATTTTGAGACCTTACAACAAGCGGGTAAGCAATTTAATTTTACTGTTGAAAATAGCCATAGCCACTGTTTAGGGCAAAATCGAATCAGTAGTTCATTAATTCGTAAAGAATTACAGCAAGATAATTTGGAGCTGGCTGAAAAATTACTTGGTAAACCTTATTCTATTCGTGGACGCGTTGCGCATGGTAATAAACTAGGGCGTACGATAGGTTTCCCAACAGCTAATATTATGCTCAATAGATTGGTTAATCCTATTCAAGGCGTTTATGCCGTTAAGGTTGAAACGCCACAAGGTAGATTTAACGGTATCGCAAATGTTGGCAATCGTCCGACAATCAATGGCACTAAACCACTATTAGAAGTGCATATTTTCGATTTTGCCGAAACGATTTACGGACAAGCGATAGAAGTGAATTTTTTAAAGAAAATTCGCTCAGAGATTAAGTTTGAGAGCTTTGAAGCTCTTAAAGAACAGATTGAGAAAGATCGAATACAAGCGGTCGAATATTTTGGATAATTTCCAAATATTTGGTTGATAGCAAAATAGTTATTTTTAAATTTTATTAACTGGAACACAAATATGACAGTCGATTACAAAAACACATTAAATTTGCCTGAAACAGGCTTTCCGATGCGTGGGGATCTTGCAAAACGCGAACCTGCGATGTTAAAAAACTGGTATGACAATAATTTATACCAAAAAGTACGTGAAGCGTCGAAAGGTAAGAAGAGCTTTATTCTTCATGATGGCCCTCCGTATGCAAATGGTAATCTTCACTTAGGTCACGCCGTTAATAAAATTTTAAAAGATATTATTATGAAGTCAAAAACCGCTTTAGGTTTTGACACGCCTTACGTTCCAGGTTGGGACTGCCACGGTTTACCGATTGAGTTAAAAGTTGAAGGTATAGTAGGCAAACCTAACGAGAAAATCTCAGCAGCGGAATTCCGTCAAGCGTGCCGTGACTATGCGAAAGAGCAAGTTGAAGGTCAAAAAGCGGACTTTATCCGTATGGGGATTTTAGGCGATTGGGAAAATCCGTATCTCACGATGAATTTTGCCACCGAAGCGAATATTATCCGTACGCTTGGTAAAGTGATTAAAAACGGTCACTTATACAAAGGTTCAAAACCGGTGCACTGGTGTTTGGACTGTGGTTCTTCATTAGCGGAAGCAGAAGTAGAGTATGAAGATAAAGTTTCTCCATCTATCTACGTACGTTTCTCTGCGGTAGATACTGCAGAAGTTGAAGCGAAATTCAATGCACAAGGTAAAGGCACAGGTGCGCTTTCAGCCGTAATCTGGACCACAACCCCTTGGACATTACCATCCAACCGTGCTATTTCATTAAATGCGAATTTAGAATACCAATTAGTTCAATTCGGTGATGAGCGTGTCATCTTAGCCACTGAATTAGTTGAAAGCGTACAAAAAGCAGCAGGTGTTGAAACTGTTGAAGTATTAGGTACTGCAACAGGTGCAGATTTAGAATTATTACGTTTTAACCATCCATTCTATGATTTCAGCGTACCATTTATTTTAGGTGACCACGTTACCACAGACGGCGGTACCGGTTTAGTACACACTGCACCTGATCACGGTCAAGACGACTATGTGGTTTCTCGTAAATACAATATCGAAATGGCCGGCTTAGTGGCAAATGACGGTAAATTCAAGGCGGAAACCCCATTCTTTGCCGGCAAAGGCGTATTCGAGTCAAATGATCTTGTTTTAGAAAAATTAAAAGAGACAGGTGCATTACTTAAATTAGAGCGTATTAAACATAGCTATCCACACTGCTGGCGTCACAAAACACCGATTATCTTCCGTGCAACTCCGCAATGGTTTATCGGTATGGAAACACAAGGTTTACGCCAACAAGCATTAGGTGAAATCAAATCAGTACGTTGGATCCCAAGCTGGGGTGAAGCTCGTATCGACACGATGGTTGCAAACCGCCCAGACTGGTGTATCTCACGTCAGCGTACTTGGGGTGTGCCGATGACGATGTTCGTTCACAATGAAACAGATGAGCTACATCCACGTACATTAGAGATCTTAGAAGAAGTTGCTCAACGTGTTGAGAAAGCAGGTATCCAAGCATGGTGGGATCTCGATCCAGTTGAAGTATTAGGTGAAGAAGATGCGAAAATCTACCGCAAACTACCTGATACATTAGACGTATGGTTCGATTCAGGATCAACTTATGCTTCAGTTGTACAAAAGCGTGCTGAATTTAACGGTAACGAGATTGATATGTACCTTGAAGGTTCAGACCAACACCGTGGTTGGTTTATGTCTTCATTAATGCTTTCAACGGCAACTGATGCAAAAGCACCTTACAAACAAGTATTAACGCACGGTTTCACCGTAGATGAGAAAGGCCGTAAGATGTCTAAATCTCTAGGTAACGTAATCGTGCCTAGCGAAGTTTGGAACAAAAACGGTGCAGATATTTTACGTTTATGGGTCGCTTCTACAGACTATACTGGTGAGATCGCAGTTTCGCACAATATCTTAAACAGTGCAGGTGATACATACCGTCGTATCCGTAATACAGCGCGTTTCTTATTAGCGAACTTAAACGGTTTTGATCCTAAACGTGATTTAGTGAAACCAGAAGAGATGATTAGCTTAGACCGTTGGGCAGTAAGCTGTGCGTTAGAAGCGCAAAATGAGATCAAAGACGCTTACGATAACTACCAATTCCACACGGTAGTACAACGTTTAATGCGTTTCTGCTCTATCGAAATGGGTTCATTCTATTTAGATATTATCAAAGACCGTCAATATACAACTAAAGCGGATAGCCTTGCACGCCGTAGCTGTCAAACAGCGTTATGGCATATTTCTGAAGCATTAGTACGTTGGATTGCGCCAATCCTTTCGTTCACTGCTGACGAAATTTGGAATCACTTACCGCAAGTTGAAGGTCGTTCACAATTCGTATTCACTGAAGAGTTCTATGAAGGCTTATTCGGTTTAAGTGAAAGCGATAAATTAGATGACGCTTACTGGCAACAACTGTTAAAAGTACGTGCTGAAGTAAACCGCGTATTAGAACAAGCGCGTAACGACAAATTAATTGGTGCTGGTTTAGAAGCGAAAGTAACTGTTTATGCGAATGATGATATTCGTCCGTTATTAGAGCAATTAGGTAATGAATTACGTTTCGTGTTAATCACATCACAAGCGGTTGTTAAACCACTTTCAGAAGCAGATGTTGCAGAAGGTGAGTTAGCAGGTTTAGCGGTGAAAGTGGAACGTGCAGAAGGCGAAAAATGCCCTCGTTGCTGGCACTATGCAACAGATGTTGGTTCACACGCAGGTCACGAAGCAGTTTGTGGTCGTTGTGTGGAGAATGTTGCGGGCGAAGGTGAAAAACGTAACTTCGCGTAGCCTATGTTACTTTTCTTTGCTTGTGCAAAGAAAAGTAACCAAAAGAAAGCACCCCCTACTTCGCCCCTATCTTCGCTTTGTTTGAATTTGCTTAACGGAAAAATTTAAAACTCGCTTGCTACGCAAGCTTAGACACTAAATTTTTCCTACAAATTCAAAGTCGCTCAGGTGGCTCAGAAGGGAACCCGAACCGTCGCTAACAAGCGGTGCATTTTATAAAATTTTTTACAATCAAAAGATCGTAACATTTGCGATCTTTGCCCCTATTTTTCGCCGAAGCGGTTGCGTGAACTTTTGAGGACAACTTTTCGTGTTTGAGCTTGCGGAGCAAGCGAGTTTGAAAAGTTCATCCCAAAAGTTAGCAACAAGCTGAGGATAACGAAAAATCTGGGGTCGCCTTTCTTTGCCTACTTTCTTTGGCGAAGCAAAGAAAGTAGGGCGAGTCGCCTGCAAGGCGAATTACGATAGGAGCATATGAAGAATGCTTATTCTAAATAAACAAACCCGTGCAAAACGCCAATTAGAAAAACTCACCTTTATCCCTCAACAAGCGGATAAAGTGAATTTCTTAGGCTCAAGTGCAGAGTTTAAAACTCGCATTCTAGAATTGATTGCACAGGCACAATCTCGAATTTATCTGACAGCCCTCTATTTTGAGCAAGATGAAGCTGGGCAGGAAATTTTAGATGCACTTTATCAAGCAAAAATTGCTCGACCAGAATTAGATATTAAAATCCTTGTCGATTGGCACCGTGCGCAACGTGGGCGAATTGGCGAAGAAACATCTCGTTCAAACGCTGACTGGTATGCGGATGTTCGTAATAAATATGCGTTACCGCCGGAAAAGGATATTGCCTTCTTTGGGGTGCCGATTAATAGTCGAGAGCTATTTGGTGTACTGCATTTAAAAGGCTTTATTTTTGATGATACTTTGCTGTATAGCGGTGCAAGTATCAATAACGTTTATCTACACCAAAAAGATCGTTATCGTTACGACCGTTATCATCAAATCGAAAATGCAACCTTGGCAAATGCCTTTGTGGAATTTATCCAACACCATATTTTGCCAGATGCAGCAGTTTCTCGCTTAGATAAAGGTCATCGACCAAAAACGGCTGAGATTCGCCCTGCAATTAAGATGTTCCGTAAAAGTTTAAGTCAACAGAGCTTTACATTTAGCGGACAAGCTTTGAATGAAACGCAATTAATGGCATCGCCACTGGTTGGCTTAGGCCGTAAGAATAAGCTTAATAAAACGATTGAAGCGTTGTTTTACAAGGTTAAACAGAAATTAACGATTTGTACGCCTTATTTTAATTTACCGCGTTCATTGATTAATCGTATTTCGTGGTTATTAGATAATGGCAGACAGATTGAGATCATTGTCGGAGATAAAACCGCAAATGATTTTTACACACCGCCTGAAGAGAAATTCTCAATGGCATCAGCGCTGCCTTATCTCTATGAGAAAAATCTGCGTGCTTTTGCGAAACGCTTTGATCGATATATTCAAAATGGTCAGTTAACCGTCCGTTTGTGGAAAGATGGTGATAACACTTATCACCTTAAAGGTGTGTGGATTGATAGCCGTTATATCCTATTAACGGGTAATAACTTAAACCCACGCGCTTGGGGATTAGATGCTGAAAACGCGGTGTTATTATCGGATCCAAAAGGAGATCTAACAGTAAGAGCGGAGCAAGAGTTATCAACTATTTGTACCAATACAACAGTATTAACTCATTACAGTGATTTGGAACAGTTACATGATTATCCCGAACAAGTCCAAAAATTATTGAAGAAATTTGGGCGAGTGAAATTAGATAAGATTGTACGAATGTTATTATAGTTTGCTTATAAGGGATTTATGGCTTAATGGACAAAATGGTTGCTAATTTCGTCCCTAAGCCTCCTAATAGACAAAGTGGTTGCTAATAATTATTTTATCGGGTTATTAGCAACTCTTTTTATTTAAAAAATCCTTTATAAACATA
>MQVI01000078.1 GCA_002002485.1 Pasteurellaceae bacterium 15-036681
GTGAGATGAAATCTATGAAGAAGGAATAACGGTGCTTTGTTGGAGAAGTGCAGTGTTGTTGCAGCTAGAGCGGTAGGTATTCGTAGAGAAGTTTGGACTGGGGTTTGTGGTGGCGTTGGCGTTGGCGTTGGCGTTGGCGTTGGCGTTGGCGTTGGCGTTGGCGTTGGCGTTGGCGTTGGCGTTGGCGTTGGCGTTGGCGTTGGCGTTGGTGTTGGCGTTGGTGTCGGAGGGGTAGGGTTCACTGCAGTAATAGTCCAATAATACTCAGTAACGCCATTATTATCACGTTGAGCTAATTGTAATTCACCCGCACCACTAGTTTTAGCTGTTCCACTAAAGGTTGTTCCTGGTGCTGCATCGGTTCCTTTGACTTCTACAACAATGGCACTATTAGCGTTTAAATCAGCAGCAATACTACCAATAGTTCCATCAATTATGTTTTCGACTCCTGCTTTGGTAACAGATAAAACAGTTGTTTTACCTTCTGCATTGCCTGTAATAACTAATTTATCGCTAGTGGAATTTGATCCAGCGACATCACCTGGTGAATTCCATTCTGTATTTACTTTTAATGTGCCATCACTGCCTTTATAGTTACCTTCGATCGTTAATGTATCGTTGGTTCTATCGTTAGCTAAATTAATCACGCCTCCGTTTTCTAATGTGCCATCATTTGCTTTACCATCTGATGTAAGTTTAACAATAAATGCAGATTGTTTTTGCTCACCAGCATCTGATAATTTTTGAATATTATCAAGTGTGGCTTGAGAATTTGCTACTTGCTCCGTTGTTGTTTTTATTGCAGCTGCTTTCCTTGTCTGAAATCTTTCATCCGTCTCCCATGAGTATTTCTGCATATTCTCTGCATCAGTTAATTTAGTTTTAGCTGTTTCGAGTGCTGTTTTTGCATCTGCTAGTTGTATATCTAATTCACTTTGAGTTAATGAAGATATATGTTTAGCGGCATCTAAAATAGCACCATTAGCTAAAGCTAATGCAGTTACAGTAGATCTCTGTTCTACATTAGAACCTTTTTTATTTAACTCCCATGTTGCATTATCTATGTTAACATTCAAGTTCGCTGAACTTGTTCCAATAGTTTGCTTATCCATTAAACCAACAACTGTCGCTTTGTCTTTTAAATTAACAGCCAAACTACTTGCGGCCCCAGAAACAGATTGTACTTCAACTAACCAACCGTCTTTAGCGGCTGTTGCAATGGATTTTTCACCAGATAACGTAAACTTAGCATTTGTTGTGGCAAAATCACCATTATTAAACCAACTAGCGACGCGCGCACCAGCCATACTTACTGCAAGACTATTTTCTTTGACAGCTCTAGCTTTAATTAATGAAGCTGTATCAGAAACTGTATCAATAATAGTATCTCTTAGGCGAACTTCTTGATTTGTACCATTTTCATTTCTTGAAACAGGAGCCGTAATAAAATAAGTCACTTTATTTGCATAGTCTTGCACATCAAAAACTACAGCAGAGTTTCCTGAGTGAATTTCGCCAGAGCTAGTTTCTGAATCAGCAATTAATTTTGAGTTTGTGCCAAATAAGCGAACTGTGGCAGATTCTGATGTACCTGTGGTATCTAAAACCATTTTTCCGTTAGAAGTAATAGTTGCACCTTTATATTCTGCTGGATGAGTTGGATTTGGTAAGTCAGGTTTGCCTATTTTTAATGCTGCCGAATGAGCTCCATTAGCTACAACCTTGATATTAGAATTATTTAGAATAGCATTAGCTCCATCACCAGCTATATAGATACCAGTTAAGTAATCACCAATCTTAGCTGTAGAGCTATCCGTTACATCAATATTTAATGTTCCTGTAGAAATAAATTCAGGGATAGCTCCTGTTGTTCTATAAATGCGGATGCCTGATAGCTGTTGCCCTGAAGGCATTGTTGCACCACTTAATGAAACTGTACCTAACTTCGTATTTGGGGTATTTGTAACTTTAATATCTGTATCACCCACAGTTAATTTAGCAATATCGCCTGCATTTCCTCCTCCATAATCATATCCAACCGCAATAGCATAAGCTGCATTTGAATCTGCTGATCGACCAGGATTGCTCTCGCTTGGCATAGTAACACTGATATTGGCTTTTCCTGAGACAGTTACATCAGAAGCTCCTCTTACAATAACCCCTTTGGGGATTGCCCAAGTGGTGCCATCTGCAGGAGACATTTTTATAGTTATATCATCAATAGCAACAGTCCCTTGACTATTATATTGTGCGGCTACCGGTTCCCCATTTGCAGCTGGTGAAGTAGCTGTAAATTGGATATCTTCATTTACAGATATCGCCATAGCAGGAGCCACTAAAACGCTTGATAAAAGCACCGCACTTCCAGCTACTTTACCTGCTCTTCTTGTTAACTCTGAGCAAGCTACGTAAGTTTGTGTCGCTATATTCCATTTAGATTTAAAGATCTTGTTCATATTGAGTCCTCTTGTTATCTTTTAGAAGAATAGATGACTGCGTAGTAATAAGCTCTTACGCAGTCAACAAATTACCATTGGTAGCCAACGCCCATACCACCAGAGTAGTGTTTTGAACTATTAGCTGTACCTACAACTTTGAAGATCACTTTACCGTTATCACTGACTTTCGAATAGCTGACAGCAACTGCAGAAGCACCGCTATAACCGCCACCAGCAGCTGAAAACATCGATTTACCTGGTAATGTAGCTTGTGGTAAAGCGGATGAAGCGGCAACGGTTGCACCTAAGCCTCGTACTCGCTTATCTAAGCCATCTACTCGAGATTCGAGTGAGCTCACTCTATTTTCTAATACAGTAGTGCGTTGGCTAAGTTGCGTAATATTATTGTTAATTACATTGATTTCAGCAGGAGTCATACCTGGTGTGCCATCTTTACCGTCTTTACCATGTAAGATACTAATGGTTGTAGTACCATTTTTATCTTCAATATCAATTTCAGTTTTTTCTGCACTTTCACGTTTAGCTTTTACAGTGACTGAAGTTCCATCTTTTCCTTTCTCACCTTGAATACCTTGCTCACCAGTATCACCTTTAGGGCCTTGGTCACCTTTAGGGCCTTGGTCACCTTTAGGGCCTTGGTCACCTTTAGGGCCTTGGTCACCTTTAGGGCCTTGGTCACCTTTAGGGCCTTGGTCACCTTTAGGGCCTTGGTCACCTTTAGGGCCTTGGTCACCTTTAGGGCCTTGGTCACCTTTAGGGCCTTGGTCACCTTTTGGACCTTGGTCACCTTTTGGACCTTGATCACCTTTCGGACCTTGCTCACCTTTAGGGCCTTGGTCACCTTTTGGACCTTGGTCACCTTTTGGACCTTGATCACCTTTCGGGCCTTGGTCACCTTTAGGGCCTTGATCACCTTTCGGGCCTTGGTCACCTTTTGGACCTTGATCACCTTTAGGGCCTTGATCACCTTTTGCACCATCTTTTATAACAGTTTTAGACTCTGTTCCATCAGAATTTATCACTGTTAAAGTATGAGTTCCATCATTATTGTTTACAACTTTTGCAGTTGGAGAATTTCCGCTGGTGCCACCTGTGGTAGTTGGTTTATCTTTTAAACCAACAAAAATATATTCATCATTGTTTTTAGTACGTTTCTCTGCATATAAACCATCACCGAAATCCAATTTAATTCCATTAACTAAATAATTAGAAATGACAGGGCTACCTACTGTATAACCATTTGTGGCGCTCCCTCTAGTACCAATACCCTCTGAAAACACGGATAATCTAGGAATGAAACTATAAAGTTGTGAACCATTGATGGCATCTGTTGAAGTGGCGGAAATTAATCCAGGAGCCACATTTTGAATACGGCGAGTTTCTGAGGATGTGCCGACACTAATTACACCAACAACTTCGTTACCACCAGCGAAGTTGAAAGTTTTGGTGCTAGTATCTGAAATTCCAGCAAGTCCAATATTTGTGCTAGTATAAGTATTATCATTCCCTTGAGTTCTAGTATCTTTATCCTTCGTAATGCGAGTTGAATCCCCTAATGCAATACTACGTTTAACATCGGCTATGGCATCTTCACCAATCGCAATAGCTTCAACTTCTTTCGATTTTGCTTTATAACCTAATGCAATACCTTTACTTAATGAAGCAAGAGATTCTGAACCAATAGAAACGCTTTGCTCTTTGGTTTCTTCAGCTGTATCTGTGTCTGCTTTACGACCAATGTAAATATTATCTGAACCTGTAATTTTTTGACCGGCTTTATCACCAATAGCAATATTATTGTTGCCTGTAACTTCATTACCAGAATCTTTACCTAATGCGAGGTTTGAATTACCAATAACTGTATTACCAGACGATGCGCCTAATACCGCATTATAATTTCCTGTTACAGTTCCACCTGCATTATCTGAAATAGCGGTATTATGATTACCCACAATATTTTGACCACTGCCTTTGCCTAAAGCGACGTTACTTTCCCCAGTAATATTACGACCAGCATTTACCCCTGCAGCAAAGTTATCTTGTCCATTAATATAGTTACCAGAACCAAAGCCAAAAGCAATATTATGTTCTGCTTTATCTACAGTTGCTTTACTAGTGGGATCATAACCAACATGATTACCTGCATTTTCGCCAAAAGCCAAATTATGGTTACCTACTACATCTGAACCTGCATTTTTACCGAAGGCGAAGTTTGACCAGCCTTTTGATTGACCATCAGTTCCAAAACCTTTTACACGTTGCCCAGCAAGTTCACCAAAAGCGAAGTTATAGCTACCTTTGGTGTCACGACCAGCGGACTCACCAAACGAATAGTTTTTATTACCAGTAATTTCACGCCCAGCATGGTTACCGAATGAAAAGTTTTCATCACCAACAGTATTTAATCCAGCATGTGAACCGAAAGCCACATTGTAGTTACCTTCTGTTTTTTTATTGCCTGTTCCAGTGTCAGCTTGTAAGGCTTTATACCCAAAACCAACATTGTAAGTCCCCTTTGAATCACCACCTGCTTGTTCACCAACAAAGAAGTTATTGCCTGAATATTTCTTTTCAGTGCCATTTTCAGTTCGGGTTAATTCTCCGGTTCCATAGCCAGCTAAATTACCAAACCCGAAGTTATAATTGCTACGAACAGCTTTTAATGCTTCTTCACCAAAGGCAAAATTGTAGTCACCTCCAAAGTTATAACCAGCTAATTTACCAAAGGCAAATTTGTAATTTCCGCCATAAACTTCTTGTCCTGCATTTTCACCTACAGCAAAACCATAATTCCAATATCCATGAGAACCATCACCTATAACAATTCGGTGAGTCCCACCTACAGTTCCCACATTACCAAGAACCAAGCTTTTTTGAGTGTTCCAGTTACTTGTTATACTACCGGCAACGATAAGATCATTTGTATCATTAGTTGTTATCGCCGCATAGCTACTTGCAGAATAAGTAGCTATTAAAGTAGCAATAAGTGTTTTATTCAGTTTTTCCATCTTCAGTTCCCTCATTTTATTAATTGAATTCAAGATATAAAAAAAGATTGCTCTCAATAGATTATGATTAATCCATTAAAAACAATCTTAAGGAATATAGGGCGTGTTGATCTTTTGAGTATGATATTTAACCGAAAATCAATTTAACCCAATGAATACAGCAAGCCAATGCAATTGAAGTTGCATAATTTCTTGCTAATTTATCATAACGCGTTGCGATAGCT
>MQVI01000079.1 GCA_002002485.1 Pasteurellaceae bacterium 15-036681
TAGGGCGTGTTGATCTTTTGAGTATGATATTTAACCGAAAATCAATTTAACCCAATGAATACAGCAAGCCAATGCAATTGAAGTTGCATAATTTCTTGCTAATTTATCATAACGCGTTGCGATAGCTCGATAATGCTTTAAGCGAGCAAACGCATTTTCAACTAAATGGCGATAGCGATATAAGCACCAATCCATATCGCTATTTCCTTTCTTTGAATTTCGTTTATAAGGTATATTCGATTTTCCCTTTGTCGTCGCTTGAATTAGCTCTCGAAGACATTCACTGTCATAGCCACGATCAGCTGTAATGGTCTCTGCATCAGGTAAAAGGGCAACTAATTCTGGAGCAATTTTACTATCATGAACTTCGCCCCTAGTAATCAAAAAATCAACTGGATTACCACAAGCATCAACAGCAAGATGAATTTTGGTTGTATTTCCAGCAACACTTTTACCAATTGCTTGCGACTCATTTCCTTTTGCACCTGTTGAATGTTGATGAGCTTTAACAATGGAACCATCTATAAAAACCCATTCATAATCAAAGTGTTGTCTAAAAAACTGTAATACTTCTTGAATAACACCCTTCTTAGACCATAAGTTAAAACGGCGAAAAATTGTATTCCATCGCCCAAACTCTGAAGGTAAATCACGCCATGGACAGCCTGTTCTAATACGGTATAAAATGCCTTCAATTGTATTTCGATGTTCAGGTTTATTGTAAACTCGTCCTGTACGTTCAAGTAAATTAAACAAGCGGTTCCATGTAATATCTGTTAAAATAGTTCTGAGCGACATAATTGTTTGTTCTGATTTTTGTTTTGGCGAACTTAATTATATCAGACTTTTATGTCACTCATTTTTTATACTTGAAAGATCAACAGCCCCTAGAGAATTTTCCAATTTGCAACAAAAAATCCTTGCAGGGCACTTGGCTCAACAAGGATTTTATCTTAAGTCAGAGAGTGTAATATATCATTCACTTCACACTAATTTTATTTTTTCTTCGCATATTTGAGTGAGTCAATTGCTACCGCAAAGATGATGATGCTACCTTTAATGATATACTGCCAGTAAGGGTTAACACCGATATAGGTTAAACCATAGTTGATAACTGTGAAGATTAATACCCCTGTTACTACACCGATTACTGTACCTACACCACCTGCGAATGATACCCCACCAACTACACAAGCTGCGATAGCATCTAATTCGTACATGAAGCCCAAGTTGTTGGTTGCACTACCGATACGTCCTGCTTCTAGCATACCACCGAATGCGTAGAACATACCTGCAATCATATAGATAACAACAAGGTTACGAGCTACGTTTACACCAGACACTTTTGCTGCCTCTGGATTACCACCGATAGCAAATACGTTTTTACCAAAGCGAGTTTTGTTCCACATAACCCATACTAAGAAAGAACAAATCGCCGCATAGATAGTAATGTAAGAGAGGCGGAATGTGCCGAATTGGAAGAATCCTTGCGCAAAGGTTGAGAAACTTTCATTAAAACCAGCAATTGGTGAACCACCTACTGCATCGTAGTACAGAGAGTTAATACCATACACAATAATCATCGTCCCCATTGTAGCGATAAATGGTGTTACGTTGAGATAGGCAATAACTAAACCATTGACTAAACCAATCACAGCACCTACAGCGCACACTGTTAAGATAACAACGGGAATTGGAATCTCTGGCAAATCAGGGAACACTCGGTTCATGTTCTCCATGGCCTGAAGCATAGTTGCAGAAATTACCGCAGCCAAACCAACCTGGCGACCAGCGGATAAGTCAGTACCTTGTGAGATAAGCAAACCTGCAACACCAAGAGCAATGATTAAGCGAACTGATGATTGGGTTAGAATATTACTGAAGTTTCTCAAGCTTAAGAAACTCGGATCTTGCATAATAATAATTGCAAGTAAGACCAATAACACAAAATAGATTGCATTTTGTTTTAAAAAGTCCATTGATTTATTTTGAGCTAGAGCGGACATAATTCATTTCCTTCTATTTTTATAAGTATTTTGCTGCCAATTGTAGAATTTCTTCTTGAGATGTTTTAGCTGTTTCTACAATTCCTGCCATTTTGCCGTTACTCATCACTAGAATTCGGTCTGTTACACCTAATAATTCAGGCATTTCAGATGAAATCATGATAATCCCTTTATCTTTTTGTGCGAGTTGCATAATCAATTGATAAATTTCATATTTTGCACCAATATCGATACCACGAGTTGGCTCATCAAGCATTAGGATCTCTGGCTGGGTTAATAACCAACGGCCGATAACTACTTTTTGCTGATTACCACCTGATAACGAACCAATATTAGTTTTGTGCGATGGCGTTTTTACGTTCATTGAATCAATAACCCATTGCGTATCGCTGCTCATTTTTTTATTGCTCAATAAACCAAATGAACCAATATAGGATTTCATATTAGAAATCAAAGAGTTAAATTCAATGTTTAGATTGGCGTAAATACCTGTTGAGCGGCGTTCTTCAGTTACAAGAGCAAACCCATTGTTTATTGCATCAAGAGCGGTACGATTCGCCATCTCTTTGCCATGCAGTTTTACAATACCGCTTTTACGCTCACGTACACCAAAAATAGTCTCAACAATATCGGTACGTTTTGCTCCAACTAGGCCTGCTATACCAAGTATTTCGCCTTTGCGTAGTTCAAAACTAATATCCTGAATAGATGGCTGATTTAGAGCTGTTAAGCCTTCAACTTCGAGGATGACTTCTTTTGGTGTATTGGTCTTTGGAGGAAAACGTTGAGTTAATTCACGTCCTACCATCATTGACACAATACTGTCCATCGTAGAGCCTTTTACTGGAACGGTATTAATCCATTTACCGTCACGTAAAATGGTGATTTCATCACAAATTTTGAAAATTTCATCCATTTTGTGTGAAATATAGATAATTCCACAACCACGCTCTTTCAATTTTTCGATAATTTTGAACAGGTGTTCCACTTCTTTTTCGGAAAGAGAAGATGTCGGCTCATCCATAATTACGATTTTTGCATTATAAGAGAATGCTTTGGCAATCTCGATCATCTGCATTTGTGACACAGATAGATTTGCCACTTTTGTTTTAGGATCAATGTTAATATCTAATTCATCAAAAATCGCTTTAGTATCGTTATACATTTTAGTGTGGTCAACAAAGATACCTTTTAATGGATAGCGACCAAGCCAAAGGTTATCCATTACGCTACGTTGACGTACTAGGTTTAATTCTTGGTGAACCATTGAAATTCCATTTTCCAAGGCTTCTTTAGATGTTTTGAAATTTACGGGTTTGCCGAGGAACAGAATTTCTCCTTCATCTTTAGCATAGATACCAAATAAACATTTGAGTAGAGTTGATTTTCCCGCTCCATTTTCACCCATTAAAGCGTGAACAGAATGAGAGCGAACGGTAAGGTTTGCTTTATCTAATGCTTTTACACCAGGAAAGGATTTGCTGACATTGGCCATAGTGAGTAACACTTGGCTGTCTTGATGTTGTACTGTCATATCCAACCTCACAAATAAGAAGGGGGAGACACTCCTCCCCCAATAAAACGTTATTATTTTAAGAATTCAGCAAGATTGTCTTTGTCCACGCCAACATAAGGAACGCGAACTACACGATCTTTAATTTCCCATTTGGTACCTTCACCAGCGGCTTTACCGGCAGCTAAGTTTTGAGATAATTGCACAACAGCTTTACCTTGGTTTGCACCATCATTTAATACAGTACCTGCAATTTCACCTTTTTTAACTAATTGTAAAACTTCTGGTAATGCGTCAACACCGAAGATTGGTAATTTTTTGCCATGCGCTTTTGCTGCTTCTAATGCACCCATTGCCATACCATCGTTGTTTGCAATAATTACTTCAATGCTATTTGCTTTTGCACTTGATAACCAAGCATCCACTTTATCTTTTGCGAGAGCAGCATCCCACATACCAGTATCAACGAAAACTTCTTCTGTCTGGATACCTAGTTTATTTAGCTGCTCAACGGAGTATTTTGTACGAGCTTCAGCATCTGGGTGGCCTGGTTCACCTTTTAACATAACGAACTGAATTTTTCCGTCTTTGTTTAAATCATATGCAGGGTTAGCTTTCCAGTGTTTTGCAATAAGTTCACCTTGAATGACACCAGATTCTTGTGGATTCGTACCTACGTAGTATGCTTGATCATAGCTGCTGATTGCCTTTTCACCAGGGTCTTTGTTAAAGAATACAACTGGGATGCCTTCTGGTTTAGCTTTACCAATGATAGTTGGAGCAGCAGAAGGGTCAACTAAGTTAATTGCCAGTGCTTTCACGCCTTTAGAAATTAACACATCAACTTGGTCATTTTGAATTGATTGAGCATTTTGAGAGTCATTCATCAAAAGTTCAACGCCTTTAAAGTGTTTTGCTTCTTTTTCGATCTCACTACGCATCAAAGACATAAAGTTGTCATCATATTTGTAAATTGTGACACCGATGCGATCTTTGGCTTGTGCTGAAGTTGCGATAGCGCTAACACCTACTGCTAATGCGATTGCGCTTAAAACTGCTTTTTTCATAGTTTTCTCCTCAATTGGAATTAAATGAAATATAGAGTGCTTTGAGCATCTGGGTGAAATTCTACTCCAAAAGGAAAAGAAATAATGTGATCACTTTCACAAATTTAAACGATTGCTTTACATAAATTGAAATAATTGATATTTCATTATGTCTTTTGTAATAAATATATTAGGACGTGTTGATCTTTTGAGTATGATATTTAACCGAAAATCAATTTAACCCAATGAATACAGCAAGCCAATGCAATTGAAGTTGCATAATTTCTTGCTAATTTATCATAACGCGTTGCGATAGCTCGATAATGCTTTAAGCGAGCAAACGCATTTTCAACTAAATGGCGATAGCGATATAAGCACCAATCCATATCGCTATTTCCTTTCTTTGAATTTCGTTTATAAGGTATATTCGATTTTCCCTTTGTCGTCGCTTGAATTAGCTCTCGAAGACATTCACTGTCATAGCCACGATCAGCTGTAATGGTCTCTGCATCAGGTAAAAGGGCAACTAATTCTGGAGCAATTTTACTATCATGAACTTCGCCCCCAGTAATCAAAAAATCAACTGGATTACCACAAGCATCAACAGCAAGATGAATTTTGGTTGTATTTCCAGCAACACTTTTACCAATTGCTTGCGACTCATTTCCTTTTGCACCTGTTGAATGTTGATGAGCTTTAACAATGGAAGCATCTATAAAAACCCATTCATAATCAAAGTGTTGTCTAAAAAACTGTAATACTTCTTGAATAACACCCTTCTTAGACCATAAGTTAAAACGGCGAAAAATTGTATTCCATCGCCCAAACTCTGAAGGTAAATCACGCCATGGACAGCCTGTTCTAATACGGTATAAAATGCCTTCAATTGTATTTCGATGTTCAGGTTTATTGTAAACTCGTCCTGTACGTTCAAGTAAATTAAACAAGCGGTTCCATGTAATATCTGTTAAAATAGTTCTGAGCGACATAATTGTTTGTTCTGATTTTTGTTTTGGCGAACTTAATTATATCAGACTTTTATGTCACTCATTTTTTATACT
>MQVI01000007.1 GCA_002002485.1 Pasteurellaceae bacterium 15-036681
TAAATATAATGTTTTAAATTTGTAATCATAAATAATTATGTTAATGAAATGTAACTAATTGATTTATATCAAACCATTTTGTGTAATAAATTAACATTTTTTAAATCTTTTATTCAAAAATGTGATCAATGTAATAATTTTACTATTTTTAATTTGCTTATTTACGAGTAGAATACTTTCTTGACACTTAACTACAAATATCAATTTATAAAGTTATTTGTGTTAGGTTAGTTTATTAGGGGTGATTGTACTTTAGGGCAATCAAAATTATTCAGGCTTGTATATAAAAAGAGGTTTGAGATGTTAGACGTTGTTGAACTCTCACGTTTGCAGTTTGCGTTAACTGCACTCTACCACTTCTTATTTGTACCACTTACATTAGGTCTTTCATTTATTCTTGTTGTAATGGAAACACTTTATGTAACAACGGGCAAAGAAGTGTATAAGGATATGACCAAGTTCTGGGGTAAGTTATTTGGTATTAACTTTGCTCTAGGCGTAACGACAGGGATTACGATGGAATTCCAATTCGGTACTAACTGGTCATATTATTCTCACTATGTTGGTGATATCTTTGGTGCTCCATTAGCGATTGAAGGCTTAATGGCGTTCTTCTTGGAATCAACCTTCATCGGTATTTTCTTCTTCGGTTGGGAACGTTTATCAAAAGGTAAACACTTATTAACCACTTACGCAGTTGCATTTGGTTCTAACTTCTCAGCATTATGGATCTTAGTTGCGAATGGTTGGATGCAATATCCTACAGGTTCTGAATTTAACTTTGAAACAATGCGTATGGAATTAGTAAGTTTCTCTGAGTTATTCTTAAACCCAGTAGTCCAATCTAAATTCTTACACACTGTATCTGCGGGTTATACCTGTGGCGCTATCTTTGTATTAGGTATCAGTGCTTACTACATCTTAAAAGGTCGCGATTTAGGTTTTGCTCGTCGTTCATTCTCTGTAGGTGCAAGCTTTGGTTTAGTGGCGATCATTTCTGTATTAGTTATGGGTGATGAATCTGGTTATGAAATCGGTCAAGCTCAACCTGTAAAATTAGCTGCAATGGAAGGTGAATTTGAAACTCACCCAGCACCGGCTGCTTGGAATGCATTTGTGATTCCAAATACTGCAGAAATGAAAAATGAAACTGCAATTTCTATTCCTTATGCGGCAGGTATCATTGCAACACGTTCTTTAGATAAAGAAATTAAAGGTTTAAAAGATCTTCGTGTTGAAAATGAACAACGTGTTCGTAACGGTATTGTAGCTTATGGCTTATTAGAAAAACTTCGTTCTGGTAACTATACAGAAGAAGATAAACAAGCATTTAAAGCAGTTCAAAATGATTTAGGTTTTGGTCTACTATTAAAAGTTTATACAGACAAAGTTGTTGATGCAACTGAAGAGCAAATTGCGAAAGCAGCACAAGATACTATTCCAAATGTTGGCCCAACATTCTGGTCATTCCGTATCATGATGATTGCTGGTGGCTTAATGCTTGTCTTAATTATTGCAGCATTTGTACAAAATGCACGTGGTACAGTTGGAACTCGCCCAATGTTATTAAAAGCATTGTTATGGGGTATTCCATTACCGTGGATTGCAATCGAAAGTGGTTGGTTCTTAGCAGAATATGGTCGTCAACCATGGGCTGTATATAATGTATTACCAACAGGCGTAGCAAACTCATCATTAACCACTGCAGATCTTTGGGTCTCAATTGGTTTAATCTGTGGTTTATACACAATCTTCTTAGTTGTAGAGATGTATTTAATGTTCAAATATGGTCGTTTAGGTCCAAGTTCATTAAAAACAGGTCGCTACCACTTCGAGCAATCTGCGAAATAAGTAGGAGTTAATTATGTTAGATTATGAAGTTCTACGCTTTATTTGGTGGATTTTAATTGGCGTATTATTAATTGGTTTTGCAATTACTGATGGTTTTGATATGGGTGTAATCACTCTATTACCAGTGGTAGGTAAAAGCAATGTTGAACGCCGTGTAATGATCAACTCAATTGCTCCACACTGGGATGGTAACCAAGTTTGGTTATTAACAGCAGGTGGTGCGATCTTTGCTGCATGGCCGACAGTTTATGCTGCGTCATTCTCTGGTTTCTATCTCGCAATGGTATTGGTTTTAGCAGCGTTATTCTTCCGTCCAGTAGGCTTTGAATACCGTGCAAAAATCGATGATCCAAAATGGCGTAATGCTTGGGACTGGGGTTTATTTGCAGGTGGTTTCGTTCCGTCATTAGTATTTGGTGTGGCATTCGGTAACTTATTACAAGGTGTACCATTCCACTTCAATGAGTTAAACCAAGTAACTTACGAAGGTTCAACCCTTTGGAAATTATTAGGCTTATTAAATCCATTCGCATTATTATGCGGTGTGGTAAGCTTAATGATGTTAACTACTCAAGGTGCAACTTGGTTACAAATGAAAACTACTGGTGACTTACGTAACCGCGTTCGTGCAGTGGCACAAGTAACAGCATTAGTAACAATTGGTGCATTTGTATTAGCTGGTGTATGGGCATACTTCAAAGAAGGTTTTGTATTAACTAGCCAATTAGATCACAATGCAGCATCTGCATTAAAAGATAAAACAGTTGTGTTAGAAAGCGGTGCTCTGTTTAAAAACTACATGGAAATGCCAGTATTATGGGTAATTCCAGCATTAGCAATCGTTGGTGCATTAGGTACAATTGCAAGCTCTAAAGCGAATCGCTCTGGTTTTGCATTCCTATCATCATCAATTATGATTGCAGGTGTGATCTTAACTGCAGGTGTTGCATTATTCCCATTCGTAATGCCATCAATTACTCACCCAAATATGAGCTTAACAATGTGGGATGCGACAGCAAGTGAATATACATTAACTGTAATGTTTATTGTTGCTTGTATCTTTGTTCCAATTGTACTTGCTTACACACTTTGGACTTACTTCAAAATGTTTGGTCGTCTTGACGCTAAATATATTGAAGAGAAAAGCGCAAGCTTATACTAAGGAGAACCATTATGTTTTATGTAACTTGGGTATTAGGTGTTCTGCTTGCAATTCTATTCGCAACAGTGATTACTGTTAGCATTGAAAAAACAGGTAAATTTGACGAATAGGTCAGTAGAATGATTAATTCACTCTATGAACTTACAAAAAAGGGCTGGTTAACGGCCCTTTCTTTTATTTTTGCAAGCGGTATGTTTGGTTTGATTATTTTCAAATCAACGCTTTTTGCACAGTATTTTGGTGGGAAAATACCTTATCTTGCTTTATTAGTATTATATGCTATGGCCATTTTATGGATTCATGGCGTAGGTTTTGAAATTAGAAAAACTGTCTGGAAAGTGGTTTTTATGCCGTTAGTAGGATATCTGATTTTAATACCAAGTATTTTAATACTGCTAAGTGCTTAATTGTTAGGGCTACATTTGTAGCCCTTTTTCTTGCCAATTATTTAAACAATTACTATTATAACTTCTATATTTATTACCGAAATAATAAAACTATGCCATTAAAAATGATGCCCGAGAATGTTGAGCAATTGAATGACACTTTAGCCAGGTTTGCGAAAGAGGTGCGTTATGCTATAGATACACATGACTATGAGTTAGCAAAAGATATTTTACTCACTAAGGTCTTGAAAGCAGCTCCCAACCATCCGATTGCATTAGATGATCTTGCTTTTGTTGAATCCAAATTAAATAATCATGATGTTGCTTATGGTCATTTAATGACAGCGTTAAGATATAGTGTGCCAAATACGCCATCAGAAATTTATGATTCCCTTGCTGGTGTATGTGCCAAAATGCACCGTTATGAAGAGAGTCGTTATTATGGTCGTCTTTCTATTCGTACTAAGAAAATTGAAGTAGAAAAATTAAATCCTCAAAAGATGGTAATTCCTAATATCATTCCACCGGGTTTAAGTAGTGATAAAAGTAAAAATATAATCAGTTATTCTTTATTTGGTTGCTTGCCACGTTACTGTGAAACGGCTGTGATCAACACGCAATTAGCCAAAGAAATCTATCCTGAATGGACTTGCCGCTTTTATATTGATGAAACGGTACCAGCAGAAATTGTGAGCCGTTTACGAAATAACGGCGCTCAAGTTATTTATGTTGATGAAGAACAACGCAAAATTTCAGGATTATTTTGGCGTTTTTATGTTTTTGATGATGAAAATGTGCAATGTTTTGTTATTCGCGATGCAGATTCACTTTTATCGTATAAAGAAAAAGCTGCTGTAGATGAATGGTTAAAATCTGGGAAATGGTTTCATATCATGCGTGATGCTTATAATCATTCAGAGCTAATTCTTGCTGGGATGTGGGGCGGCTATCGGGGGGGGCTACAAAATATGCAAGATATTGTGAAAGAACATTTTGCACAGATTAAAGTGTTTAATAAAACCATTGATCAAGTATTCCTCCGTCAAATTATTTGGCCAACAGTTCAGCAGAGTGTTTTGGTACACGATAATTTTATGCTAGATCCAGAAAGTAAAGTCTATCCAGAATATTCGCTTTCGGATCTTGAAAAAATTCCTTATTTTCATATCGGTATGATCGACTCAGGGATTAAAACGACTCGCTTTTTTATTGAGCATGATGATGTTCGAAAAGTACGTTGGTTTTTAAAAGATGAGCAGGACAAAGAAGTCTGTTCTTATGTGAGTGATGTTGAGAAAGATGAAAAAACTGGTGAAAGTGTAATCGTTTTAAACCTTCCTTATCAATATAGTATGCAAATTAATGAGGGAAAATGGCACTTTACCTTCACTATTTTAGAAAAATAGCGACACTTACGTAAAAACACTTGCAGAAGTTTCTGGCTCTCTCTAAAATAGCAAGGACTGTGCGCCTAATTTTTGGGCGTTTTTCATTTTCAAGAATAAAATGGAATGAATCATGGATTTTCCTGTCAGAGTTTACTACGAAGATACGGATGCGGGTGGTATTGTTTATCACGCGCGTTATTTGCATTTCTTCGAAAGAGCAAGAACAGAGTATCTGCGTAAATTTAATTTTTCTCAGCAATCGTTATTAGAGGAAAGAGAGTTAGCTTTTCCTGTAAGAAAAATTGAGATAGATTATAAAATACCCGCTCGTTTAGATGATTTGTTGAATGTTGAAACAGTTATTCGTGAATTAAAAGGTGCGAAAATCATATTTGAACAACGTCTATGGCGTGATGCAGAATGTTTAAGTGAGGCTATAGTGACATGTGTGAGTGTTAATATGGCGAAAATGAAACCTGTAGCAGTTCCTGATGATATTAAGCAGGCATTTGGTGCATAAATTTGTATTTTTATTTGGAGTTTATTTTAAATGGCAACTGAATTTAATTTAGTTTCATTATTTATGGAAGCAAGTATTGTTGTTAAGCTTGTTATCCTTATTTTAATTGCATTTTCAGTATTATCTTGGGCTGTTATTATTCAGCGTAGTGGTGTATTAACTAAGGCAAAGAAAGACTCTTTAGCATTTGAAGATCGTTTCTGGTCTGGCGAAGATCTACACCGTTTACATGAAGGTTTAGAAAATAAACGTGAAGCATTAAGCGGTTCAGAACAGATTTTCTATGTAGGTTTCAAAGAATTTACTCGCTTACAGCAAGCAAATCCAGATTCACCAGAATCAACAATCCAAGGTTCTAGCCGTGCGATGAATCTTGCATTAAACCGTGAGGTTGAAGGTTTAGAAAATTATATTCCATTCTTAGGTACGGTAGGTTCAATTAGTCCGTATATCGGTTTATTTGGTACAGTTTGGGGTATTATGCATTCATTTATGGGACTAAGTGCAGTTAAACAAGCAACATTACAATCAGTTGCACCGGGTATTGCAGAAGCTCTGATCGCAACAGCAATAGGTTTGTTTGCAGCAATTCCGGCAGTAATGGCTTATAACCGCTTAAATTTACGTGTAAATAAATTAGAACAAAGCTATGTGAACTTTATTGATGAGTTTACGACGATCTTACATCGTCAGGCTTTTGCGAAAAAGTAATTGTAAAATGAATAGAAGCTCTTACCGTCTGTAAGAGCTTTAATCCCTTAAATAAGAGTAAAGAGGAATATATGTCTTACCGTCGTAGTAAACGTAACGACATTAAATCGGAAATCAACATCGTTCCTTTTCTTGACGTGTTATTGGTATTGTTATTAATTTTTATGGCAACAGCACCAATCATCAGTCAGAGTGTTCAGGTTGATTTACCAGAAGAGCGTCATAGCCAATCTGTATCAAATGAAGATAAAACGCCTGTTATTTTAGAAATCTCGGGTGTGAGTGCGTATAAATTAAAAATTGAAGGCAACTATATCCAAAGCAATGCAACTGAAAGTTTAACGGAAGAAGATGTTGTTATGTATGCCGCTGAAGCATTTCAAAAAGATAATAACACATTATTCTTAGTTGCAGGGGGTAAAGATGTACCTTATGAAGAAGTCATGAAAGGTATTTCTCTCTTAAAAGACGCAGGCATTAAATCCGTTGGTTTAATGACTGAAGGTAAATAATCAAGGATAATCCGTGAAATATCAAAACGATAAATTATCATTAGCGGTTATTGTTTCTGTCCTATTGCATTTATTGTTAATCGGCTTGTTATTGCTTGGCTCATTATTTACGAATACTGTTCTACCTTCTTCTGCAGGCGGTAGTGGTGGTGACAGTGAATCTTTTGAAGCGGTAATGGTGGATACAGGGCAAGTTTCTGCTGAATATGGACGTTTACAAGCTAATAAGCAGGGCGTTAAGCCTAAAGCAGAAGTAGTTCCGGAAACAGAAGAACCAAAGGAAGCTGAGGATAAACCAACTCCACAGGAAATTGCTCAACAAAAAGCTGAAGAGCAGAAAGCAATTGAAATAGCTCGTCAGCAAAAGCAAGAAGAGCAACGCTTAAAAGAAGAACAGCGCAAGCAAGAGCAAGCTCAGAAAGAAGAGCAACGTAAACAAGAACTTGCTAAGCAAGAACAAATTAAGCAACAACAGCTTAAAAAGCAAGAAGAGGCAACTCAGAAAAAGGCAGCTGAAGCAGCTCGTTTGAAAGCTGATGCAGAAGCTAAACGTTTAGAGGCACTTGCAAAACAAGCTGAAGAAGAACGTAAAGCAAAAGAAGAAGCTGAAAAGCAGAAAAAACTTGCTGAGCAGAAGAAGCTTGAAGAGCAAAAACGAGCTGAAGATCAGAAAAAATTAAAAGCTGAGCAGGATGCGAAGGCTAAAGCCGCAGCTGATGCGAAAGCCAAAGCTGATAAAGAAGCTAAAGAAAAAGCAGCTGCAGAAGCTAAAACGAAAGCTGATAAAGAAGCTAAAGAAAAAGCTGCCGCAGAGGCTAAGGCCAAGGCAGTAGCTGATGCAAAAGCTAAAGCAGATAAAGAAGCTAAAGAAAAAGCAGCTGCAGAAGCTAAAGCCAAAGTCGCAGCAGAAGCTAAAGCGAAAGCTGATGCAGCAGCAAAAGCTGAACGTGCTAAAAATAACCAAGCTCTAGATGACTTCTTAAGTGGTGGAGATATTGGAGGCGGTTCAAGTAAAGGTGGTAACAAAAATACTGCAGGCTCTGCTGGAAGTGGTGGTACTAAAGGTGTTGGTCAAGGTGGGGCGGATGGTTCTGTTTATGGCCAGCAAATTAAGCGATTAATCCAATCGCGTTACCGTGTTTCCCCAGATTTTGCAGGTAAACAATGTGATGTGAAAATTTTCTTAGATCGTGATGGTACTATCAGAAACTATCAAGTTGTTGGTGGTGCTAAGGAAGTGTGTGATGCAGCAGTTAGTGCAATAGTTGCAACCAAAAAAGTGCCAGCAGCACCATCTGATGCAGTATACCAACAGTATAAATCACCAACTTTAGATTTTAGTTTAAAAATTAAATAATCTTAACTTTAGAGGTTAAAATGAAATTAGTTTCTCGTTTAACGAGTGTTATTGGTGCATTAGCTTTGCTATTTTCAGTGAAAGCTGTTGCAGAATCAGATGTTCGTATCTCGATTGATCAGGGAATTTCAACCGCCCAACCAATCGTAGTAGTACCATTTCAGGCAAATGGTGGTGTACCGGCAGATGTTGCACAGATCGTTTCTGATGATTTACGTAATAGTGGTAAATTCACTCCTGTTCCACGCTCTCAGTTACCATCTCAGCCAAGTTCAGCTGCAGAGATTGTACCAGATCAGTGGACAAGCTTAGGCGCAGATAATGTTGTTGTGGGACAAGTTTCCGCAAGTGGTGGTGGTTATAATATTGCTTACCAATTGATTGATGTACTAGGTACTTCAGGTATGGCGGGTAATGTAATTGCACAGGGATCATTTGTTGTTCCAGCAGCTCAAATTCGTTTAGGTGCGCATACTGTGAGTGATCAAGTTTTTGAAAAATTAACCCAAATTCGTGGTGCATTTAGAACAAAAATTGCTTATGTAGTACAACGTGGTGTATCATCTTATGAGTTGCGAGTTTCAGATTATGATGGCTTTAATGCTTTCACTGTGACAACAAGTAAAGAACCTCTGATGTCTCCAGAGTGGTCTCCGGATGGTTCAAAACTTGCTTATGTAACATTTGAAAACAAAAAATCGCAAGTAGTAGTACAGGATTTACGTAGTAAGTCACGCAAAGTGGTTGGTTCATTAAAAGGCCACAATGGTGCTCCTTCGTTTTCTCCAGACGGTTCACGTGTTGCATTTGCATCGAACCAAGATGGTCTACTAAATATTTATGTGACAGGTGCAAATGGTGGATCACCTCGTCAGTTAACTAGCAATGCTGGTAACAACACTGAACCAAGCTGGTCTCCAGATGGTGGTACAATTTTATTTACATCAGATAGAGCGGGCTCTCCGCAAGTTTATCAGATGAGTGCATCAGGTGGTGGTGCGAGCCTTATCGGTGGTAACGGTAGTGGTAAAATCTCCGCAGATGGCAAGAATTTAATCATGGTAGCCGGTGACAAGATCGTAAGACGAGATCTGGCTTCAGGTAGCACGGAAGTTTTAAGCTCAACGTTTTTAGATGAAAGTCCGAGTATTTCACCAAATGGTACCATGGTTATCTATAGCTCTACCAAAGGTGTGAGCAAAGTGCTACAATTGGTGTCCGCAGATGGCCGTTTTAAAGCTAATTTGCCGGGAGCAGGTGGACAATATAAATTCCCTGCTTGGTCACCTTATTTGACTAAACAATAAAAATCTTTTTTGGAGAAAAAAAATGAAAAAACTAGCTAAAGTTTTAATGATCGCGGCACCAGCTTTCGTTTTAGCAGCGTGTAGCAGCTCAAACGATACAGCAAATGCAAACGCTAATGCAGCAGATGTTGCAGGCCAAACATTTGGTGGTATGTCTGTTCAAGATTTACAAACTCGTTATAACACTGTGTACTTCGGTTTCGACCGTTATGCAGTTGAAGGCGAGTACCGCACTTTATTAGATGCACATGCTCAATACTTAGCAGCTTCACAAGGTAACGTAACTGTAGCAGGTCACGCTGATGAACGTGGTACCCCAGAGTACAACATCGCATTAGGTCAACGTCGTGCAGATGCAGTTAAAGGTTACTTAGCTGAGAAAGGCGCTAACAATGTAGCAACAGTTTCTTACGGTGAAGAAAAACCAGCAGTATTAGGTCACACAGAAGCTGACTACGCTAAAAACCGTCGTGCAGTGTTAGAATACTAATTATTAGTTTTAAAACTGATAAAATTAAGGCCCCGAGAAATCGGGGCTTTATTTTTTCTGAAATCTTAATTATTTTTAAGGTTTTTCGGATAGAATAGTAGAATTATCGTGTAGGGACGCTACGCGTGTCCGCGGACGTGGGCCTGCGTCCCCACAATTTTAGATGGAGGAAAATAAAACATAATGCAATATATCGGCAAAATTATTGGATTTTTCTTAGGCTATGCCTACACTAAAAGCTTTTTTGGCGGATTATTTGGCTTAATGCTTGGGCATTGGGCAGACAAAAAATTATATGAACTAGGTAGCGTATCTTCCTCTGTATTTGGCAAAGGATTAACTCGTCAATCTCTCTTTATGCAGACTACTTTTGCGGCATTAGGGCATATCTCAAAAGCAAAAGGACGTGTAACTGAAGATGATATTCAGCTTGCTCGTCAATTAATGGCAAATATGAAGCTAGATGAACGTAATCAACAGCTAGCTCAAAAAGCTTTTACTTTAGGTAAAGAGAGTGATTTTCCATTGCGTCAAACGATTCAAGAATTCCGTGAAGCTTGTGGGCAACGTTCTGATCTATTACGCTTTTTTATGCAAGTACAAATGCAAGCAGCTTTACAAGATGGTGTATTAGATCCAAATGAACAGCGAGTGTTATTTACCATTGCAGAAGCGATGGGAATGTCTCGTATGCAATTTGAGCAAATGATTGCTATGGTTGCAGCCGCTCAACGTTTCCGTTCAGGTACTTATCAACAAGGTTCATATCAACACCAAGGAAGCTATCAAGGTGGACATGGTGGTTACCAACAACACTCAAGCGGTCCTAGCTTGGCAGATGCTTATAGCGTGTTAGGTGTGTCAGAATCAGATGACCAAACTACAGTGAAACGTGCTTATCGCAAACTAATGAATGAAAATCACCCTGATAAATTGGTTGCAAAGGGTTTACCGCCTGAAATGATGGAAGTGGCTAAAGAAAAAGCACAACAAACTCAAGCAGCTTACGACTTAATTTGTAAGTCGAAAGGTTGGAAATAGTAACAAGCGGTCGTATTTTGTGAAAAATTTACCAAAACGAGTAATACTAGCACCGATGCAAGGTGTGCTAGATCCTTTTGTACGTCAGTTATTGACATCTGTGAATGATTACGATCTCTGTATTTCAGAGTTTGTGCGAGTCGTTGATCAAAAATTGCCTAAAAAAACTTTCTATCGCCTTTGTCCTGAGCTATATAATAATGGCTATACGCCCTCAGGTACGCCAGTACGAGTACAAATTTTAGGGCAATATCCTGAATGGCTAGCGGAAAATGCAGCTTTAGCGATTGAGCTAGGTTCTCATGGAGTTGATCTCAACTGCGGTTGTCCATCTAAAACTGTAAATGGCAGTAATGGTGGTGCATCATTGCTAAAACAGCCAGAATTAATTTATCACGCAACAAAAGCAATGCGTGAGGCAGTGCCAAGTCATTTGCCTGTCTCTGTAAAGGTTCGCTTAGGCTGGGATAGTATTGGCCAGAGTTTTGAAATTGCTGATGCAGTTCAACAAGGTGGTGCAACAGAAATTACCGTGCATGGGCGCACTAAAATGGATGGCTATCGTGCCGAGCGTATTAATTGGCAAGCAATTAATGATATTCAGCAAAGATTATCTATTCCAGTAATTGCCAATGGTGAGATTTGGGATTTTGAATCTGCAAAAAAATGCGTGGATGTGACCGCTTGTACTGATTTAATGATTGGACGAGGGGCATTAAATGTACCAAATCTAAGCCGAGTCGTGAAATACAATGCGCCTAAAATGCCGTGGAATGAGGTATTACAACTTCTATTCCAATATGTGAATATTGAAAATGAATTTGATACGGGCTTTTACCACGTTGCACGCATCAAACAATGGCTACGTTATCTTGACAAAGAGTACCCAGAAGCTGTTGAATTATTTGATATTTTAAAAACTGAACACGGTTATGATGGTTTGAAAAAGCATATCATGCAGGCTGTCGATAATAATATAGGAGACAAATAAATGCAAAAAACAAAAATTGTATTGGCAACAGGTAATCAAGGTAAAGTGCGTGAGATGGCTGACGCACTAGCAGAGTTTGGTTTTGAAATCATTGCACAATCTGAATTTGGGCTTCAATCACCAGAAGAAACAGGTTTAACTTTTGTTGAGAATGCATTAATTAAAGCACGCTATGCATCAAAAATGACGGGGCTACCGGCAATTGCTGATGATTCGGGATTAGCTGTTGATGTACTTGGTGGTGCGCCGGGATTATATTCTGCTCGCTATGCAGGCGTAGACGGAGATGATGCTACAAATCGTCAAAAATTAATCAGAGAACTCGCAGATGTTAGTGATCAAAATCGTGGGGCAAAATTCGTAAGTTGTATTGTTATGTTACAACATGAAACTGATCCGACACCTAACATTGCAATTGGTGAATGTTTTGGCACAATTTTACGTGAAGAACGTGGTTCAAACGGTTTTGGGTACGATCCGCTATTCTTTTATGAGCCGAAACAGTGTACTTTTGCAGAATTAGAAACCGCTGAGAAGAAAAAAATCTCACATAGAGCAATTGCATTAAAATCTTTAAAGCAACAATTGAGTAAATAAATTATGATCATCACCACAACAAATACAATTGAGAATAAAAGTATCACAGATTACAAAGGATTAGTTTTTGGTGAAGTCGTTGTTGGCGCCAATATTATTCGTGACTTTTTTGCAAGTATCACCGATATTTTTGGTGGGCGATCAGGTGTTTATGAGAGTAAACTCAATTCAGCTCGTCAGGATGCATTAAGGGAATTAGAAAACGAAGCACGCAAAGTGGGTGCAAATGCCGTTGTGGGTGTTTCGTTTGAATATCAATCGGTGGATAGCAAAGGCGGTATGTTTTTAGTCGTTGCGACCGGCACCGCAGTAGTGGTAAGTTAAGGTGCTGAATTTGCAAAAAAATTCACAAATCGAACCGCTTTTCTGGCAGAAAAAGACACTGTTAGAAATGAACGATGCGGAATGGGAAGCATTATGTGATGGCTGTGGAAAGTGCTGTTATCGTAAGTATATTCAAGGGAGGGGTAAGCGAGAAAAGCTTTATTACACCTCGGTTGCTTGCAATTTACTTGATGTTAATACGGGACGTTGTACGAACTATCCTGAACGTTTCAAAATAGAAACAGATTGCACCAAATTAAGCAAAAAGAATTTGCCTGATTTTTATTGGTTACCGCAAACCTGCGCTTATCGTTTGCTATATGAAGGAAAACCACTGTTTGAGTGGCATCCTCTGATTTCCAACGATCCTAATTCAGTCAAAAAAGCCAATATCCAAATCCCCAATGGTATTCATGAAAAAGATGTGATTGATTGGTTTGAATTTGTGATTGAGGAACACTGATCCTATAAGCGGTAGTATTCTGCAAATTTTTTGCAAAATGCTACCGCTTTGTCATACTATAAATACAATTTTAATAAACAAAGTGAGGTATATATGAAAACAGCATTAGTAACAGGCGCAACAGCGGGCTTTGGATTGGCGATTTGCAGAAAATTAATTGAAGCAGGTTATCGCGTTATCGGCACGGGTAGACGAGCTGAACGTTTAGCAGAATTAAAAACAGAGTTAGGCGAAAATTTCTTCCCTTTAGCGTTTGATGTGAGTAATCAAGAACAGACAGAGCAAGCATTAAATGGCTTACCGACAGAATGGCAAGCGGTCGATTTATTGGTAAATAACGCAGGACTGGCTTTAGGTTTAGAGCCTGCACATAAAGCAGATTTAAGCGATTGGTATCAAATGGTTGATACAAACATCAAAGGTTTAGTGACGGTCACGCGCTTGGTTCTTCCGCAGATGGTTGAATGCAATAGTGGACATGTTATCAATGTAGGTTCAATTGCGGGTACTTATGCTTATCCGGGCGGTAATGTTTATGGTGGTACAAAAGCATTTGTGAAACAATTTAGCCTCAATTTACGTGCTGATTTGGCGGGCACGGCGGTGCGAGTTTCAAATGTTGAGCCTGGTCTATGTGGCGGTACGGAATTTTCAAATGTACGTTTTAAAGGCGACGATGAAAAAGCAGCAAAAGTGTATGAAAATGTCGAATTTGTTAAACCAGACGATATTGCAGATATTGTCCTGTGGTTAAATCAACAACCTGCTCATGTAAATATCAATCGAATTGAAGTGATGCCAGTGGCGCAGACATTTTCACCGTTAGCTGTAGCTAGATAATCTTACGGTGGGTATTTTTGCCCACCATCTTTTTTGCGCTCTCTCTCCCAAGGGGAGAGAGTGATGAATTCAAATATTTGATTTGTGCAAGTGTTACATAATTTCACAAAAATGCTCATCTCACAAAAATCATTTTATTTTAAAATACCTCTTTACTTTTGTACTAGTTAGATAGTACACTCTCTGCAACTCAGATTATAACAAGGACGCAAATATGACAATTCTTAATCCTTACTTCGGTGAATTTGGCGGTATGTATGTGCCTGAAATTCTTGTACCAGTCTTAAAACAGCTCGAACAGGCCTTTGTTGATGCTCAAAATGACTCAGAGTTTCAGAAAGAATTTACTGAACTTCTTAAAAACTACGCAGGTCGCCCGACGGCATTAACATTGTGTCGCAATTTAACTAAAGGCACTAAAACTAAGCTCTATCTTAAACGTGAAGATTTATTACACGGTGGGGCACACAAGACCAACCAAGTATTAGGGCAGATTTTACTTGCGAAACGTATGGGTAAAACTCGTATTATCGCTGAAACTGGTGCGGGGCAGCATGGTGTGGCAACTGCACTTGCCTGTGCAATGCTGGATATGCCTTGTATTGTTTATATGGGCGCGAAGGATGTTGAACGCCAATCGCCAAACGTATTCCGTATGCGTTTGATGGGAGCAACAGTTATCCCAGTTGAAAAGGGGTCTTGCTCATTAAAAGATGCATGCTGTGAGGCAATGCGTGATTGGGCTGCAAACTATGAAACTACTCATTATCTACTTGGTACCGCCGCAGGTCCACATCCGTTCCCAACTATTGTACGCGAATTCCAAAAAATGATTGGTGAAGAAACCAAGCGCCAAATTTTAGAAAGAGAAGGACGTTTGCCTGATGCGGTTATTGCTGCAGTGGGTGGTGGCTCAAATGCGATAGGGATGTTTGCTGATTTTATTAAAGAAGAAAATGTAAAACTCATTGGGGTTGAGCCAGCTGGTAAAGGGATTGAAACTGGCGAGCATGGTGCACCACTGAAACATGGCACTGTGGGGATTTATTTCGGGATGAAATCACCAATTATGCAGGATAAAGATGGTCAAATTGAAGAGTCTTATTCGATTTCAGCAGGTTTAGATTTTCCATCTGTAGGGCCTCAGCATGCGCATTTAAATGCGATTGGCCGAGCTGATTATGTTTCAATTACCGATCAAGAAGCATTAGATGCTTTCCAAGCGTTAGCAAAACATGAAGGGATTATCCCTGCTCTTGAATCCTCGCATGCTCTTGCACACGCGCTTAAGCTGATTCAGCAAAATCCAGATCAAGAACAATTACTGGTGGTGAATTTGTCAGGACGTGGCGATAAAGATATTTTCACTGTCGATAAAATTTTAAATGGAGGTAACTAATGAACCGCTTTGATACCCTTTTTCAACAGTTAAAGGCAAAAAATGAAGGGGCATTTGTGCCATTCGTGACTCTATGTGATCCTGATTTTGATCGCTCTTTTGACATTATTGAAACCTTAATTGCTAATGGTGCAGATGCTTTAGAACTGGGTTTCCCATTTTCTGATCCGTTGTTAGATGGTCCTGTGATTCAAGCCGCGAATAAACGGGCATTAGATGGTGGTTATAGCACAGATGCTTGCTTTGAGATGTTAGCCAAAATTCGAGTTAAATATCCGGAGATTCCAATTGGTTTATTACTTTGTGCTAATTTAGTGTTTGTTTCAGGGCAGGATAATTTTTATCAACGTTGTCAGCAAGCGGGAGTAGATGCTGTTTTAATTGCTGATTTACCTGTATTAGCCGCGAACGAATTTATTGGTTCGGCAAAGAAATATGGTATTGCACCTGTGTTTATTTGTCCACCAAACGCTGATCAGGCAACCATTGAACAAGTAGCTGAATTAACAGAAGGCTATACTTATTTGGTTTCTCGAGCGGGGGTAACTAGTGCAGAAAATCAAAGTCATGCGACCAATTTGGATTCATTAGTTGAAGGTCTCAAGCGGGCAGATTCCGCACCTATTTTACAAGGCTTTGGTATTGCAAAACCTGAACAAGTGAAAGAGGCGTTAAGCTTAGGTGCTGATGGTGCAATTTCTGGTTCAGCGATTGTGAAGATTATTGAGCGTAATTTAGATAATCAAGTGCAATTAGCGAAAGAGTTAGGTAAGTTTGTGAAAGAGATGAAGCAAGCAACGATTAAATAGTAGTGGATTTTATCACAAATGGATTTTGTTGAAGGGCAGGGATGTCCATTCTGAAAAATAGTGGCACAATAGATAAATTAATTTTAAACGTAAAAAGGCTCGATTTCTCGAGCCTTTTTGTTTGAATAATCGTGAGATTATTTATTTTCTAAATGTGGCAATTCATTATTACTCACAGTTAATAAACCAGTTTGGGTGTAAACTGCTAATTTAGCACGTGTATCAACAATGTCTAAGTTACGCATTGTTAATTGACCGATACGGTCTGCAGGTGTAAATGGTGCATCTTCCACTTTTTCCATACTTAAACGCTCTGGTTCATAAGTTAAGTTCGCTGATTCAGTGTTTAAGATAGAGTAGTCATTACCACGACGTAATTCTAATGTTACAGTTCCAGTGATTGCTTTCGCTACCCAACGTTGTGCTGTTTCACGAAGCATTAATGCTTGTGGATCAAACCAACGACCTTGATATAGTAAACGACCTAAACGTAAACCGTTGATGCGGTACTGTTCGATAGTATCTTCGTTGTGAATACCTGTTACTAAACGTTCGTAAGCGATATGTAATAATGCCATTCCCGGTGCTTCATAGATACCACGAGATTTCGCTTCGATGATGCGGTTTTCGATTTGGTCTGTCATACCTAAACCGTGACGACCACCGATACGGTTTGCTTCAAGGATTAACTCAACAGGATCAGTAATACGTTTACCATTTAATGCAACTGGAACCCCTTCTTCGAAGGTTACAGAAACTGTTTCGGGCTTGATTTCTACCGATTGATCCCAGAATGCAACACCCATAATTGGTTTTACAATGTGCATACTTGTACTTAATAATTCTAGATCTTTCGCTTCGTGAGTTGCACCTAACATATTTGAGTCAGTTGAATAGGCTTTTTCAACAGACATTTTGTATTCATAACCATTTTCGATTAAGAATTCAGACATTTCATGACGACCGCCTAGTTCATCGATAAATGCTTGGTCTAACCACGGTTTGTAGATTTTTAATTTAGGGTTAGTTAATAAGCCATAACGATAGAAACGTTCGATGTCGTTACCTTTGAATGTTGAGCCATCGCCCCAGATGTTTACATCATCTTCTTTCATTGCTGCAACAAGCATTGTACCTGTTACTGCACGACCAAGAGGGGTTGTGTTGAAATAAGGCATACCGCCTGTTGAGATATGGAAAGCGCCACTTTGGATTGCAGCAATACCTTCGTTTGCTAATTGGGTGCGGCAGTCGATAAGACGTGCATTTTCAGCACCATATTCCATTGCTTTCTTTGGAATTGCATTGTAATCATCTTCGTCTGGCTGACCTAAGTTTGCAGTATAAGTATAAGGGATTGCTCCTTTTTTACGCATCCATAATACCGCTGCACTGGTGTCTAAACCGCCAGAGAATGCGACACCAACTTTTTGACTAAGGGGGAGAGATTCTAAAATTGTTGCTGACATATAGTTCCTATAAATGTGATAAATGAAAGAAGGAGCACGCAGAAAACCGTGTGTTCGAACAAAGAAGTTATTCTAGCGCAAAATAAAAAAATTGATAGCGAAAAATTTATGGTTAAATCACAAAATTGTTAATAAAATAATGAGGTTTAATTGAAAGGGGCAAATATGAAAAAGATTTTAGTGATTCGTAATGACAAAATTGGTGACTTTATGGTGAGTTGGCCTGCATTTGCAATGCTGAAGCAATCCTTGCCTGCGACCCAAATTGTGGCGCTTGTACCTAAATATACTCGAGCGCTAGCGGAACTTTGCCCTTACATTGATTCGGTGATTTTAGATAGTCTTGATAAAAACGATAAACAACAAAATGATCAAGTTTTGCAAGCGGTGAGATCGGAGCAGTTTGATGCGGTTATCAGCTTTGTATCTGATTGGTACAATGCAAAATTGACTTGGCAAAGTAAAATTACCTATCGTTTAGCGCCAGCCACAAAATTATTCCAATTTTTGTATAATCATCGCTTAACTCAGCGTCGCTCTCGTTCTGAAAAAGCAGAGTATGAATATAATCTTGATTTAGCACGTCAATTCTTGAGTGATCATAATGTGCCGATAGTTGAACCTAAAGCGCCATATCTTGTCATTGATTCTGCGTTAAAACAGACTCAACGTCAGAGGCTGGCTACTCAATTGGGACTAGAGCTTAGCAAAAAATGGGTGTTTGTACATAGCAGTACTGGTGGATCAGCAAATAATTTATCTATAAATCAATATGCAGAATTGATTAATGTGCTACTAGCAAAATTTGATTGCCAAGTAGTGTTAACAGCAGGTCCAAATGAGAGTGAAAATGCTCAACAACTTGCTAGCTTAGTTAATCATGCGAATGTTGTGGTTTATGATAAAAATGATGGGTTAGTTGATTTTACTTATTCACTCGCCTGTGCGGATCTATTTATTGCGGGATCAACGGGACCACTACATATTTGTGGGGCATTAAATACGCCAACGGTTGGTTTTTATCCAAGTCGTTTATCGGCAATTCCTCGTCGTTGGAAACCGATTAATGAAGCAGACAAGCATATTGCATTTATGCCTCCGAAGGGTAAAGCGACAGAGAAAAATTTAACGTTAATTTCCATTCCTGATGCACTTAAACAGATTATTCCATTTGCTCAGAAATATTTATAATTTTTCGCCAAGCTAAAGGGCTTTTATGCTAGAATGCTAGCCTTTTGTTACTCGACCTTTAAAGAAGATTTTATACAAATGTTTAAGAAATTATTACCTATTGTGTCACTTGCTCTGCCTGTGTTGGCTTCTGCAAATGATGGCATTCAATCTTATGTCGTATACGATTTTTGGAATAATCGTATTTTAGAAAGTCACAATGCAAACCAAGTTAAACCGATTGCCTCTGTAACTAAGTTAATGACGGCCAATGTATTTTTAGAAAATAATAAAGATAAAAATTGCAAAGCCTCAATTCAAACAATTGACTCTGATTTTATTAAGGGCACCGGTACAAGTCTGCCAATGCATACCCCAATTCCATGTAATGAACTGTTAAAAGCAATGTTAGTGAGATCGGATAATTATGCAGCTCATGCACTTTCTCGCTCAGCAGGGATGACGCGTGCACAGTTTATTCAAAAAATGAATCAAAAAGCACGTCAACTAGGGATGAATTCAACTTCTTTTGAAGATAGTTCGGGTTTATCAAGTGGTAATGTTTCAAGTGCGATGGATTTAGTTAAATTAGCGAAATATTCATTAAATAAAAAAGTGATTCGTGATTTATCAAATTCACCTTCAGTGATTGTAAATACAGGTAGACAAAATCTCTATATGCAAAATACTAATGCATTAGTGCGAGATGAGAATTTCACAGCATTGATTAATAAAACGGGTTATATTCGTGAAGCAGGCTATAACCTTGTATTCGTTAATCGTCAAAAATGTGGTAATGCAGTGATTGGCGTGATCAGTTTAAATAATCGTAGTTCAGGTGCTCGTACTAACTTTACGCGTAATAAATTAGCACAATATGGCTGTCCATCAGCATTAAGTTAATTTCACTAAAAAGCGGACTGATTAAGTCCGCTTTTTTGTCTTATACTATCTTATTGATCGCGCGTGCGATTCCATAAATCAGCATATTTCACAAAAGTTGAATGTGTTGATAGAAGAGCAAGGAGTAGTCCTTGTTTACCATCCAAAAATCCAGCCTTAAAAATATACATCTTCATAAAACAGCCTATTGCATGGGTAATGCCTTGGAATAAGGTCGCTTTTTTACCCGCATTTGCCTTTTGAATTGACCACGCTTTTGCGTAGCTTGCTGATTTCACCAAGTAATGATGAATATCTTTATAAGTAAAATGAAGCAGATCGCCTTGTAGTTTTTCTAATTTTGCCTCTTTTGGATAATGCACTTTTTCATGCACTAATTCATCGCCATACTGTGCATAATCTGTTTTATACAAACGCACGACATAGTCCGGATACCAACCTGAATGGCGGATTTTGCGACCAAAAACCTCACTCAAACGCCCAATTTGATACACTGTATTTTGTGGATTAGATCTCAGCGCGTGTTGAATGGATTGTTGTAATTCGGAGGTGACACGCTCATCTGCATCTAGCCATAATACATAGTCACTGGTGACATACTGTTGTGCAAGTTGGCGTTGTTTGCCAAAACCTTGCCAATCGGTGTTTTGGTAAAATTTTGCACCATAATTGAGGGCAATTTGTTGGGTGTTATCAGTGCTGCCACTATCTAAAATCACAATTTCATCAACCCAATCTTTTACTGTGTCGAGGCATTGCGCTAAATCTTGCGCTTCATTTTTAACAATCATTGCGACGGTTAATGTAGGCATAAGTTATCCTTAATTAATCAGAAGTAGTGTCAATATTGTAGCATATTCAAATGTTACTTTAAAAATTTGCGTATTTATGCTATTTTTGCCACCAATTTTTTATTCCTAATTATAAAGGCAGATTTTATGTCAGTGACATTAACAACAAAACAGAAACAATATTTGAAAAGTTTAGCGCACCATTTAAACCCGGTCGTAATGCTTGGCGGTAACGGTTTAACAGAAGGTGTGTTAGCGGAGATCGATAATGCATTAAATCACCATGAGCTAATCAAAGTGAAAATTGCAGGTGCAGATCGTGAAACTAAACAATTAATTATTGATGCTATCGTGCGTGAAACTAAAGCTGCGCCAGTTCAAACAATTGGGCATGTATTAGTACTTTATCGTCAAAGCGAAGAGAAGAAAATCAGCTTACCAAAAGCGACAAAATCTATCTAATTGCAAACTTTTTATGAAAAATAACCGCTTGTATTCAGGCGGTTTTTTGTATGCTGTTTTAACAGTAGTTCACAAAAGGCACCATTGTTGATAAGCATCTTTGTCTATCAATAAATTTGTTACGAAATTAGCACTCGCTGTGCGAGAAGTTTATAGGTATTTCTTATGTTCAAAAAGCTCTCTTTTTATACATTTTTGATGTTATTGGTTCCAATTGCTACATGGGCGATTGGTTGGCATTGGGATGGAGACCAGCATCTAATTGGATGGTTTGACTATCCATTATATTTATTAACAGAAAGTGGTTCTGTGCCATATGCGTTGATTACCTGTGTGGTATTTATGCTATGGATCATGTGGCTTACTCGCAAACACTATTCATGGTTGTTGGTTGGCGCAATTTGCGCAGCTTCGGTAATTGGTACGCAAGGAATTAAAACTGTTGCCAAATTTGCATTTGCAGAGCCTCGTCCTTATGTGGTGCAAATGATGGGGGAGAACACGGAGCAATTTTATGAATTAAGTCGTGATCAGCGTGCATTAATTGTTGAAGATCGCTCAAAAGATTCGGAACATCGTTTTGCAGTAGAACACCGTTTACATGAAACAGGCTATTCATTTCCATCGGGCCATACTATCTTTTCTGTCTCATGGATGTTAGTTTTTGCTGGACTGTTAATGGGAGCTAGAGGACAAGCGGTTACTTTTGCAAAAATTTTTGTAGTTTTATGGTCAATTATGATGTTGATCAGTAGATTACGTTTAGGAATGCATTATCCTATTGATCTGTTTGCTAGTACATTACTTGCGTGGGTATTCCATGTCATTCTGTTTATTTGGATTGTTCCGCATCTGCAAACATGGAAATTGTTTAACTTATTTCAACCAAGAGGTTAATTATGGCGTATTACTATGGATTAGACATCGGTGGCACAAAAATTGAATTAGCGGCTTTCAATGACAAACTTGAAAAATTGTACAGTGAGCGTGTTCCAACGCCACAAACTAGCTATGAAGATTGGCTTAATACAGTGGAATCTTTAGTAAAAACGGCAGACCAAAAATTTGGTGAACAAGGCTTTGTTGGGCTGGGTATCCCTGGCTTTGTGAATGCGAGCACAGGTTTGGCTGAGATTGCCAATATCAAAGTTGCACATGGTAAACCTATTTTAGTTGATTTAAGTGCGCGCTTAGGCCGTGAAGTTCGTGCTGAAAATGACGCAAACTGTTTTGCGCTTTCAGAAGCGTGGGATGCAAGTAATCAGCAATATTCAACCGTATTAGGCTTAATTATTGGTACTGGCTTTGGTGGTGGTTTGGTCTTCAATGGCAAAGTACATTCAGGTAGCATTGGTATGGCTGGCGAAGTGGGGCACATCCAATTAAACTACCATGCGTTAAAATTATTAGGCTGGGACAAAGCGCCGATCTACAAATGTGGTTGCGGAAATGAAGCTTGCTTAGATACTTATATTTCAGGTCGCGGATTTGAATTGCTATATAGCGATCTTGTGGAAAAAGGTATTGATGCAAAAACAATCATTACTCGTTTTCACCAAAGTGATGAAAAAACGGTTAAATTCGTTGAGATGTATATCGAATTAATGGCGATCTGCATTGGTAATTTAGTGACGATTTTAGATCCAGATATGATTGTGTTTGGCGGTGGGTTATCGAATTTCGATCATATTTATGATGCATTACCAAAAGCATTACCACAATATTTAATGCGCAGTGCAAAAGTTCCTACCTTCAAAAAAGCGATTCATGGTGATTCGGGTGGTGTTCGCGGTGCAGCGGCATTGTTCTTAAAGTAAGCCTTTATTTTAATATTTTCTCTGCGCGAGCGTTTCGCTCGTGCTATATCAAGCTGGAGCACGATTGAGGTGCTCGTACGGCAACTATTATCATTATAAAGAGGTTCGTTATGATCCAAATAACCCCAATCCCAGCTCTTTCTGATAACTATATTTGGGTGCTACAACAAGATCAAAAAGCGATTATTGTTGATCCCGCTGAATCCGAATCTGTTCTAAGTTTTCTTGCAAAAAATCAGTTAAATCCAACCGCTATCTTACTAACTCATAATCATGATGATCACACAGCCGGTGTGGCTGATATTGTGGCACAATATCTTGATTTAGCGATTTATGGTCCAACAGAAGTGCGCCAATTTGCCAATCAAATTGTAAAAGATAATGACGAGTTCGAATTATTGGGTTTAAGCGTGAAAGTGATTAAAAGCGCAGGGCATACTGCAGAACACGTGAGCTATTTAGTTAAGCATGAATACTTGTTTAGTGGCGATTCACTCTTTTCTGGAGGCTGTGGCCGAGTCTTTACCGGCGATTATCAAGCACAATTTGATGCTTTACAACGTTTTAATCAGCTTGATGATTTTGTGATGGTTTATCCTGCTCATGAATATACACAGAGCAATTTAAAATTTGCGTCAGCAGTGATGACACCCAATTGTGTTTTAGCCGAATATCAAGAACGAGCTGATATGCTTCGAGCCCAAAATCGCCCAACTTTACCGACCACCATCGGCATTGAAAAACAGATTAATCCTTTTATGCAAGCTAAAACACTAGCGGAATTTACTCAATTAAGACAGCAAAAGGATAATTTCTAGGTTTCGTAAATTCACAATAGTTAGCATTATGTTATAATCAGTCGTTTCATATCATCAATAATAATATTGAATTAAGAGAGTATTCCGTGGATTTTGATCTTCAAAATATGCCAAAACATGTTGCCATTATTATGGACGGTAACGGTCGTTGGGCAAAACAACAGGGTAAATTACGTATTTTTGGTCACCAGAATGGGGTGAAAGCGGTACGCAATGCAGTAAATTTTGCAGCCCAAAATAATATTCAAGTGCTTACTCTCTACGCTTTCAGTAGTGAAAATTGGTCACGTCCAGAAGCAGAAGTTTCGGCTTTAATGACTTTATTTATGAAGGCATTAGATTCTGAGGTGAAGAAACTTCATAAAAATAATATTCGCCTCAATATCATTGGTGATAAGTCACGTTTTAGTGAAAAATTACAACAACAAATTCAACAATCTGAAGAATTAACCGCAACCAATACTGGTTTGATTTTAAATATTGCCGCTAATTATGGTGGCTATTGGGATATCGTTAATGCAGCCCAACAGCTAGCAACCGAAGTCAAAAATGGTGAGATTGAGGTGAATGACATTACCCCAGGACGTTTTCAAAAAGCTTTAGTAACAGGGGAGCAACCACAAGTTGATTTATTAATTCGCACCAGTGGTGAACAGCGCATTAGTAATTTCCTATTATGGCAAATTGCATACGCAGAACTCTTTTTTAGTCCAGTACTTTGGCCTGATTTTGGTCCAAAACATTTTGCTGAAGCGGTTATCGCTTATCAACAACGTGATCGCCGTTTTGGTGGTTGTTAATTTATAAGGAATATTCAATGCTTAAAGAACGTGTATTATCTGCAATTGTGATGATTGCAATAGCATTAATTGCACTATTTTGGTTATCACCTCTGCCATTTACTTTAGGGTTATCTGCGTTAATCGTGGCAGGTATGTGGGAATGGGCACAATTTGCAGGCTTTAAACGTCCGGCCTCACGTGCAATTATTGCCATGGTAAGTGGTGCGTTACTACTATTTCCGATCATGGCTGCGACAAGTTATATCCAAGCAACACGTTTTTTAACCGATGCCACTACACCTATTTTATTTGTGGGATGTATCTGGTGGATTGTTGCGCTTGGTTTAGTGGTAACTTATCCTAAATCATCTAGTCTATGGGCAAAATCAGTGAGCGCGAAATTTATTTTTGGTGTTTGCACCTTATTGCCATTCTTAATTGGAACTTTAGCGCTACGTTTTTACCAATATAACCAAGATGTACACTTAGGCACTTACTTAATTTTATATGTATTCTTATTAGTTTGGGGTGCAGATTCAGGCGCGTATTTCGCCGGACGTGCATTTGGGAAACGTAAATTAGCACCAAAAGTATCACCAGGGAAATCTTGGGAAGGGGCGATTGGTGGCGTGATGACATCAGGGGTTATTGCGTTTATTTTCCTAGAGATTGCACCAGAAAATATGTTCGGTAGTGTTTCAACTTCTGCATTCATTGCGCTATCAATTGTGACTGTGATGGTTTCAATTCTAGGTGATTTAAGTGAAAGTATGTTTAAACGCCAAGCGGGTATTAAAGACAGTAGTAATTTGATCCCAGGACATGGTGGAGTTTTAGATCGTGTAGACAGTTTAACTGCTGCGGTTCCCATTTTTGCAACAGGCTTTTTCTTCATTTTATAGGATAATTTTTGATGTCGATTATAGCCTTTTTTGTGTTAATTTGCGTACTCGTGTTTGTGCACGAGTACGGACATTTTTGGGCGGCTAGAAAGTGTGGAGTGCATGTTCTGCGCTTTTCGGTTGGGTTTGGAAAAGTCTTGTGGCGTAAAAAGGATAAACAGGGTACAGAGTTTGCATTTTCATTAATTCCTCTAGGTGGATATGTTCAAATGCACAATGGCGAGTCTGAACATAATTTACCTTTGGATAAATCGCTAGATAGTAAAAGTGTTCTACAGCGCACTTTTATTGTTATTGCAGGACCAGCAGCTAATTTTATTTTTGCTATATTGGCGTATTGGGTCGTTTTCAGTGTTGGAGTGCCAACGGTGAAACCTGTGGTAGGCGAAGTGATTCCTCAGACTATTGCAGCTCAGGCTGGAGTGCAAAGCGATTTTGAAATTAAACAAGTCGATGGGCGTAAGGTTTACGATTGGGAAGATGTCACTTTAGCTTTGATCGGCAAAGTTGGTAGCCAAAATATAGAAATCAGTGGTTCACTTATTGATGAAGATTTTCCAAGAAACTTTCATTTAGATCTGTCAAATTGGAATGTTGATGGCGCGAAGCAAAATCCATTAACAGCACTTGGTATTCGTCCTCAAGGTAGCAAGGTTGAACCATTTATCAAAGCTGTGGTCGAAAATTCCGCGGCACATCAAGCAGGATTACTTGCTGGAGATGAAATTCTAAGCGTAAATGGTAAGGTATTTGATTGGACTGACTTAGTTCAACAAGTGCAAACTGGAAATCCAATGATCTTGGTGATCAAGCGTGCTCAAATACAACAGAATTTTGAACTTATTCCGCAAAGATCAGAACATGAGGATCGCTATTTAATTGGTTTGCAACCGACTTATAAGCCTTTAGCTGATAAGTATCGAACAGAATTAAAGTATGATATGCTAACAGCTCTAGAAAAGAGCATATACAAAGTATTGTCATTAACTAAAACAATTTTGCAATTTATTGGTAATTTAATTACTGGCGATCTTTCTCTCAAAAATCTGGGTGGACCAATTTCAATGGCGAAAGGCGCTGGCGCAACTGCAGAGTTTGGCTTTGTTTATTACCTAGGATTTATGGCATTAATTAGTGTCAATCTAGGTGTTATGAATTTGTTTCCCATTTTACCTTTAGATGGTGGTCGATTACTATTGTTGTTGGCAGAAGCGATCAAGAGAAAGCCTTTGACAGAAAATATTCAATTGCGTTTTCAGCAATTAGGCGGAGTTTTCATCTTTGGTCTAATGATTTTTGCGTTGTTCAATGATTTAATTCATTTTTAATCAGTTTCAATTCATTGTATACAAGCGGTGAGTTGGCTTAATAATTTTTCATACTAATAGGATCATTTCGATGAAAAAACTATTACTCTCTACACTTTTACTGGCAAATGGTGTGGCTGTTGCAGCTCCTTTTGTTGTTAAGGATATTCGTGTTGATGGCGTTCAAGCTTCACTGGGTGAAGCTATTATTTCATCATTACCTGTGCGAGTTGGACAAACAGCAAGTGATAATGATGTCGCAAATGTAGTGCGTCAACTTTATGTGCAAAACACCTTTGAAGATGTACGAGCAAGCCGAGAAGGCAATACTTTAGTGATCAAAATTGTACCTCGTGCGTTGATCAATAAAATCGATATTGAGGGTAATTCAGCGATTCCTAAAGACCCAATTGAGCAAAATCTAAAAGCAAATCTCATCAATAATGGTGAGGTATTTGACGTGCAAAAATTAGAAGCCTTTAAACAAGGTTTGTTAGATCATTATCATACGATTGGTCGTTACAATGCGGCTATCGATACCCAAGTTACTCATGCTGAAAATGGTGGCGTGAATGTAAAATTGGACATTAAAGAGGGCGATGTTTCTTACGTGAAGAAAATTACCTTTGAAGGTAATGAAGCATTTAGCTCAAAAGAATTAACCAAACAGCTAGACATTCAACCTGATGTTTCGTGGTTTAATATTTTCCAAAGTAGTAAATTTGAAGCTCAACCCTACAATCAAGATTTCGAAAATATTCGTGATTTTTATATGAATCGTGGGTATGCTAAATTCCAATTAGCAGGTACGAATGTTCAATTCAGCGAAGATAAAAAAGATGTCGATCTAACTTATAAAGTTAGTGAAGGTCAACAATACCGAGTGAGTGATGTTCGTATTGTTGGTAATACGGCTAAACTTGATAAGGAATTAAATACACTGCTAAAAGATTACAAAACAGGGGATTTATTCCGTAAAAATGATTTGCTAAAAATTGAAGAGGGGATTAAATCAATTTTAGGTGAAAATGGCTATGCAGCTGCAAAAGTTGATCTTCACCCGATTTTTGATGAAGAGAATAAAACTGTACGTATCAATTTTGTTGTGGATGCGGGTTCACGTACTTATGTGCGTAAAATTCGTTTTGAGGGTAATGATGTAACGGCGGATTCAACATTGCGTCGCGAAATGCGTCAGCAAGAGGGAACATGGTTATCAACAACTAATGCTGCATTAGGTAAATCTCGTTTAGAGCGTACAGGCTTTTATGAATCTGTAGATTTAACTTATCCAAATGTGCCAGACACAAATGACCAAGTTGATTTGCTTTATAAAGTACGTGAGCGTAATACAGGTAGTATCACTTTCGGTATCGGCTATGGTACAGAAAGCGGTATTAGCTACCAAGCGGGTATCAAACAAGAAAACTTCTTAGGTATGGGTTCAACAGTAAGTTTAAACGGTACACGTAATGACTATGGTACGAGTGTAAACTTAGGTTATACAGAACCGTACTTCACAAAAGATGGAGTAAGCTTAGGCGGTAATGTTTTCTATGAAGATTACGATAACTCGAAAAGTGATTCGGCATCTCGATATAAGCGTAAAACCTATGGAGCAAATACTACATTAGGGTTCCCTGTAGATGAGAATAATTCATACTATTTAGGTCTTGGTTATACGCGCGATATGATTAAAAACGCTGAGCGTGAATATACTCGTGAATTATATGTTCGTTCAATGAACTTCCCTTATTCTAACGAAAGTAATGTATATCCAAGAATTAAAGCAGATGACTTTGATTTTTCATTTGGTTGGAACTACAACAGCCTAAACCGTGGCTATTTCCCAACAGAAGGGACTTATGCTAATTTGGGTGGTAAAGTGACTATCCCAGGTTCAGACAATAAGTACTATAAATTAAACTCTGAGTTTAGAAATTATTTCCCACTTAATCGTGAGCATAAATGGGTGATTTCAACTCGAGCAGGTGTTGCTTATGCAAATGGTTTTGGCGGTAAAGAAGTGCCGTTCTATCAGCTTTATACTGCTGGCGGTATTGGTAGCTTACGTGGTTTTGGCTATGGCGCGATTGGTCCTAAAGCTGTGTATCTAGATGCAGATAGTAAGAGATTTACTAATGCACAGAATGACGTTGTGGGTGGTAACGCAATGGCAACTGCAAGCGTAGAATTGATTATGCCTACTCCATTTGTTAGTGAAAAATATCAGCATAATGTGCGTACATCACTATTTGTTGACGCAGCGAGCGTATGGAGCACAAAATGGAAACAGAAACCAGTGCTTGATAGTGTGCAATATGATTATTCAAGTTTAGAAAACTTTAAAGATTATAAACGTGTGCGTGCATCGGCAGGTATTGCATTCCAATGGCAATCACCAATTGGTCCATTATCATTCTCTTATGCTAAACCAATTAAGAAGTATAAAAATGATGAGATTGAGCAGTTCCAATTCAGTATTGGTAGTTCATTCTAGTCTCGTTTAACTTTACAGGCGGTTGGATTTGTAAAATAAAATGTAAATTTAACCGCTTGCAACCTCTCAGATATCAAGGATATTTATTAATGAAAAAATTATTCAAACTTGCAACAGTAACTACAGCATTAGCATTAACTGCAAATATCGCAAATGCAAACGATCGTATCGGCTTTGCAGATCCAAATTTCTTAATGCAAAATCACCCATCAATGATTGAAGCAAATGAAACATTTGCGAAATTCATGAAAGAGAGCGAAGGTAAATTTGCTGCTGATGATAAAGCATTAGCGGATGAAGAGAAAAAATTGGTTGCTGAGCGTCAAAAAATTGAAGATGATGCCAAAAAATTACAAACTGAGCAGAAAAATGTAGAAGCTTCTTTGAAGAAAAAGGTAGCAGCACTAGAAAAAGAAGCACCACGTTTACGCTCTAAAGATATTCAAGATCGTCAAAATAAAATTAATGCAGAAGCAAATGCTTTCCAGAAAAAAGTAGAAGCGCTTCAAAAGCGTGAGGCTGACTTTGCTAAAAAAGGTGAAGCATTCCAGAAGAAAGTAACAAGTTTCCAACAAAGAATTGCTAAAGCACAACAAGAAAATGCAGGATTTGATCCAGATGCAGTGCAAAAATATGTTGTAGATGACATTAATGCAAAAATTAAATCAGTAGCAGATTCAAAAGGTTATACTTTAGTTCTTTCACCGTCAGTTGCATTATATGCAAAAGATTTAAAATCAGATATTACTGAGGATGTTTTAGCTGCAATTAAAACAGATGTAAAACCACTAGCAGAAATTGCACCAGTAAAAGCGCCTGAAGCTCCAAAAGCAGAAGAGGCAAAAACTGAAGCTAAACCAGAAGAAGCGAAAAAATAATGGTAGATTTCCGTTTAATTGACTTAGCGGAGCAGATCGGCGGTACTCTAAAGGGTAACGCCGATTTGGCTATTCGCAGTATAGCTCCGCTTGATAAAGCAAATAGTACACAAATTACTTTTATTTCTAATCCTAAATATCGTGAGCAGTTGGCTAAAAGCCAAGCCGGTGCGATTATTGTAAGTGAAGCAGATGTTGAGTTTTGTACTGAAAATCAAAATATTATTGTGGTTGCAAATCCTTATCTAGCATATGCACTTTTAGCACAATATATGGATAGTACACCAAAAGCAGCAACGAATATCCACCCAAGTGCTGTAATTGCTGAAGATGCTAAACTAGGAAACAACGTTTCAGTTGGTGCAAATGCAGTCATCGAAAGCGGTGTTGAACTTGGTGATGATGTTGTGATTGGTGCAGGTTGTTTTGTAGGTAAAAATAGTAAAATTGGTGCTCGTACTCAATTATGGGCGAACGTATCGATTTATCACAATGTTCAAATTGGCTCAGACTGTTTATTCCAAGCATCTGCGGTTATTGGTAGTGATGGCTTCGGTTATGCAAATGATAAAGGTCAATGGATTAAAATTCCACAAACCGGTGGTGTGGTTATTGGTAATCGTGTTGAGATTGGGGCTTGTACCTGTATTGACCGTGGTGCGTTAGATCCGACGATTATCGAAGATAATGTCATCATTGATAACCTTTGCCAAATTGCTCACAATGTACATATTGGATTTGGTACAGCAGTTGCTGGTGGTGTTGTTATGGCGGGGAGTCTAAAAGTAGGGCGTTTCTGTCAAATCGGCGGTGCAAGTGTGATCAATGGTCATATGGAAATTTGTGATGGTGCTATCATTACAGGTATGGGAATGGTGATGCGCCCTATTACTGAGAAAGGGATTTATTCATCAGGTATTCCGCTACAACCAAATAAAGAGTGGCGTAAAACAGCAGCTCTTACGATGAATATTGATGAGATGAACAAGCGTTTAAAAGCGATTGAAAAACGCTTAGCAGAATAAGAGTAAAAACAAAGTAGTAAATTAAGAGGTCTAACCGTGACAACTGAAGTACAAGAAAATAGAGAACCAAGAATTATTGAAGTAACTGAAATTATGGATATGCTTCCACATCGCTATCCATTTTTGTTAGTTGATCGTGTCGTGGATTTTGAAGAAGGTAAGTGGCTTAAAGCGGTAAAAAATGTGAGTGTGAATGAGCCTTGCTTCACAGGACATTTTCCAAAACAGCCTATTTTTCCTGGGGTGTTAATTTTAGAAGCTATGGCGCAAGCAACAGGCGTACTTGCGATTAAAAGTTATGGCAAATTAGCGGATAATGAGCTTTACTATTTTGCAGCAGTTGATAATGCTCGCTTTAAGCGCCCTGTTGTACCTGGTGATCAAATGGTGATTGAAGTTAATTTCATCAAGGAACGCCGTGGCATTACAGTATTTACAGGCAAAGCTTATGTAGATGGCAAAATTGTTTGTGAAGCTGATTTAATGTGTGCACGTAAATAAAATAATGGAATAGAGGGAAATCTATCCCTTTAATAAAAACTAACCCTAGAGAGGGGGAAATATGCAATTAATTGATTCTTCAGCAAAAATTAGCCCTTTGGCAATCATTGAAGAAGGCGCAAAAATTGGTGCTAACGTTGAAATTGGCCCATTTTGTGTGATTGGCAAGGATGTAAAAATTGGCGCAGGCACCAAGATTCATTCACATGTGGTGATTCAAGGTGATACAGAAATTGGCGAAGATAACCAAATTTTCCAATTTGCAAGTATTGGTGAAATCAACCAAGATTTAAAATATAATAATGAGCCGACGAAAACAATTATTGGAGATCGTAATCGTATTCGTGAGAGTGTGACTATTCATCGTGGTACAATCCAAGGTGGCGGAATTACTAAGGTAGGCGATGATAACTTATTTATGATCAACTGCCATATTGCACACGACTGCCAAATTGGTAACCGTTGTATTATTGCAAATAACGGTACATTAGCAGGCCATGTAACGCTAGACGATTTTGTGATTGTAGGCGGTATGTCAGCGATCCACCAGTTCGTTGTAGTGGGCTCACACGTAATGTTAGGTGGTGGTTCTATGGTTAGCCAAGACGTGCCTCCTTATGTGATGGCACAAGGTAACCATGCTCAACCATTTGGGGTAAACCTTGAAGGTTTAAAACGCCGTGGTTTTGAAAAAGCAACAATGCATGCAATTCGTAATGTGTACAAGTTAATTTATCGTAGTGGTAAAACGCTTGATGAGGCAATGCCTGAAATTGAGCAGTATGCAAAAACAGAAGCAGCAGTTAGCTTATTCTTAGATTTCTTTAAGCGCTCAACTCGTGGGATTATTCGTTAATTCGAGTAGTTTAAGGCGATAAGCGGTCAGTTCCCTGTTTGATTTTGTAAATTAAACATGGGAGCTGACCGCTTTTGCATTATAAGGGGATTTCTGTTAATTCCTTGCTACCTATTTCGATAATAGGTAATTGCGATTTATTCCATTGGCGTAGAAGCTGTGCTTTCATAAGATCTAACGTATCTAGTCCAGGTGTTGCTTCAGGCGTATATTGCTGAGCTAATCTGGCTAATTGTGTTAAACCTAGACTCGATTCAATACTTGAACTGATCACGGCAATTAAATCTAATTTATGGGCTTGTTCAATCAAGCCTACGCATTTTTGAATTGAGCCGACTAGGGTTGGTTTAATCACAATAGCGGTAAGATTTGTCTCTTTTCTTACGAAAAAATTAGGCTCGCGAGCAGTTTCATCCCAAGCGATTGCAATCCCTGTTTGCTCTGCAAATTGGCGAGATAATTCAGGGGTTTTGCACGGCTCTTCAATAAATTGAATGCGATCTTTATTCTCAGGTGCAATTTTACTTGCAAAGAGTAATGCTTTTTCAATGCTCCAAGAGCGGTTAGCATCTAAGCGTAGTTTTAAGTCAGGAATGGCTTCTAAAAACATATTGGCAATTAAGCCATCACGATTTGCTTCATATAAGCCCACTTTGATTTTTGCAATCTTCTCGCCTTCAATTTGAGCTAATTCATTATAAAGTTCATCAGGATCGCCGTAGCAAAGCGGTGCAACACGGTAGTTAGTTTGTTCGCCTAATTCATTATTTAATTCAGCGAGTGCACAGCTTACACCAAAGGCGATAGAAGGTGCATAGCTATCAACCTCGAAAGGTTGTTTGGCTAACCAAAGGGCTATCCAAGTTTTTAATTGTTGTTCACATTCATCAAGGTTTTCTAGACTAAATTCTGGCAGTGGAGCAATTTCTCCCCAACCAGTTTTATCATTTTCAATTAATTGAATAACAAAGCCTTCACGCTGTTTTAAACGACGATTACGGAGAATAATGCCTGTTTCTACAGGAATTGTATAACGATAAAGTTTGGCTTGGCGCATAGAGTTCCTTTTATTTATAAAAAATGATGGGCAAGGATGCCCATCTTACAAGTTTAACCATTCAACAATGTTTCTAATTCTTCTTGAATTTCCATCCACTCCATTTCGACTTCTTCAAGCTGTTTTTTTGTTTCAACTTGTTTAGCAAGGGTGGAGGTCAATTTAGGTTTATTTTCAGCTTCATAGATCTCTGGTGTTGCTAGAACTTCCTCAAGTTCGTTTACACAAGCGGTAAGTTTCTCCAGATTTTTTTCCAAAGTGGCTAACTTTTTACGTAATGGAGCTGCTTGTTGACGGAGCTCTGCTTCTAAGCGTTTTTGCTCTTTGCGACTTGCAGCTGAATTTTCTCCGTTACTCGTTGTTGGATTTTCGGCACGTTTATTTGCTTCCAGTTGTATATTGAGATCATTCAACCACTTTTGATAGTCATCTAAATCACCATTAAATTCATCCACAATGCCATCGTGTACTAAATAGAATTCATTTACGGTACTACGCAATAAGTGGCGATCGTGAGATACTACAACCAGTGAACCTTCATATTGGGTTAATGCTTCGGTTAAGGCTTGACGCATCTCCAAGTCGAGATGGTTGGTTGGTTCATCTAGTAATAGTAAATTTGGACGTTGCCATACAATTAGTGCTAACACTAAACGCGCTTTTTCTCCGCCTGAGAATGATTTCACCGCTTGTTTTACTTTATCTCCATGGAAATCAAAACCACCTAAGTAGTTACGCAGATCTTGTTCAGTCTTTTCTGGTGCTAGACGAGCTAAATGCCATAAAGCGCTTTCTTCTGCTCTTAAAGTATCAAGCTGATGCTGCGCAAAATAACCTAATTGAACGCCTTTCGCTAATTGGATTGTGCCTATTTGTGGTGCAATTTCACCAGCCAATAGTTTGATCAACGTTGATTTACCAGCACCATTCTTACCTAATAAACCAATTCGAGAACCGGGTACAAGATTGAGTTTTACGGACTGCAAAATAGTTTTTTCTGCATAGCCAGCACTGACTTTTTCCATTGAAAGCAATGGGCTAGGCAATGATAATGGCTCTCTAAATTCAAAAGAGAATGGACTATCAATATGCGCTGGGGCGATTAATTCCATTCGTTCGAGCGCTTTTACACGGCTTTGAGCTTGCTTAGCTTTTGTTGCTTTTGCTTTGAAGCGGTCAATAAATTTCTGCAAATGAGCTACTTTTTGCTGCTGTTGCTGATAAGCCGCATTTTGTTGTGCTAATTTTGTTGCTCGCTGAATTTCAAAAGAGGAATAATTACCTGTGTAATCATTCAATTTGTAATTTTCGATATGGATAACACGATCAATAATCGGATCTAAGAAATCACGGTCATGAGAAATTAAGATCAATGTGCCGCGATATTGACTCAGCCAACGCTCTAACCAGATTACTGCATCTAAATCTAAGTGGTTAGTAGGTTCATCAAGTAACAGTAAATCTGAACGGCAGATCAGCGCTTGCGCTAAGTTTAAACGCATACGCCAGCCCCCTGAGAAAGATTTCACAGGGAATTCGAGCTGTTCAGTGGTAAAACCTAAGCCATTAAGTAGTGTTGCTGCACGAGATTGGATAGTCCACGCATCAATGGTATCTAATTGACTATGTAAAGTCGCAATTAAGTTTCCATTATTGTCAATATTGGCTTGTTCAAGTTGTTTCGTAAGCTGAGTATATTCACGATCGCCTTGAATAACATAGTCAATCGCTGAAATATCCAATGCAGGCGTTTCTTGATTTACCCACGAGATAGACCAATTTTGTGGATATTTAGCTTCGCCACCTTCAGGTGTAAGTTCATTTTTTAATAGAGAAAGTAGAGTGGATTTACCGCAACCATTCTTGCCGACTAATCCCACTTTTTGACCAGTGTGAATAGTAGAGTTTGCTTGCTCAAGCAATACAGTTTGTCCGCGTTTTAAAGTTAAATCTGTAAAAAAAATCATATAAATGTAAATAAGCTATTTGTTTTAAAAAGAATTTGTTGCACAATATCAATTATTTATTTTTGTCGGAGGAAACATGTTTGATTCGCTCGTCGTTCAGTTTGTTGTATTGTGGGCTGTTATTGATCCAATCGGGAGTATCCCAGTATATTTAGCGAAAACAATTGGATTGTCACCAGATGATCGCCGTAAAATAGCACGTAATGCAATTTTAATTTCGGCAGGGATTTTACTCTTTTTCTTGGTATTAGGACAGTGGCTATTAGATGCGATGCAAATTCCATTATCTGCATTCCAAATTGCTGGTGGTTTAGTTTTGTTATTATTTGCATTATCTATGATTTTTGGGGAGAGCAAACCTGATCAAGAAATTAAAATGAAAAGTAATTTACACGAGCTTGCAGTTTATCCTCTTGCAGTACCCTCCATTGCTTCTCCAGGCGCAATGATGGCGGTAGTCTTATTAACAGATAATCATCGCTATAGTTTTGGTGATCAGGTAGTAACTACAGGCATTATGTTAGCTATATTATTAATTACTTATTTATTATTGCTAGCAGCAAATAGAATTCAACACTATATTGGTAATGCTGGAGCCGCAATTATTAGTCGTGTTATGGGGCTGATTTTATGTGCTGTGGCTATTAACAATATTTTATTAGGATTGCATGATTTTTTTATGCAAACTCGAGCAATTAGTTAAATTATAGGGCGAACAATGGTTCGCCTCATTTACAATTAAGGAGTCTAAATGTCTTTATTGTCCCTTTCACAAGCTCTGGAAAATATTCTAGCTCGTTTACCAAATCCTACTAAGACAGAAATTATCAATCTAAATAACTCTGTCAATCGTATTACAGCAACTGATATTTTCTCGCCTATCAATGTCCCTAATTTCGATAATTCAGCAATGGATGGTTATGCTGTTAGACTTGCTGATCTAGAAAAAAATAATCGATTAGAAGTAACCGGTAAATCTTTTGCAGGTAACCCTTTTACTGGTGAAATAGAGGTGGGTAAGTGCGTACGTATAATGACAGGCGCTAAAATTCCAGAAGGTATGGATGTCGTTGTTATGCAAGAGGATACGATCTTAAATGAAGATGGCTCTATTACATTTAATAGAATTCCGAAACTTGGCGCTAATATTCGCAGAATAGGTGAGGATGTGCAGCGAGGAGCATTGGTATTGAAGAAAGGTAGTCAGTTGAATGTAGCTAGTTTACCTCTGTTAGCTTCACTAGGTATTGCGAAAGTTGAGGTTTTTCAGAGAGTAAAAGTTGCTATTCTTTCAACTGGAGATGAGTTGGTCACTGTGGGAGAGGCACTAAAAGAGGGGCAAATTTATGACACAAACCGTTTTACTATACGTTTGATGTTGGAAAAATTGAACTGTGAGATCTTAGATTATGGCTTGTTGCCTGATAACCCTGAAACTTTTGAGAGCATCTTTACCGAAGCACAAGCTAATGCTGATGTGCTTATTACTAGTGGGGGAGTATCCGTTGGTGAAGCTGATTTCACCAAAGAGGTAATTGAAAAATTAGGTGAAATTGGATTCTGGAAAATAGCGATGAAACCGGGTAAACCATTCGCATTTGGTAAATTAGAAAAAGCATGGTTTTGTGGATTACCAGGGAACCCTGTTTCTGCATTAGTTACTTTCTATCAACTTGTTCAGCCTGCCATTATGAAACTAGCTGGTTTTTCGACAGATACGATCGCAAATATGTCACCAAAACTCACCGCTTATACAACCGTTCCGTTGAAGAAATCTGTTGGTCGCCAAGACTTCCAACGTGGTTTTTATCAAGCTAATGCAGAGGGACAATTGGAGGTTCATTCGGTTGGTACCCAAGGCTCACATATTTTTAGTGCTTTTAATGAAAGTAACTGTTTTATCGTATTGGAGCAAGAGCGTGGTAATGTTGGAGCAGGTGAAAAAGTGACAATTCAGCCGTTTAATATGTTATTGAAATAGGTGATTAAAATGGAACTTACAGATCACGAAACATTACGTTATAACCGTCAAATTATTCTAAAAAGTGTTGATTTTGAGGGGCAGGAAAAACTGAAAGACAGCCGTGCGCTTATTGTTGGCTTAGGAGGATTAGGTTGTGCGGCAAGTCAATATCTTGCTAGTGCTGGTGTTGGGCATCTGACATTAGTTGATTTTGATACGGTTTCACTTTCTAATTTACAGCGCCAAATTTTGCATACAGACAAGAATATTGGGCAACCAAAAGTGCTTTCTGCGCAACAGCGTTTGGCAGAAATTAACCCTAATATTGAAATTACACCGATAAATGCGAGGCCAGATTTTAAAGAATGGCAGCTATTGATACCTGATTATGACGTCGTGTTAGATTGTACAGATAACGTTGATATCCGTAATATACTTAATCAGGTGTGCTTTGAGCATAAAATCCCTTTGATTTCTGGTTCTGCAATTCGTTTTGAAGGGCAAGTCTCAGTATTTAGATATGGTGAAAATGATCCTTGTTATAATTGTTTGAGTCAGTTATTTGGACAAAATGTATTAAGTTGTGTTGAGGCAGGTGTTATAGCACCTATCGTTGGTTTGGTTGGAAGCTTACAAGCATTGGAGACTATAAAGGTATTGTTAGATATTGGTAAAACTTTATCTGGTAAGTTATTGATGATTGATGGATTAAATTTCTCAATTCGAGAAATGAAACTAGCTAAATTGTCAAGTTGTTCAGTTTGCTATACATAAAATTACAAAAATAAATTAATTGTCAAGGAATTGAAAAGAAAGGTTTAGCTATTTGACTACTAAAACGATTTAGCTTATTATATTCAACGTTATGTTCCTCCTTAGTTCAGTCGGTAGAACGGCGGACTGTTAATCCGTATGTCGCTGGTTCAAGTCCAGCAGGAGGAGCCAACGATTTCCTCCTTTAGTTTTTACTTTTGGTCTTGTTTTATTTGTCTCCTTTTATAAAACAGTAATTCATATACCTCCTAGAATTAGATCAAAAGAATTTGCCCTCATTATTGAGGGTATTTTTTTATCTAAAATATTTGTTTGAGAACAAATTACTATTTTTTGCCGAGCTTATTTTTATTCTACGATTAATTGACATTGGTAAATGGAGTGATTTTCACAAAGAACATCTTTACCCACAATGACATTTAATAGATGAGTCCCGATTGGTAAATTTCCTGCCAAATTAATTGCATTACGTTTTACTTTACCTGAATCTCTAATGCCATTATCTAGCTCTAATTGCCATAGAATTTGGCGTTTTGGATTGGAATCTGCAAAAAATAATGGAATATAAATGGGTTGTTGATATGCAACGACTTTTGTAGTTGGTAATACAGAACGGCCTTTAGTGTGAGAAGAACGAGAATTTTTCATAAAGTGGTCTCCTAAAAAGTAAATAATAGTTCTATTTTAAAGCTGAATAAAAAGTCACTTTGGTTTACATTTTAAAAAATGTAAAGTGTTGATCTTGAGTAATCTTTCTGCAGCGAAATATATCAAGATTGAAGAATAGATACAACTGAAACGATTGAGTGAGAAGATGACGTTTGTAATAGATATAATAAAAGCGCCCAAATTTTACTTCACTTGGGCGCTTTTATCTCGATCAATTACAGATAGAATTTCTCAACAAAGTTTAATTTGTCATCTAGTTTTAACACTAATGGTTGACCAGTTGGGATTTCAAAATCCATGATCTCTTCATCAGAAATACCAATAATGTGTTTCGCTAATGCACGTAGTGAGTTACCGTGTGCAGTTACAAGAACACGCTTACCTGAAAGTAATGCTGGAGCGATTTGATCTTCCCAGAACGGTAATACACGTTCTAAAGTGATTTTTAAATTTTCTGCATTTGGCACAACATCTGCTGGTAAGTGAGCATAACGGCGGTCGTTATGTGCAGAATTTGGATCTTGCGGATCTAAATCCGGAGGAGAGATATCGTAAGAACGACGCCAGATGTGAACTTGCTCATCACCATATTGTTCTGCCGTTGCTTTTTTATCTAAGCCTTGCAATGCACCGTAGTGACGCTCATTTAAGCGCCAGTTTTTCACTTGTGGAATCCATAATTGGTTAGATTCTTCTAACACGATATTACACGTTTTGATTGCACGAGTTAAAACAGATGTGAATGCGATATCGAATTCATAACCAGCTTCAAGTAATTTTTTACCTGCTGATTTTGCTTCTTCAATACCACGCTCTGTTAAATTAACATCGCGCCAGCCTGTAAATAAGTTTTTAGCATTCCATTCACTGAAACCGTGACGAATAAATACTAATTCCATAAGTTCTCCTAATAGGTTAAAGTTAATTTGAAAACTTGTTATTTATATCAAACTTTTAAAGGATTTGAAAGCAGAACAGTACGAAAAGATGATCTTTCGCAAATATACAACCCTTTGCTAGATAAGCTATTGCTGATTAGTTATCCACTGGATAGCTTCAGCTAGCTCCACTTCCCATTTTTGTTGGATTTCTGTACTCCATTCAGCAATATATTTTTCCCATTCTGAACCAGTATCTGTCTGAGCTAATTCAGCAATTTGTTGTAGCCTAATTAAGCCTGCGGAAGCCAGAGCGCCTTTAATTTTGTGAGCCTCATTAAGGGTATTTTTCCTATTTTCCAGATTTGGCATACCTTGCCATGTATTTAAATAATTCATCAAATTATTTAAATATTCCGGCATTAATGTTTTAAATAGATCTAAATTCGCTAATACCGCTTTTTTACCCATTACATCGATTAATTCACTTAATATTTGCTTATTAAAATTACAAGATGTTTGCTCATTACTTTGTACAAGCGGTGTGTTTTCTTGTATATCTTGCATAGTTCTAGCATTATCTAACACTTCTTCGTCAAAATGGCAATTTAAGCAATCAACTAAAGTTTCAAGAGATAATGGCTTACGTAATACATCATCCATTCCTTGTTCTTTATATTCTGCTTTGGTTTGAATTATATTGGCTGTAAGTGCAATTAATAGTGGCAAATAATCTGCATCACCCTCTTCGTAGCGCTTACGTAGGGTTTGCGCGATTTCAAAACCAGTCATATCTGGTAGCTGAATATCAAGTAGAATTAAATCATAGCTGTTTAAATCAAATAGCTGGAAGGCTTCAGCTCCAGTCATTGCGACATCAATATCGCATCCCAGTTTTTCCAACATAGCTCGAGCTACCACCACATTGACTTCGATGTCTTCTACCAATAGCACTTTAAGAGAATGGGTGCTAATTGTTAACTGTTTTTTCTCTTTTACTTCATCAGCTTGAATTGATAATGTAAATGTAGCACCTTGATTTTCTTCACTTTTTACAGTGAGTTCTCCCCCCATTAATTTGGCAATACGCTTAGAAATGGCTAGTCCAATACCACTACCTTGCGCTTTTTTTGCTTTTGAATTTTCTGCTTGATAGAACATTGCAAAAATCTTGCGTTGTTCATGTTTAGGGATTCCGATACCTGTGTCACGTAAGATAAAGTTAAAATGATCTTTATCTACTCGTTCTATATTTAAATAGATATTGCCGCCTTCAGGAGTAAATTTTACCGCATTACTCACTAGATTCCACAGAATTTGGCTTAAACGAGCATTATCGATATAAATAAAATCGGGCAAGTTTTCAGCATATTGGATTTGGAATTTTATCTTTTTCTTTTCAGCCATCAAATTAGCAAAATGGCTAATATCGCTAATTAATTGAGAAAACTCGACTTCACTGCGGAATAGTTCAATGCGACGGCTATCTATTTTTTCTAAATCGATAATATCGCCAAAAATATGTCCTAATGATACGGCGCTGATATTAATTGTTTTTAGATATTCTCGTTGTTGCTCAGATAACTCACCCTCTAGTAAGATGCGACTTAAACCAATAATACCATTTAATGGCGTACGTAGTTCATGGCTGATTGTGGCCATTAATCTTGTTTTGTCGCGACTATTTTTTTCAATCACTTCTTGATAACGTTTTCGCTCAGTGATATCGCGACCAAATCCCATAATACAGTGGCGCTGTGTGAGCTGATCGTAATAAGGTACTTTACGAATTTCAAAGCATGAGAGCTTATTGTTTGGGTGGCGAATCCATTGTTCGTAGGTAATAATGGTGTTACTTGCTAAGGTATCGTGATCTGTATCTCTAATTAGTTTTGCTGTTTCTTCTGGGTAAATATCGTAGGGTGTTAAATTAATTAGCTCTTTCTCTGATTTTCCTGTTAAAACTTCCATAGCTCGATTACCACCTAAGAAATGCCCCTGTTCATCGCGATAAAAAACAAGGTCTGGAGAAGCATCAAAGAATGAGCGGAGGAAAGCTGCTTGTTGTTCTAATTCAACATTAAGACGTGCATCTTGTTCACGTAATAGCGAAAGATCTCTTAAAGATAGAGTCAAACGTTGACGAGAACGCTCTAGTTTTTCAACAATTAAGTTAAAGAAGTAAATCACAAAGGGTGCAGAAATTAAACCAAAACCAATTGAGCGAAAAATATCCTCGGTATGAACTTGTCCTGTCATTATAAAAGTAAGTAGGCTTTGGATGATAATTGCGAATATGGCTAAGACAAATAGTCCCCATATTGCAGCTTTTCCTTTACCGAGGCGTAATACCCAATTGACATAATTTTGTCCATATTGTTTTAGATTGCTCATATATTTCCCTTACAGAGTAAAGGGGATTATTCATCCCCTCACTTATTATCGCCAATAAAATAAACAAATAATTGCGATAATTGCAATTACAACACCTAAGTAATTAGTCTTATTAATTTTTTCTTTAAAGATTAATGCACCAGCTAGCGTGCCAAGACAGATCACTCCTAGGTTCATACCGGTAAAAACTAAGGTAGGATCATTTTTCATCACTTGGTGTGCTTTGATGTAAAAAAGAATATTACCAAAATTTAAGACACCTAGTAATAAACCAACTCCCACACTTGCGACATGCCATTGTGTTCGCTTCAGCAATAGGTAGATGAACATGACACAACCAGCACCAACAAATGAAATAAAGAGCGTTAATGGAAATGCAGAGCCTGTTTTTGCCATTTGTTTAAACAAAATATCGATCACTCCGAAGCCAATCCAAACGAGAGCGAGTGAAATAATTGCAGTTTTACCACCTTTACCAATTCCTTCATTGCTTTTCCATAGCAAACAACCTAGAGCTGTAAAGGCGAGTAAAAGTGCAATTAATTTGTTGGAAGTGACCGCTTCACCAAAAAGCGTAAACGCAGCGAGAATAGGTAAAAATAATGATAGGCGTTGTGCTGCATCAGTACGGATAATACCAGCAAACTCAAGAGCTTTAGCTTGAATTAAGAAAACTGCTGGTAATAAAATGCCTAGCGCAAAAAAGAGATAGGAAGAGGGGTTATTCGCTACAATTTCAACAATAGTGCTATCTCCAAAATTGGGTTTCAGTAAGAAATAACAAAGACTAGTTGCAATGATATAATTTACAGCAATACTTTGTGCAATAAGAATACCTTTACTACGTGCAACCTTGATTAGCACACCTACCAATACGCTACATAAAATAGCGAATACAAGTTCTAACATATAGTCTCCTTTTATGTGATTAGAACAGTTTTAAAAAAAGACTTATTCTAATCGTTTTTTGAGGTGGTTGACTAGTCTGATTTCTGCTAAGATTCAGCAAATTTGTGACTTTTTAGATTCAATATGTCAATAACCAGAACCTCAGAATTTCCTCTTAGTGTTGCGGTGATTACCTCAACGATTGGTCGTTCACATCTAGAACGAGCTATCCAAAGTGTTCAGCAACAAAATTATCCATGTAAGCATTATGTTTTTGTTGATGGTGAGCAATATTTTGCCACAGCGAAGGCTATTTTAGATAAATATCCACACATCATTCCCATTTATTTACCAATGAATACGGGGGCTGGAGGTTGGACAAATAGCTCAATTAATGCGATAGCGCCGTTTTTAGTCAAAGAAGACATTATGTGTTATTTAGATGATGATAACTGGTATGAACCAAATCATATAGAGTCGGGTGTAGCAACTTTATTAGCCTCAAATGCGGACTACGCCTATTCTTTACGTTATTGTTATATGCCAGAATTAAATAAAAGTTGCCCTGATGTGAATGAGTCTATAGCTAATTATAATTCAAGTATGCCAAACCCATTTGTCTACACAATTTCTTTTGGCGGTAAACAAATTACAATGACAACCACCCAGAATAAAATAAACCATATTGATACAAATTGTTTTTTTGTGAAAAGGGATATTGCGGTGGATACTGCATCAAACTGGGTTAAAACCAAGCAAAATGACACTTATGTATTTGAAAAATTTCTAGAAATTGGTTTAGTTGGCTGTTGTACAGGACAATTTAGTGTCCAGTATTTACTAGATCTAAATAAATACGATATTGGTTTTATCAATACTTGCAAAATGAATTTTGAAAATATTACTGACTTAGAGATTAAAGAGCTTTTTTATCAAAAGCAGTGTTTATACTATCAAGTCAGTTTGGAAAATTGGGGTGGTATATTTCCTTGGAATAGGCAAAATTAACAGAAAATGGCAGTAAATGTAAATAATCCACTGCCATTATTTGAAGTTAACGTTTTTCTCTAATTTCTAATTGTTCCACCAAAATTAAAATTGCTGCATCTCCCCCCCATTCTCGAGGTGCTTGATGTAAAGCTAATACTTTTGGATGCTGAACTAGCCAGCGTGGAATTTGGTGTTTCAGTGCACGAGTGCCAAAACCAGTCATAATGCTTGCACAATAAACTTGTTCACGTTCACACGCCATAATTAAACTAGCGAGTTCCTTTTTAGCATTTTCACGAGTTAAACCATGAAGATCTAAAAAGAGTTCGGGGTGAAAATCACCACGGCGTAGTTGTTTTAAAATATAAGGATCTACATCTTCACGGCGGTAACGCACTTTCTCATTTTCTTCAGTGAGAAGTGGTTCATATTCATCAGAAAAATAGAATAAAGTATCAGCCTTTTCGCTTAATTCTCGAATTTCACTAACTTTTTTTCGTGGTTCAACTTTAGGGACAAAAGTATCTTGTTTAATCTTTTTAGTGCCTTTCACTGTCTCTTGAAACAGGGCAAAATCATCATCTTGTAACATTTTTATTCCTCTTTTTGATTTGTGCATTCTAACATAAATGGAAATATGGTATAACAAGAGGGTGTTTATTTAATGGAAATTACTTATGTTTGAACCCCAATATAACCTCGAATTACTCGAAGAAATCAATGCTTATCCAGTCGAAGATGATCTTGCGACAATTTTAGATATGATGCGTTGGGCATATAGTTACTTTAATGCCTCTGATCTTTATTATGGTCATGGTCATGATAATCCGTGGGATGAAGCCAACCAATTAGTGCTAAGCGCACTAGCTTTACCAGTTGATGTACCAGAAAGTCTCTATTCATCGCGTTTAGCTCGTGTGGAGAAAGAGCGCATTGTCGGTTTAGTTCAACAGCGTTTAGGTTTGCGTAAACCTGTGGCGTATTTAACTAACTCAGCGTGGTTTGCTGGTGCGGAATATTATGTTGATGAACGTGTGATTATTCCTCGTTCGCCAATAGCGGAGCTAATAGTACAGGGATTCACAGGTATTTTACGTGCAGAGCCAAAACGAATTTTAGACATGTGTACGGGAAGTGGTTGTATTGCGATTGCTTGCGCGGAGCGTTTCCCAAATGCAGAAGTGGATGCTGTTGATTTGTCTTTTGACGCATTAAATGTGGCGGAGATTAATATCGATCGTCATAATGTAGCGCATAGGGTGTTCCCATTACAATCGGATCTGTTTACTAATCTGCCACAAGATCGTTACGATTTAATCGTGACAAATCCACCTTATGTTGATCAAGAAGATCTCGCCGATATGCCAGAAGAGTTCCATCACGAGCCAGAATTGGCATTAGGCTCTGGCTCAGATGGCTTAGATATAACTAAACGCATTTTAGCGCAAGCAGCAGATTATTTAAGTGACAATGGTGTGTTAGTATGTGAAGTGGGTAACAGTATGGTACATTTGATCGAGCAGTTCCCGACAGTACCATTCCACTGGCTCGAATTTAAACACGGCGGTTTAGGTGTATTCAGCTTAACACGTGACCAGTTAGCTGCAAATCGTCATTTATTTGAGGTTTGATAAGTTTTTCTAATTTATTTCATAAAATAAATTAAATATCGTTGCTATTTGTCCTCTTTTTCGGTATATCTATGTTTAGTTAATATTTTACCGTTAGAGGACATTTTTTATGAGCCAAGTTTATGAATCAATGCGCCACAATATCCATATGTTGGGTGATTTTTTAGGAGAGACGATTCGCGATGCACAGGGCAGTGAAATTTTAGAATTGATCGAAAGTATCCGTGTATTATCAAGAAGTTCTCGTGCAGGTGACGAAAAAGCACGTGAACAACTACTTGATATGCTTGCGAATATTTCTACTGAAAATATTATTCCTGTTGCGCGTGCATTCAGTCAATTCTTGAATCTCACCAATATTGCTGAGCAATATCAAACTAATTCTCGCCGTAGTCATAATGATGTGTCTGAGCAGTCAATGGGCGCTCTTTTTGCGCGTTTAAAAGCACAAAATGTACCAGCTCAGAAAGTGATTGAAACTGTTGAGCGTTTGTTGATCGACTTAGTATTAACTGCGCATCCAACAGAAGTCACTCGTCGTTCATTAGTGCATAAACACGTGGAAATCAACCGTTGCTTAAGTCGCTTAGAACACGATGATTTAACTGATGCCGAAACAACAAAATTAAAACGCCGCTTAATGCAATTAATTGCATTGGCATGGCATACCAACGAAATCCGCACCAAACGCCCAACGCCTGTTGATGAAGCAAAATGGGGAATGGCAGTGATCGAAAATAGTTTATGGAAAGCGGTGCCTGAATTTTGTCGTCAATTAAATTTCCATTTAGAGAAAAACTTTGGTGTTCAGCATCCAGTGGGCCTTGCACCGGTACGTTTTTCTTCATGGATGGGCGGTGATCGTGATGGTAACCCATTTGTAACGGCAGAAACTACTCGTACAGTGCTAAGAATGAACCGCTGGAAAGCATCAGAATTATTCTTAGAAGAGATGAAATCCCTAGCCGATGAACTTTCTGTGGTGCAATGTACACCAGAATTCCGTGCTAAATATGGTGACCATTTAGAACCGTATCGAGTGGTGATTAAAGAGCTGCGTGCAAAATTAGTTAAAACAGTAGCTTACTACACAGAATTACTTGAAAACAAACCGCTTACTGTTTGTCAAAATGATATTTTGACTGATGACCAACAACTTTGGGAGCCATTGTATGACTGCTATCAATCGTTACATGCATGTGGAATGCGCATTATTGCGAATGGTGGCTTGCTGGATTGCTTGCGTCGTGTGCGTTGCTTTGGTTTAGGTTTATCTCGTTTAGATATCCGTCAGGAAAGCACTCGTCACGAAATGGCTGTAGCTGAAATTACCCGCTATATTGGTTTAGGGGACTACTCACAATGGACTGAAGACGATAAACAGGCATTTTTAGTCCGTGAATTAAGTTCTCGCCGTCCGCTTGTGCCAACTAATTGGAAACCAAGCCCTGAAACTCAAGAGATTTTAGATACCTGTAAAGTGGTTGCAGAACAACCAGAAGGTGTGATTTCAGCTTATGTGATCTCAATGGCGCGTGAAGCATCAGATGTACTTGCAGTGCATTTATTATTGAAAGAATCAGGCTGTACAACCCCGATTCGTGTTGCACCACTATTTGAAACTTTAGATGATTTAGATCGCTGTGAAAAAGTGATGACCGATCTGTTTAATATTGGCTGGTACCGTGGCGTGATCAACAACAAACAAATGGTGATGATCGGCTATTCTGACTCAGCAAAAGATGCAGGTATGCTTGCGGCATCGTGGGCGCAATATCGAGCACAAGAAGCATTGGTGAATTTAAGTGAAAAATGTGGTATTGAATTAACCTTGTTCCATGGTCGTGGCGGTACTATTGGTCGTGGTGGCGCGCCTGCTCATGCTGCGTTGTTGTCTCAGCCGCCTCGTTCACTTAAAAATGGTTTACGCGTAACAGAACAGGGTGAAATGATTCGCTTTAAACTTGGTCTACCAGCAGTTGCTGTGGGCAGTTTAGATCTTTATGCGAGTGCGATTTTAGAAGCAAATCTTTGCCCACCGCCAGAGCCAAAACAAGCGTGGCGTGATGTGATGGATCAAGGTTCGGCAATTTCTTGCGAGCTTTATCGTAATATCGTGCGTGGCGAGCCAGACTTCGTGCCTTATTTCCGAGCTGCCACACCAGAACAAGAGCTTTCAAAATTACCACTCGGCTCTCGTCCTGCAAAACGCAATCCAAACGGTGGAGTTGAAAGTTTACGTGCTATTCCATGGATTTTCGCATGGATGCAAAACCGTTTAATGTTGCCAGCATGGTTAGGGGCAGGTGCTGCATTAGAGCAGTTAATTCAACAAGGAAACCGAGCTCTGTTAGAAGAAATGTGCCAACAATGGCCGTTCTTCTCAACTCGAATCGGTATGTTAGAGATGGTGTTCAGTAAAGCGGATTTATGGTTAGCAGAGCATTACGATCAACGTCTTGTACCACAAGAGTTACACCGTTTAGGTAAAGAGTTACGCGCGCAATTATCGGCAGATGTAGAAACCGTGCTATCGCTTTCTCACGAGGGTCAGCTAATGGCAACACTTCCATGGGTGGCTGAGTCGATTGCATTACGTAATGTTTATACAGATCCGCTCAACTTATTGCAAGTAGAGCTATTACACCGTTTACGTGCACAAGGCGAAAATCCGAATCCAGAATTGGAACAGGCATTGATGATTACCATCACAGGTATTGCTGCGGGTATGCGTAATACAGGCTAGTAAAATTAGCGGAGGAAAGTACCGCTTGTAGATGGGATGCGTTAATCCTTGGCAAAGCGGTATAAATCCGCTATACTTCGCGCCCTGAGTTGGTTAGACAATCGCTGGTTTATTGAAGCCCTTAACCGTAGTAATACGACCTAGTGGGACAAGTGAACGAGAGGAAAGTCCGAGCTACACAGGGCAGAGTGCCAGATAACGTCTGGGAGGCGTGAGCCTACGACTAGTGCAACAGAGAGCAGACCGCCAGTTTCGGCTGGTAAGGGTGAAAGGGTGCGGTAAGAGCGCACCGCGTGGGTGGTAACATTCCATGGCACGGTAAACTCCACTCGTAGCAAGACCAAATAGGAACTCAATGGGTGTGCCCGCTCAGAGTTCGGGTAGGTTGCTTGAGCGTATGTGCGAATATGCGCCTAGAGGAATGATTGTCCGCGACAGAACTCGGCTTATCGACCAACTCACCTCATTCTTATGAAGCAAGCTTTAGCTTGTGACTAAAAAATACTTAGAAGCGAACAGAACTTTCTGTTCGCTTTTTTGTATCTATAATATTGGAGTTTTTGAATATTGAGCTATATGAAAAAGATATTTGTTACCCTATTTTCACTATTTATTTCATCGACAGTACTTGCTCACCCTCATTCATTTCTTGAAATGCAAAATAAGGTGCTGATTAATCAAGGAAAGTTAGATGGGTTTAAAATGCGCTGGACATTGGATGAGATAACATCCTCTGAATTACTGTATGAAGTTAAATCGGCGAAGGATAAAGAGCAGGCTCTTACAAAAATTACACGTGAATTAGATGATTCAGCGGTCAATGCTCACTATTTTAGTGAGCTTTATGATGAGAAAAATCAGCCCATCAAATTTAAGGCAAAGCCACAGGACTCTTCCGTTGAAATTAAAGATCAAAATATTATTTATCATTTTACTTTGGCATTAGCAAAACCGGTGGAGGCTAAAAATAACACATATCGTTTGTTTACTTTTGAGCCAAGCTATTATCTTGCGATGAATTACTTAAATGAGAATGATGTTTCCATTTCGGAGCAAGATATTTGCTCAGTTAAATTGATCGAACCTAAAGTGAATCAAAATTTACGCCTTTATGCCTCTTCATTAGATAAAAATGACAGTGCAGATATGCCTGGTAGCGGTAGCTTATCTCTTGGTGGGCAATTTGCACAAACAGTGAGTGTCGCATGCAAATAAAGGCAATTCGTGGCATTTCTATTTTAGCGATTGTGATCGTTGCAATCGCTTTATATCAAATATATCCCTATCTCTTATTCAAGGTGATGGAATGGCAACGTGCCTTTAACCTTGAACTTTCAGCTTCTTTAAAAGCTATTGCACAAAATAGTACCCAAGCTGGGATAAGTCTCATTATTGTGAGTTTCTTATATGGCGTGTTCCATGCGGTTGGTCCAGGGCATGGCAAATTTATTTTGACCAGTTATCTATCTCTTGAGCAAACTAAGTTGCCACAAGCAATGAAAATTACTTTGCTCTCCGCTTTGGTACAAGGTTTTGTTGCAATTGGGCTTGTAACAGTCATCGTGGTGATTTTTACCTTATCGCGTAGTTATTTTAATCTCACGTTGAAGTGGGTAGAGCGTGGTAGTTTTGTGATAATGGTGCTTTTCGGGCTTTATTGGTGTTATCAAGCATTCAAACACTTGAAAGCGAAACCAAAAAAATTTATGGTGAAGAGCATACAAGTGGTTCAACCTAAATCACCATTAATGATGCCACAACAACATGTTCACTCAGAAAACTGTGGCTGTGGGCGGCATAAGCATATGCCTTCAGCGAATGAGATGGCGACAGCCAAAGATTGGAAGACTACCGCAATGCTGATTTTTAGTATTGGGTTGCGTCCATGTTCAGGAGCAATTTTGGTCTTATTTCTTGCCTACACGTTGGATTTATATGTTTGGGGTGTTGCTTCAACCCTTGCAATGGCAATTGGCACAGGGCTAACCTTGACATTATTTGCAATGATAGTACTCTTTGCGCGCCAAAAAGCGATTAATGCAAGCCGTTGGTATTTATCATTGAACACCAGCAAGCGGTTAGTTATCGGTTTAAAATTACTGATTGGATTATTATTGATTGGCTTCGGTGTGATGTTGTTCCATAGTAGTCTATTGGACAGCAGTACTAATTTACTGTTTAAACGTTAAATTTAATTAAATTTTTTCATTTAGATAATTAAAAAAACTTTTCAATTGTTAAAAAATCATTACAATGCCGAACTAGTTTTTTTATTTTAATAGAGGTCTAGCTAATGGATATTGTTGCAATATTTGAGAGTGTTCTGAAGTGGATTGTCGATAATGTTGATGGTCCACTTTGGGATATTACGGTAATTACCCTCTTAGGGGTTGGTTTATTCTTTACAATTACCACTGGTTTAGTTCAATTACGTCTATTACCACGTAGTATGCGTGAAATGTGGTCTGGTCGCGCAGCGGAAGGTGATTCATTAACGCCATTCCAAGCATTTGCAACAGGTCTTGCAAGCCGCGTGGGTGTGGGTAACATTGGTGGTGTGGCAACTGCAATCGCATTAGGTGGTCCTGGTGCTGTATTCTGGATGTGGATAACCGCATTTATTGGTATGAGTAGTGCATTTGCGGAATCATCTCTCGCGCAAGTATATAAGACTCGTGATCCAAATGGTATGTTCCGTGGTGGTCCTGCTTACTATATTACCCGTGGTTTAAAAATGCCATGGCTTGCTACAGCCTTTGCGGTGACTCTAATTTTCACATTTGGTTTTGCATTTAATGCTGTTCAATCAAATTCGATTGTAGAAGCAACTCATAATGCATGGGAATGGGATGCGAATATTGTTGGTATCGTGCTTGTTGTATTAACAGCAGCGATTATCTTCGGTGGTATCAAACGTGTGGCACAAGTCTCATCAAAAGTAGTACCAACCATGGCGCTATTCTATCTAATTATGGCGGTGATCATTTTAGGTATGAACATTGAGCGAGTGCCTGCAGTATTGAGCAATATTGTCTCAAGTGCTTTTGATTTCTCTGCAATGGCTGGAGGTATGTTCGGTGCATTATTTTCTAAAGCAATGTTAATGGGGATTAAACGTGGTTTATTCTCTAACGAAGCAGGTATGGGTTCTGCACCAAACTCAGCAGCAACTTCAGATGCAAAACACCCAGCAAGCCAAGGTTTAATCCAGATGTTAGGTGTATTTGTGGATACGATGATTGTATGTACTTGTACAGCAATTATTATCTTACTTTCAGATAACTATGGTGGTGAATCATTACGTGGTGTTTCTTTAACACAAACTGCATTACAGTTCCACGTGGGTGAGTTCGGTCTACATTTCTTAGCATTCATTTTATTATTATTCTGCTACACCTCAATTATTGGTAACTATGCATATGCAGAAACGAATATTCGCTATATTCGTAACAAACCGGGTTTTGTATTAGCATTCCGCTTAACAGTATTATTCTTCGTATACTTTGGTGCGGTACGTGATGGCGGTATTGTTTGGGCATTTGCGGATACGGTAATGGCATCAATGGCGATGATCAACCTAGTAGCAATCGTGATTCTTGCACCAATTGTATGGGTTGTATTAAGAGATTACTTAAAACAAATAAAAGCAGGTGTTGAACAACCAATTTTTAAAATTGAAGAGCATCCAGAATTAATTAAACGTGGTGTTGACCCATTAATTTGGAAATCAAAAGAGTAATTTCATTCCTCGATTTAGACAAGCGGTGGTTTTCCGAGATAAATTTGCAAAAATTTAAGCGGAAACCACCGCTTTCTTTTTCATTTTTAGTTAAATTCAGGTACAATCCGTCGATTAAATTTTTAATAGCTAGATTTAAATATAAATTGATATACAAGGGCAAAATATGCACTTTTTATGGATATAATATATTTGTGTGTGGCTATGATTTATTAACTTAGATTAACAATAACAAACAGGACATTTACTGCCCTTATGAAAATGCAGAATATTCGTAACTTTTCTATTATCGCGCACATTGACCACGGTAAATCAACACTTTCAGACCGTTTAATCCAAACTTGTGGCGGTTTATCTGATCGTGAAATGGAAGCGCAAGTTTTAGACTCAATGGATCTTGAGCGTGAGCGTGGTATCACAATCAAAGCGCAAAGTGTGACCTTAAACTATAAAGCACAAGACGGCGAAACGTACCAATTAAACTTTATTGACACCCCTGGACACGTAGACTTTTCTTATGAAGTATCGCGTTCATTAGCTGCGTGTGAAGGGGCGTTATTGGTGGTTGATGCTGGTCAAGGCGTGGAAGCGCAGACTCTTGCAAACTGCTATACCGCAATTGAAATGGATCTAGAGGTAGTACCGATTTTAAATAAAATCGACTTACCAGCGGCTGAACCTGAACGTGTAGCTGAAGAGATCGAAGACATTGTTGGTATTGATGCAATGGAAGCAGTGCGTTGTTCTGCGAAAACAGGTTTAGGTGTCGATCTTGTATTAGAAGAGATCGTGGCTAAAATCCCTGCGCCAGAAGGTGATCCTGATGCGCCATTACAAGCATTAATTATCGACTCGTGGTTTGATAACTACTTAGGTGTTGTGTCATTAGTGCGTGTGAAAAATGGTTCGATCAAAAAAGGCGATAAGATCAAAGTGATGAGCACCGGTCAATCATACAACGTTGACCGTTTAGGTATTTTCACACCAAAACAAGTCGATACCACTGAATTAAAAACTGGTGAGGTAGGCTGGGTTGTTTGTGCGATTAAAGATATTTTAGGCGCACCAGTAGGTGATACTTTAACAACGCATAATCATTCTGCAGAAAAAGCATTACCAGGTTTTAAAAAGGTTAAACCACAAGTTTATGCAGGTTTATTCCCAATTAGTTCGGATGACTATGAAGCGTTCCGTGACGCATTAGGTAAGTTAAGTTTAAATGATGCATCATTATTCTATGAACCAGAAAACTCAACAGCGCTAGGATTTGGCTTCCGTTGTGGTTTCTTAGGTTTATTGCACATGGAGATTATTCAAGAGCGTTTAGAGCGTGAATATGATCTTGATTTAATCACCACAGCACCAACGGTAGTTTACGAAGTAGTTCAAACTAACGGTGAAACGATTTATGTGGATAGCCCATCTAAGTTACCACCGCTTAGCAACATTTCAGAAATTCGTGAACCAATTGCTGAATGTAATATGCTTGTGCCACAAGAGTATTTAGGCAACGTAATTACGCTATGTGTGGAAAAACGTGGTGTTCAAACGAATATGGTGTATCACGGTAACCAAATTGCGTTAACTTACGAAATCCCAATGGGTGAAGTGGTTTTAGACTTCTTCGACCGTTTAAAATCAACGTCTCGCGGTTATGCGTCGTTAGACTATGGTTTCAAACGTTTCCAAACGGCAGATATGGTGCGCGTGGATATTATGATCAATGGCGATCGTGTTGATGCATTAGCATTAATTGTACACAAAGATAATGCACCTTACCGTGGTCGTGAATTAGTGGAAAAAATGAAAGAGTTAATCCCACGTCAGCAATTTGATATCGCAATTCAAGCGGCAATTGGTAACCACATTATCGCACGTTCGACAGTTAAACAGTTACGTAAGAACGTATTAGCGAAATGTTATGGTGGTGACGTAAGCCGTAAGAAAAAACTTCTACAAAAACAAAAAGAGGGTAAAAAACGTATGAAATCTCTTGGTAACGTAGAAGTGCCACAAGAAGCATTCTTAGCAATTCTTCATGTAGGTAAGGATTAATTTATTTGATTTTGTAGGATGGGCATCCTTGCCCATCAATTAATATCTATATTTTGCGGTATATCTCGTAGAAGAAAACAAGGAGAAAAAATGGGTAACTTATTACTCATCATTTTTATTGGTGCGTTATATGGTATTTGGAAAGTATTGGATTCAATGCAACTGCCAAATACAATTTCAATTATTCTTGTTGGATTAGTTGTAATTTGTGGGGCTTTTGCCGCTTTTTATACCTTTAGTGCAAATCCACGCCGTAAAGCAAAAATTGAACGCGAACAAAAACGTTTAGGCAGAGAATTAACTGAAGATGAATTAAAAGAGATTCAGCCTCGCTCAGCATTAGGTGAATTTTTAGCATCATTATTCGGAGTGCTTTTCTTTGTAACCGTATTACGTTCATTTATTTTTGAGCCATTCCAAATCCCAAGCGGTTCTATGGAACCCACTTTACGTATTGGCGATTTCTTAGTGGTGAATAAATACGGCTATGGTATTAAAGATCCTATCTGGCAGAATACCTTGGTGGAGGTGGGGCATCCTGAGCGTGGTGATATTGTGGTTTTTAAAGCGCCACAACAACCTCATATTGATTACATCAAACGCGTTGTGGGCGTGGGGGGGGATAAAATCAAATATGATTTCCGTACACAAGAATTGACGGTTACCCATGCAGATGGCAAAGAAATGGTATATAAATACGAAGGGGCTAAACCAAATCCAGAGTATTTCTATCATGGCGAGATGCAAGTTGAGCGTACAGAAATTGGTGATGTTACTCACCAGATTTTGAACAATCCACAGCCATTTAACTATGAACCTTATTTCTTTAAACAAGAGGGTATGCCTGCAGGGGAATGGGTTGTACCACAAGGTCATTATTTTATGATGGGTGATAATCGTGATAATAGTGAAGATAGCCGTTTCTGGGGATTTGTGCCTGAACAAAACCTTGTCGGTAAAGCAACTTTTATCTGGTTAAGCCTTGATAAAAAAGCAAACGAATTCCCAAGTGGATTACGTTTTGAGAGAATGTTTACAACGATTAAATAACCATAATGGCGCGCGTACGCGCGCCATTAATTTTATAATTTTATGCAACTAGAACGATTACAGAAAAAATTAGGTTACCAATTTGCTAACCTCGATTACCTCAAACAAGCACTGACACATCGCAGTGCAGCTTCAACTAATAACGAACGTTTAGAATTTCTTGGTGATTCAATTCTTAACTTTGCGATTGGTAAAGCATTATACGAAAAATTCCCAAAAGCAAATGAAGGGGAGTTAAGCCGTATGCGTGCAGCTTTGGTTAAAGAACAAACTTTAGCGATTGTGGCGCGTCAGTTTGAATTAGGTGAATACCTAAAATTGGGGCCTGGAGAAATGAAAAGTGGTGGTCATCGCCGCGATTCTATTTTATCTGACTGTGTAGAAGCAATTATTGCAGCGATCTATCTCGATCATGGAATGGATAAAGCAATGGAGATGATTTATCAGTGGTATCAACATCTTCTTGCAGAAATGAAACCTGGTGAAGCACAAAAAGATCCTAAGACACGTCTACAAGAATTTTTACAAAGCCGAAAATTGAAACTACCGAACTATGAAGTCGTGGATATTAAAGGCGAAGCTCATAATCAGACCTTCAAGGTAAGTTGCCAAGTTGAAAAACTTGATGAAGTGATTATTGGTGTGGGAACAAGCCGCCGCAAGGCAGAGCAAGATGCGGCAGAACAGGTTATTCAAAAATTGAATATTAAGTAGTGAAACTCTCCCCCGTTTATGGGGGAGAGACAGATTTGAGCAAAACAATGTTTTTGCGAAAATCAGAGAGAGGGAAAAATAGTTTTATCCCCTCTCCCTCCGAAAGCCAGAAGGCTTTCTCCTCCCTCTCCCGTAAGCGAGCGAGGGTAATTAATGAGAACAAACAAATGACAAATCAAAAAGAATATTGTGGCTTTATTGCCATTGTTGGTCGCCCAAATGTAGGTAAATCAACACTATTAAATAAAATTTTAGGCCAAAAAATTTCAATTACATCACGTAAAGCACAAACCACACGTCACCGTATTTTAGGCATTAAAACTGAAGGTGCACACCAAATGATCTATGTGGATACTCCGGGGTTACACATTGAAGAAAAGCGTGCTATTAACCGTTTAATGAACCGTGCTGCAAGTAGTGCAATTGGTGATGTGGATATGGTTATCTTCGTTGTTGAAGGCACGAAATGGAATGATGACGATGAAATGGTGTTAAATAAATTACGTGGTATTAAAGCCCCTGTAGTGTTGGCGATAAACAAAATTGATAACATCAAAGAGAAAGAAGAGCTTCTTCCACACATTACTGCATTAAGTGAAAAATTCCCATTCAAAGAGATTATTCCGATCTCTGGTCAGCGTGGTAAAAATGTTCATATCTTAGAAAAATTTGTGCGTGAATCGATTAAAGAAGGTACTCATCACTATCCAGAAGAATATGTGACAGACCGTTCGCAGCGTTTTATGGCATCGGAAATTATCCGTGAAAAATTAATGCGTTTTATGGGTGAGGAGTTACCTTATTCTGTAACCGTAGAAATTGAGCAGTTCAAAATGAATGAGCGTGGTACTTACGAGATCAATGGTTTGATTTTAGTTGAACGCGATGGCCAGAAAAAAATGGTGATCGGTAATAAAGGTCAGAAGATCAAAGTGATTGGTACCGAAGCTCGTATGGATATGGAACGCCTGTTTGACAATAAAGTTCACCTTGAATTATGGGTGAAAGTAAAAGCTGGTTGGGCGGATGATGAACGAGCATTACGCAGTTTAGGTTATATCGACGAATAGATGCTCACCGAGTTAGAACGTGGCTTTGTGCTACACCGCCGAGATTATAGTGAAACCAGTTCGCTTGTGGATTTCTTCACAGAACACCATGGGCGAATTACCTTGCTTGCAAAAGGTGCTCGCCGTCCACGTTCTCCTTTCAAGGCAGTATTACAACCTTTTACACCTTTGCTTCTTCGTTGGAGCGGCAAAGGTGATCTCAAAACCCTTACTAAAGCAGAATCAGCCTCTATCACCTTACCTATGACAACTTATGCGTTATATAGTGGCTTTTATGTTAATGAAGTTTTGGTAAGAGTTTTGGAAAATCACACCGCTTATCCTGAACTATTTCAACAATATTTGCAGTGTATCACGCGTTTGGCGACCCAGCCAGAGAGTCTTGAACCAACATTGCGCACTTTTGAGTTTCAAACTTTGCAAGCGCTTGGATATGGGGTGAACTTTACCAATTGTGCTGCAACAGGCCTACCTATTGATGAGAATATGAGCTATCTATTTCGTGAAAACGAGGGATTTATTGCTTCGTTATTACAAAATAATAATAGCTATTTGGGAAAAGACTTATTAGCCTTTGCAAATTTAGATTTTTCAGAAAAGAGCACGCAGCAGGCAGCTAAACGTTTTATAAGGATGGCGCTAAAACCTTATTTGGGCAGCGCGCCTTTAAAAAGTAGAGAGCTATTTCAGTCTATTCTGCCAAATAGGTTAAAAGCGTAGCTCTAACTACTGTAGATATTGTTTTTATGCTGGTGTGAGTACCTCGTTCATACCATTACTTAGAAAGACCTTTTTTAATTTTATCTTCGAAGAAATCATAGTCCACTAAGAATGCATCATGGCCAAAGATAGAATTAAATTCGTGGTAATCGACTTCAATACCGGCAGCTTCTAAACGCTGTTTACTTTTCAGTACGTCAATTTGTTTAAACAACTGATCGCTTGTTACAGCAACAAGCATATAGTTGGCTTTGATCCGTCTTAATGCCTCTTGCTCATCAGCAAATTGTAGAGCAGGATCATAGAGGTCAAGTGCGCGTAATAGACGCAAATAGCTATTTGCATCAAAGCGTCCCAGAAATTTGGTACCTTGATAACTAAGATAGGATTCAACTTGAAAGTGATCGCCCCAAATACTTGTAGTATTCTTTTTTTCTCTTCCAAAGGCTTTTTCTAATTGTAAATCGGTACGATAAGTGAGCATACCAAGCATACGAGCAATTTTGAGTCCATTTTCAGGTAGCTCTCCATCATAGTAATCGCCATTGTTGAAATAGGGATCGTTAATAATTGCTTGACGCATCACATGGTTAAACCCAATAGCTTCAGCACTGAAAGTGAGTGAAGAACAGAGGTTTACCACATTGCGCACCATATCTGGATAGTCAATAGCCCATTGGGTTGCTTGCATACCACCAAAAGAACCTCCAACGACAGCTTGAAGCTGGGCAATACCTAAATGATCAAGTAGCGCTTTTTGTACTTTAACCATATCTTGCACAGTAACGATCGGGAATTGACTTCCATAGGGTTTATTAGTCTTGGGATTGATTGACGCAGGGCCAGTTGTACCTTTACAACCGCCCAATACATTAGAGCAAATAAAGAAGTATTTGTCGGTGTCAAAAGCTAATCCCTTTCCAATAAAATCTTGCCACCAACCTTTATCCGCAGGGGGAGCATAATAGGGTTCTGCGTCACCTGTTAACGCGTGGCAAAGCAGTATGGCATTGCTTTTATCTGCGTTAAGCGTACCGTAGGTTTGGTAAGCGACCTGAATAGGCGATAAAGTGCCACCTAAAGCTAACTGCAAAGGCTCATTTTCAAAAAGAGTTATATATTGTGCCATTGTCTTCCTTATTTGATTTGCAAAAAATTGGGCAAATCAGACCGCTTGTAAATTTAAGATTTGAATAATTTGGAATAAGTTTACGAAAGCAAAATATTTTGTCAAGAAATTTTAGCCATCTAAACGTCTAGATTTTTAAACGTCCAAAATAACAACACTGGTGACTTGCAATTTTGCTGATCTTAGCTATCCTTGATACCTTTCTTTCTAACTTAATGATTAACCTATATGCCAAATCATCAACCAATAAAAGGGGCTATTGCGATTATTACAGCAGGTATATTATTTGCTTGTATTAATACGCTTGTACCCAAATTAACCTCTGTATCACCTATCGATGCAAGTGTGATTGCTCTGGCGCAATATCTTGCGGCGTTTGTATTTTTGATGCCAAGTATGACATCAATGGGCTTTTTTCAATCTTTGAAAACGAAACATTTTGGAGCACATTGCTTCCGTGTTTTTCTTTCGGCGATTGGTATTCAATGTTGGACAATGGCATTGGCACACCCCATTCCCATTTGGCAGGGGATTGCCCTATTAATGACTTCTCCTTTGTTTGTAACGATTGGATCTGGGTTTTTATTGAAAGAAAAGGTTGATAACAAACGTTGGATCGCTACCTTCTTAGGATTTGTGGGAGCGATGATTATTTTAGAACCATGGTCTGAAAATTTTGACTGGGTTGTGCTCTTACCTGTGGCTGCAGCATTTTTCTGGGCATGCTATTCATTGATGGTAAAAAAATTATCAACGGATGACTCACCAACGACTATGGTGGCTTACTTATTCATTTTAATTACACCATTTAACTTATTGATAGCACTAACAGATTTAAGCCCTGAAGGCTTTAGTATGCCTAGCTTTAGTGATTTTGGTTACTTGATTTTACTTGGCTTTTTGACGGCCCTTGCACAGCTTGCAGTAGCTAAAGCTTATAGCTTTGCAGATGCCTCTTATATTCAGCCTTTTGATTTTATTAAATTACCATTGAACGTTTTAGCCGGTTGGCTTGTCTTTAACTGGGTACCACCCGGTAAATTATGGCTAGGGGCGGCGATTATTATTGGTGCAATAATGTATATTACCCATGCCGAAACTAAAAAAGTGAAATAATAGTTGATGACAGAAATAACAGAAAAAGCAGAACAACCTCAAAACGTAAGTAAATCCCCTCAAAAAACAGTGGTAAAAAAACTTACGAGTTTTGTTGTGCGCCTTATTAAGTTAGGGCTAGGGCTTATTTTTCCGTTATTTGTGTTAATGCTAATCATTGATGTAGGTACGGGATATATTGTTCGGCATCTTGTTTATAATAAAGTAGAAGATTTACCTCGCAGAGAATATGCGGTGGTTTTAGGTACTGCAAAATATTATTTGTCGGGAACTCCAAATCTTTATTATCAATATCGGATTGAAGCAGCAAAGCAAGTTTTTGAAGCTAAAAAAACCAGTTATTTATTGATGAGTGGGGATAATAAAACCGCTTATTATAATGAGCCAAAAACCATGACGAATGATCTATTAAGAAAAGGCATTCCTCAACAATATTTAAAACAAGATTATGCAGGTTATAGTACTTTGGATTCAATTATTCGTGCGGATAAAGTATTCCAATTAAAACCTTTTACGATTATTTCTCAGCGCTTCCATTGTGAGAGAGCATTGCTAATTGCAAAATTCCATAATATAGATGCGATTTGTTATGTAGCAAAATATCCTGAGGAGCATTATAAAGTACGTATTCGAGAGTTCTTTGCTCGCACGGCGATGTTAATTAATTTATTGATTGGCATTGAAGCTACAACTTTGGAACCATCTCAAATTGTGGAGCCTACTCCGAGAAAAACAGTACAAATACCGAAAAAGATTGAAGAATAGAGATAATGGACAGAGTAGGGCGGATAATATCCGTCCTTTTCTTTAGATATGCGTAGGGGCAGCTCAATGATCTGCCCCTACGAAATACCTAGTAGTATCTATTATGCTTGTTTTGATTTAAATACAAAAATCAATCCTGATAATACAACTGCTGCGGTAATAAAACCAGCAATAGCAGAAGTAGTAAAACCAACAACTAAATAGCCAGAAATTGAAGCAGCAGCAACAGTCATTGAATATGGGAACTGTGAAGTTACATGGTCCATATGATTACACTGAGCACCGGTTGATGACAGAATGGTTGTATCTGAAATTGGTGAACAGTGGTCACCACATACCGCACCAGCCATTACCGCTGATAAGCAAGGTAATAATAGAGCAGGTTCAGCATTTGCTGCCATTGCAGCAGCGATTGGTAACATAATACCGAAAGTACCCCAACTTGTACCTGTTGAGAACGCCATTACTGCAGCTAATACAAATAGAATGGTTGGTAAGAATCCATAATGAATATTACCTGCTACTAAAGTCGATAAGTATTTACCTGTTTGCATATCGCCAACGATACCATTGATTGTCCAAGCGAAGAATAAAATGGTAATTGCACCTGACATTGATTTTGCACCAACTACATAAGCTTTAAGATATTCAGATACAGAAACTAAACGACCAGAAGCAATGCATAACGTTGCAACCACTAGTGAGATAGTACCACCAACAACTAATGATACTCCAACAGTTGTATTTTCAAATGCGCCCAGTACAGAAAACTCTTTACCATCCGTAGCTAAGGCTTGACCGCCGGTATACATCATCATTGCGACAGTTGCAATAATCAGAGCTGCAATAGGCAAAACTAAGTTACGCATACGACCTTTTGGTGCTTCAATCGTTGACTGATGAGTATCTGCTAGAGCTAAAGCCTGTTCCTCAAATTTCTTCATTGAACCAATATCAATAGTAAAGTATGCAACGGCAAATACAAGAACCATCGAGAAAATGGCATAGAAGTTCATTGCACTCATTGCCATAAATGCACCAAGAGGTGAATACTCAGTAATACCATAAGTTGCGAGTAGTCCTGCAATCAATGTGATGATATATGCACCCCAACTTGACACAGGCATTAACACACACATTGGTGCAGCTGTTGAGTCAAGAATATAGGCTAGTTTTGCTCGAGAAACATGGAACTTATCTGTGACAGGACGTGCAATTGCACCAACAGCAAGACTGTGGAAGTAATCGTCAATAAAGGTAACAAATACAAGGCAAGCCGCCATTAATTTTGCACCACGGCGGCCTTTAATACGCTTTTGTGCCCAGTTAGCGAATGCCTGGTTACTACCTGAAATACTTAATAATGCAGTTAAGATACCTAGTAGCACTAAGAAAATAACGATATTAACACTATCAAAGTTAATGCCATCATCATAAACTAATGAGAGTACTTTATTTCCTAAGTAAGAAACTGAATCAGTAAGACTACCGCCACCTAACATAAAGGCACCGACAATAATACCAATGCTTAGTGAGAGTAATACTTTGCGAGTCAATACGGCCAGTAACAATGCAAGCACCGGTGGCACTATGGACCAAATAGAACTTGAATAATCGATTAGATTCATAAAACCTCTAAGATTGTTGATTTTTAATAAATTTATGTCAAACAAAGAAAGAGATCTACTGAAGAGATGAATAAGGGAGGGATTAAAGACATATAACGAAACCCAGCCTAACAGTAGCACTCCACGGTAAATCCGTGACAGTATCGTTCCTTTCGGTAACGACACCAACCAATTAAGATGACGCTTAATTGATTTCGGCAAATACGCCTTTCCTTTCTCTTCATCGTTTTCCACTCTGAAAAAGTAATTATCGCATTTGCACCTCTACAATTTGTAGGACTCGCATAGATTACCTGAAGAGAGGCTTTTTGCCAATAGCTGTTTAGATAAAAATCTAAATAACTTATCTAGATTTAGATAAGTGGTTCCTAATAGATTAATTGTAAATAAAACATTATTTTTTATATTTTATATTTACCTTAAATATTGGATAATATAAGATACCAAAGATATTCAGGCACTATCTGGATTAGTGTAATAATTGATTTAATAAACATTGAACATTATTGAGGAGATTAAAATGTCAAATGTATTAAGAACTTTAGCTAATATTCGTAGTTTACGTGCTCTTGCTCGTGAGTGTTCTTTAGAGCAATTAGAAGGATTGCTCGAAAAAGTCACTTTAGTTGTTCAAGAAAAACGTGAAGAAGTTCAAGCTCAGAAATTGGCAGAAGAAAAACGTTTAGAAGGATTAAATAAATATAAAGAGTTATTAGCACAAGATGGTATTTCAATAGAAGAACTTGCACTATTATTATCTGGTGAGACAATTGCTCGTAAAAAGCGTGATGCTCGTCCAGCCAAATATAAGTTTATTGATGTAAATGGTAACGAGAAAACATGGACTGGCCAAGGTAGAACACCTCGTGAAATTCAGCAAGCATTAAATGAAGGTAAGACATTAGCTGATTTTGCAATCTAGTATAAGGTAATTAAAAAAGAGAACTTATTTTATTATTAGTAAGTTCTCTTTTTCTATTTAAAACAATAAGAAGGTAAATTGAATGATTGAAAATAAAATTTTATTAACAGAGTGCCCTGATGATACAGGGCTAGTCGCTAAAATTACCAATATTTGTTATAAACACCAATTGAATATTATTAAAAATAGTGAATTTGTCGAAAGTGATACTCGCAGATTCTTTATGCGTACGGAATTACAAGGTATTTTTAATGATCAAACCCTTTTAGCGGATTTGGCATTTACTTTACCAGAGGGTGCAAACTATCGATTAGTAACTAAAGAGCGTAAACGCGTCGTGATCCTAGTGACCAAAGAAGCGCATTGTATAGGCGATATTTTAATGAAAAACTACTACGGTGGTTTGGATGTTGAAATTGCCGCGGTGATTGGTAACCATGATACACTAAGAAGCCTTGTTGAGCGCTTTGATGTACCATTCCATCTAGTGAGCCATGAAGGGTTAACACGTGTTGAGCATGATAAATTATTAAGCGATAAGATTGATGAATATGCACCTGATTATATTGTGCTTGCTAAATATATGCGAGTGCTGAATCCTGAGTTCGTTGCACGTTACCCAAACCGTGTTGTAAATATTCACCACTCATTTTTACCGGCGTTTATTGGTGCTAAGCCTTATCAACGCGCTTATGAACGCGGAGTGAAAATTATTGGTGCGACAGCGCATTTTATTAATAATGAATTAGATGAAGGTCCAATTATTATGCAAAATGTGATTAATGTGGATCATACTTATACTGCCGATACGATGATGAAAGCTGGGCGAGATGTGGAGAAAACTGTGTTAAGTCGAGCGTTAGAATTAGTGCTAGCAGATCGTGTATTTGTTTATCAAAATAAAACGGTTATTTTATAGAAATCCCCCTTTTTCAAAGGGGGACTTTTTTCCTTTATTAAAAGAATGATGAAAACAGTTGAAATTTTTACAGATGGCTCTTGCTTGGGAAATCCTGGTAAGGGTGGAATAGGTATTTTATTACGTTACAAAACAACAGAAAAGACTTTAAGTAAAGGCTATTTCCAAACAACCAATAACCGTATGGAACTACGCGCAGTTATTGAGGCATTAGGTTTACTTAAAGAACCTTGCCATGTTATCTTGAATAGTGATAGTCAATATATGAAAAATGGCATTCAGCAATGGATTTTTAATTGGAAAAAAAATAATTGGAAAACTAGTCAAAATAAACCAGTGAAAAATCAAGATTTATGGATAGCCTTAGATAAAGCCATTCAATCACACAAATTAGAATGGCAGTGGGTGAAAGGGCATTCTGGTCACCGCGAAAATGAAATTTGTGATGAGTTAGCCAAGACAGGTGCGAATAATCCAACTTTGGAAGATGTCGGCTATCAGCCTGAAATGTAAATAATCAACAAAAATCGTGAACTAGATCACAAATGTAAATTCTGTTCTATACAATTTATTGACATAGCCTTTAACGGTGTTATGATTCTTTTAATTCATTTTAATCTTTATTTTTGATTAATTCACTTCAAAAATGGGACAAAACGAAAACATGATTAATTCAGAAAGTGTTGTACTGAATTGATTGCAAGTGAAAGCAACACCTAAAGGAGTCAACTATGACTAAACATTTTGAACATAATGAATCTCGTCGTGGTTTTATGAAACTAATGGCGGGCGTGAGTGCAGGCTTTGCATTTAGCGGTACTCTTGGTTCTCTATCCTCCGTAGCTCATGCTGCACCGAAAGCAGGGTCAACTATTGAAGTGGGTATTGCATATCCATTGTCAACAGGCTTTGATCCAGCAACATCAAGTGGTGCATCCTCAATGGCTGCTAATATTCATATTTTTGAAGGTTTAGTGGATTTACACCCAGCAACTCGTCAGCCATACCTAGCATTAGCTGCAAAAGAACCTGAGCAAATTGATGATGTGACTTGGCGTGTAACACTTCGTGATGGTGCAACTTTCCACGATGGTAAACCAGTTACAACAGAAGATGTTGTTTATTCTTATGAGCGTGTTTTAGATCCTGAGAAAAAAACCTTATTTTCACAATTCATTCCATTTATTGAAACGGTAAAAGCAGTAGATGATAAAGTGGTTGAGTTTAAACTCAAATACCCATTCTCAATTTTCAAACTTCGCTTAGGTATCGTAAAAATCGTACCTAAACATTATGTTGAGCAAGTTGGGCAAACTGCATTTGATGCAAACCCAATCGGTTCAGGCCCATATAAATTCGTGTCAGCGGTTAAAGATGACAAGATTATTTTAGATGCATTCCCTACTTACAATGGTCCATATCCAGCACGTGTTGAACGTATGAGCTGGTTCTTGTTAGCGGATGATGCAGCACGTGTAACTGCACAAGAATCTGGTCGTACTCAAGCAATGGAAAGTGTGCCATATCTTGATGCACAACGCTTAAAACGCAAAGGTCAAGTTGAATCAGTGCAATCATTCGGCTTACTATTCTTAATGTTTAACTGCCAAAAAGCGCCGTTCAATAATCCAAAAGTACGTCAAGCATTACACTATGGCTTAGATACGCAGAAATTAATTGATGTTGCATTCTTAGGTAATGCGAAAGCGGCAACTTCTTATGTGCAAGAGACTCACCCAGACTATGTAAAAGCAGATAGTCAATATGATTATGATCCAGCAAAAGCAGCAGCATTATTAAAAGAAGCAGGCATTGATAAGTTAGAATTCCAACTATTATCAACAGACCATTCATGGGTGAAAGAGTGTGCGCCATTAGTGCTTGAATCTTGGAATAAGATCCCAGGTGTGAAAGTTTCTCTTCAACACTTACAATCAGGTGCACTCTATGGTGGCCATGTAGATAAAGGCTTATATGAAGTGGTAATGGCACCGGGTGACCCATCAGTATTCAGTAACGACTTAGACTTATTATTAAGCTGGTGGTACCGTGGTGAAACTTGGCCGAAAAAACGTTTCGGTTGGGCAGATACGCCAGAATTTGCAGAGTTACAAACGTTACTTGATACCGCAATTAAAGCGAAAGAGCCTGCAGATGCGAAAGCGGCTTGGACGAAAGCCATCAACATTATTGCGGAACAAGTTCCACTTTACCCAATCGTTCACCGCAAACTTCCAACTGCTTGGAATGATAAACAGTTAGATGGATTCCAACCAATCCCAACCACTGGTATGTCTTTCTTAGGTGTTGGTCGTAAATAATAAGTATGTTCGTCCTAGTTAAACTGGGACGGAATAATAGGTCTTATCTTTGGAAATTCTTTTACAAGCGGTTAGATTTTGCAAAAAATTTACGAAATGTAACCGCTTGCTTCTCACAACATAACATCAATCCACTAGCTTTAATTAGTTGGAGACATAAAATGGAAATCGTAATTCGTCTGTTACTACGTCGTTTAATGGCATTACCAATAATGATGCTTGGCGTAAGTGCATTAGTTTTTGTTATTTTGCAATTCACACCAGGGGATCCTGCAACTGTTGCTTTAGGTGAAAGTGCGAGTGAAGCTGCAAAAGAACTCTATCGTGAACAACATGGTTTAAACGACCCTGTAGTCGTACAATACTTCCGCTTTATTGGAAACGTATTGGTACTTGATTTTGGGATGACTACACCGCCAGAACAACCGATTGTCGATATGATCGGGCGTGCATTCCCATTAACTCTACAATTAACATTTATTGGTGTGCTTTTAGCCGCTGTTATCTCATTCTCTTTAGGGGTAACCGCAGCACTTTATCGTGATAAAGCTGCAGACCAAGTGATTCGCTTTTTATCTGTTGCCGCTGTCGCAACACCATCATTTTGGCTAGGGATTTTATTAATTCAATATTTCTCACTGGAACTGGATATTTTACCTTCTGGTGGTTTTACGCCATTTAGCGAAAGCCCGAGCGATTATTTTACTTCAATGGTTCTTCCTTCATTGTCATTAGCGATTCCAGTATGTGCGTCACTGATTCGTGTGGTACGTACCTCAATGGTAGAAGAGATGGATAAAGATTATGTGCGTACTGCAATTGGTAACGGAGTACCTTACAGCACAGTTATTCGTCGCAACGTATTACGTAACGCATTAATCACGCCAGTGACGGTTCTCGGCTTACGTGTAGGTTACCTATTGGGTGGTGCAGTAGTTATTGAACAGATTTTCGATTTACCAGGCATGGGTAAACTTATCTTTAACGGTATCGTCAACCATGACTTGCACTTAGTACAAGGTGTTGTATTAACAATCGCATTCACATTCGTAGTAGTGAATATTATCGTTGATATTCTTTACTTGTTAATCAATCCAAAAATTCGGAGTCTATAATGTTTCGCCAAGGATTAGCTCAAAGACTTGCTTCAGGCGGCGCAAGATTCAGAGCATTACAAACAAGTTCAAAAATCGCCTTATGTTTCTTAGTGTTTATCTGTTTGGTTGCGGTGTTCGCACCATTGGTAGCACCTTATGATCCGCTACAAACACTACGTCCGGTACAAGCGCCAAGCGCAGACTACTTCTTCGGTACAGACCGTTTAGGTCGCGATATCTTTTCTCGGATGGTTTACGGTGCGCAAACCTCACTCTTTATCGGTTTAGGCGCAGTCGGTTTAGGTATTGTGTTCGGTAGTATTTTAGGGGCAACGGCTGCAACTGCAGAAAAATTCGGTAACGAAGTGATTATGCGTTGTATGGATATCTTAATGGCATTCCCAGGTATCGCATTAGCTGCCGTATTAATTGCAACATTCGGTAACTCATCGCCAGTGATTATCTTAACTATTGCGATTGTTTATACGCCGCAATTAGCGCGTGTGGTACGTGCGAATGTTGTATCGCAATGGGAAGAAGACTATATCCGTGCTGAGCGTGTTATCGGTGGTAGCCGTACTTATATCCTACTAAAACATGTGGTACGTAATACAGCTGCGCCAGTATTGGTATTTGCAACGGTAATGGTTGCTGATGCAATCGTACTTGAAGCATCACTCTCATTCTTAGGGGCAGGGGTACAACCGCCACATCCATCTTGGGGTAACATCTTATCTGAAGGTCGTAACTTAGTGTTAAGTGGTTTCTGGTGGGCAACAACTTTCGCAGGTTTTGCAATCCTAATCACAGTATTAGCGCTTAACATCTTGGCGGAAGGTTTAACCGATGCGTTAGTTAATCCTAAACTTAAACGTAGCCCAACCAACAAAGAAGACGTATCAAAACCGCTTTCAACAGACGTTCAAGAAGCAATGGCTGAAAGCCTTGCACTAAAACGCTACTTACTTAAATTACATGAGAAAGAAGGCACTCGTACTGACCGTATGCAGCTAAACCCAAATGCGAAACCGATTTTGCAAGTGAAAAACTTATCGATTCGCTTCCCAAATCGTTATGGCGAAATTCCACTGGTGGACAATATTAGTTTCACCGTCAATGAAGGTGAGACCATGGGCTTAGTGGGTGAGTCTGGTTGTGGTAAATCAATCTCTGCATTCTCAATTATGGGATTATTACCAAAAACTGCAAAAATCACCGGTGAAATTCTATTTACAGATCGCAGTGGTAAACAACATAACTTACTCGATCCAAAAACAGATCTGAATACATTACGTGGTCATGAGATCTCTATGATCTACCAAGATGCGTTAAGTGCGCTTAACCCATCAATGCGTATCAAAGATCAAATGGAACAGCTGATTAGCCGTGGTGGTAAACAAAAAGCGGAAACGTTATTGGAATGGGTAAAACTCGATCCAGAGAAAACCTTAAACCGCTATCCACACGAGTTATCAGGTGGACAAAGACAACGTGTATTAATTGCGATGGCATTAGCCCGTGAGCCGAAGTTATTAATTGCCGATGAACCAACTACCGCATTAGACGTAACCGTTCAAGCCGAAGTGATTAAACTTCTCAACGAATTACGTGAAAAACTTGGTTTTGCAATGGTATTCGTAAGCCACGACTTAGCGCTTGTTGCTCAAATGGCACACCACATTACTGTAATGTATGCAGGCCAAGTAGTCGAAGCCGCACCGACATCGGATTTACTGATGCACCCAACTCATGAATATACCCGTGGCTTATTAGGTTCAGTACTTTCAACCGAATGTCGTGCAGAACGTCTATACCAAATTCCAGGCTCTGTTCCTTCACCATTCGACTTTGCTGATGGTGACCGTTTCGCAAGTCGTTCATTACGACCAGATGCGAATCCAAAACAAAAATTAAAACTAGTGCCAACGGGCGATAATCCGAAACACGTCTGGGCATCCCATTTGGAGGGCTAAACAATGAGTATGAAACCATTAAAAGAGCAACCGATTATCGAATTAGAGGATATTGTTGTACAGTTTGCTTCTCGTGACGGTACTCTGTTTAATCCGAAAAAATTTACGGCGGTGGGTGGCGTGAGCTTACAGATTCATGCAGGGGAAACCGTGGGGTTAGTAGGGCAGTCTGGTTGTGGTAAATCCACTCTTGCGAGTGTGATTATCGGCTTACAAAAACCAACAGCAGGGAATGTGAAATTTAATGGCTTACAAATGAAATACGGTAGTGCGGAAGCACGCCGTCAATTTGGTCGCCAAGTGTCAGTGATTTTCCAAGATCCTGCAACGGCGTTAAACCCACGCATGCGAGTGTTAGACATTTTGAAAGACCCAATGGACATTCACAATGTGCTACAACCCCATGAGCGTGAAAAGAGAGTATATGACTTACTTTCTCGAGTAGGTTTACCGCGTTCAGCAGCCTTAGTGGAGCCAACGCGCTTATCGGGTGGTCAAAAACAACGTGTGGCGATTGCGCGTGCGTTAGCGTTAAATCCAAAACTGATTGTGGCGGATGAGCCGACTTCAGCACTAGACGTATCGGTTCGAGCACAGGTATTAAACTTACTTGCTGACCTGAAAAAAGAGTTAAATTTAGCAATGGTATTTATCTCTCACGATTTACAGACTGTGCGTCAAGTATCAGACCGTATTTTGGTAATGAATGGCGGACAAATCGTTGAGCAAGGTGATGCATCAGATGTATTCGATCATCCAAAAGAAGAATATACACGTATTCTTCTAGATGCAGCACCATCTTTACTCTAATCATGTAGGGTGCGTGTAAACGCACCTTTTTTGTATGTATTAAAAATGGTAATGGTGCGTTTACACGCACCCTGTAGCATTTCCCTCAAATGTAATTTAAGGAAATATTATGTCCAAGCAATTATCCCCAAGAGTAAGATATATCCAAGAAAAAGGCTTTTTAAGCGATGAAAAAATGTTTAGTCGCTATCAAGAAAAACTCGCAGAATTTGAAAAACAAGCAGACATCAGTTTAGTCGGTCATTCACTTTTTGATATGTGGATGGATATTGAAGGTTATCAACCAGTACTTGTAGGCAAATCAACTGCAAATTTAGGTTTATCCGGAGTCAGCACATTCCAATATTTGGATATTATTATTCGCCCAAATCGTATTAAGCATTTAGGCGATACTGTTTTTATCTTTTTGGGGGTAAATGATATTCTCAAAGAGTTAGATTATTCGCCAAAACAAGTAACAGAATGGCTAGCTGAAATTTTGACAGGTTTGAAAAAAGTTGCACCGAATTCAAAATACTATTTACTTGAAGTAACTCCTACCTTGAATAATGCAAATGTTACTAACGAACAAATTCGCGAATTAAATGCATATTTCAAACAAAATTGCCCTGAAGGTTTAACCTTTATTGAAACCTACCAAGCATTTAGTGATGATAACCAAGCGCTAAAATCAGAATTAACTACTGATGGTGTACATTTTACTAAACAGGGTTATGAGTTATTAGTAAAATTATTGACTCCGATGGTTCGGTAATTTTTCGGTATTATGTAGCAGTTGCAAAAATTTTATTTAGACCCTCTCCCTTTGGGAGAGGGCCATTTGTAGAATATTTCTGAAATATCACCGCTTGTGACCCTCTCTCTGCAAAAATTGCTGAACGCAATTTCCGCGGTCTCTCTCCCAATGGGAGAGAGTGGTGAATTCAAATATTTGATTGGTGCAAGTGCGACATAATTTCGTCATTTTTACATCTAAGTTGAGACAACAAAAAAGCGAGCCTTGGGGCTCGCTTTTGCATACTATATCATTAAAGCGCTTTTAAAATATCGTCAACACGATCTTTCGCATCACCAAATAACATTTGCGTATTTTCTTTGAAGAATAGTGGGTTTTGAACGCCTGCATAACCAACCGCCATTGAGCGTTTGAATACGATAACGTTCGCTGCTTTCCATACTTCTAAAACTGGCATACCTGCGATTGGGCTGTTGGGATCGTCTAATGCAGCTGGGTTAACGGTATCATTAGCACCGATAACTAATACCACATCAGTTTCTGCGAAATCTTCATTGATCTCATCCATTTCTAATACCACATCATAAGGTACTTTTGCTTCAGCTAATAATACGTTCATATGACCCGGTAAACGACCAGCAACAGGGTGAATACCGAAACGTACATTTACACCTTTTTCGCGTAATTTAGCTGTAATTTCAGCAACCGGGTATTGTGCTTGAGCAACAGCCATACCATATCCTGGCGTAATGATCACTGAGCTTGCATTTTTCAACATTTCAGCAACTTCTTCTGCTGTTGTTTCACGGTGTTCACCTTGTTCTTGATCTGAACTTACGTGAACTTCAGTACCAAAGCCACCAGCAATTACACTAATAAATGAACGGTTCATTGCTTTACACATAATGTAAGAAAGAATCGCACCTGAAGAACCTACTAATGCACCTGTTACGATTAATAAATCGTTGCTTAACATAAAGCCTGCCGCCGCAGCTGCCCAACCAGAGTATGAGTTAAGCATAGAGACAACCACTGGCATATCCGCACCACCGATTGAAGCAACTAAATGCCAGCCAAATGCAAGTGCGATTGCTGTCATAATTAATACAGGGAAGATATTTTCAGGGTGATTTAAGAACACAACCATTAATAGTGCAGAAATTACTAATGCGGCTAAATTTAATTTATGTTTGTGAGGTAAGTTTAATGCAGCAGATGACACTTTTTTGCCAAATAATTTACCGCTTAATTTACTGAAAGCTACCACAGAACCTGTGAATGTTACCGCACCGATAAAGATACCTAAGAACACTTCAACATTGTGAATTGTTGCTAAAGTTGCTTGTTCAGCTTCAAAAGCTGCTTGCTGTTGAGCTAATAACGCTTTTGCTGCTTCAGTCGTGTATTCCACGCCCTCTGGCACAACGAACACAGCTTCGTGGTGTAAACCGTAGCTGTTGAAACCTACAAGAACTGCTGCTAAACCTACAAAACTATGTAAGATTGCAACTAATTCAGGCATTTCAGTCATTTCAACTTTTAATGCTTTGCGAACACCAATTACTGCACCAGCAGCCATTGCTAGTAAGATCCAAATTGTACCTTTTGATTCAGGTCCAAAGATCGTCGCAACTAAAGCGATAGCCATACCTACGATGCCGTACCAACAACCTGCTTTTGCTGTTTCGTGTTTTGATAAGCCAGCTAAGCTCATAATAAAGAGAAGTGCTGCGATAATATAGGCAGCTTGTACAAATCCTAAAGACATTAGCGACTCCTTAACCTTTTCTGAACATTGCAAGCATACGTTGGGTCACCTTAAAGCCACCGAAAATATTGATACTTGCGACTAAAACTGCCACTAAGGCAAGGATACTAATAAAGAATCCGCCTTGTGCTACTTGTAACAATGCACCCACAATAATGATACCTGAAATAGCATTAGTTACCGCCATTAATGGAGTGTGCAATGCGTGGCTTACATTCCAAACTACGTAATAACCTACAACGCAAGCTAATACGAATACAGTTAAGTGAGATAGGAACGCTGCAGGAGCGACAGAAGCTAATGCTAAGAATAGTACACCAGCACCTGCCATCACACCATATTTAATACGTGGATCTGCAGGTTTTTCTTCTTTCTTCTCAACTGGTGCCGCAGCTGCTTTTTGCTGTGGTTGTGCTGATACTTGAATTGGTGGAGCAGGCCATGTTACTTCGCCATCACGAACTACTGTTACACCACGTAAAACAACATCATCAAAGTTAATATCGATTTGACCATCTTTATTTGGCGCTAATAGTTTTAATAAGTTAACTAAGTTAGTACCGTAAAGTTGTGATGATTGAGTTGGTAAACGGCTTGGTAAATCGGTATAGCCAATGACTTTAACTTGGTTTTCAGTGACAACCACTTCGCCTGCTTTACTGTATTCACAGTTACCGCCAGTTGCTGCAGCTAAATCCACGATTACAGAACCCGGTTTCATTGAATCAACCATCTCTTTAGTGATTAAGCGTGGCGCTGGTTTGCCTGGAATAAGTGCTGTAGTGATAATAATATCAACTTCTTTTGCTTGTTCTGCGTAAAGTTCTAATGCGCGACGGTTAAATTCATCTGACATTACTTTCGCATAGCCATCACCGCTACCACCTTCCTCTTTGAAATCAATCTCAAGGAAGCTTGCACCCATACTTTCAACTTGTTCTTTTACTTCTGGGCGAGAGTCAAATGCACGAACGATTGCTCCTAAGCTATTTGCTGCACCGATAGCGGCTAAGCCTGCAACACCAGCACCAATTACTAATACTTTAGCTGGTGGTACTTTACCCGCTGCGGTAATCTGGCCTGTAAAGAAACTACCAAATTCGTGAGCAGCTTCAACAACAGCACGGTAGCCTGCGATATTCGCCATTGAACTTAACGCATCTAATGCTTGAGCACGTGAAATACGTGGCACAGCATCCATTGCCAACACGTTGATTTTCTTAGCTGAAAGTTTTTCCATTAATTCTGGATTCTGAGCAGGCCAGATAAAACTAACTAAGGTCGCACCTTCTTTAATCAAGGCTATTTCTGCATCTGTTGGGGCATTTACTTTAAAGATAATGTCCGCATTCCATACAGCATTTGCATTACCGACTGTTGCGCCAGCTTCTGCAAAAGCATTATCCTCAAAACTAGCTTTAAAACCCGCACCGTTTTCCACGATTACGTCAAAGCCTAGTTTGATGATTTGCTGAACAGTCTTAGGCGTTGCCGCCACTCGACTTTCGTTGTCCAGCAGCTCTCTTGGTACACCAATAAGCATAAAGACTCCTATGTGTTTTTTTAGTTGAAAACCTGTTTGTCAAAAATGAAAACGAATGTAATGTACCATTAATTTTTATGATTGGCTAAAATTTTTCTAGTGAATTATCAGAATTTTATACTCAATTGTATTAACGAATTAAAAAAATGCTAAAAGCACCAAAAAATTATATTAAACATTGGTGTTATGAAGGCTTTTTTGCTATATTTACGCCCAATTTTTGCTATTGGCTAAAGAACTAACTAGTTCTTATTAAAAATTAC
>MQVI01000080.1 GCA_002002485.1 Pasteurellaceae bacterium 15-036681
CCTCGTTTCCCGCTCCATTTGCCCGAGTGGCGGAATCGGTAGACGCAAGGGATTTAAAATCCCTCGCCTTTCGGGGCGTGCCAGTTCAAGTCTGGCCTCGGGCACCATTCTTAAAAAGCCAAATCAATAGAAGATAGCACCATGAGGTGCTTTTTTTATGTCTAAAATTCAGCTTATATAGCAGAAAAAATCTAATTTAATATCGTATTGATTATCCATATTTTTGAGTTATCTACTCATATTTTATTTCTTTGCTGTAATGATTTGATTTATATCAAGTCTTCCGATTTTCTCAGCTTAAGTATATATATTCATTATAAAATGTGGCACAGTTCAAGCTTATTGACTGTTTAATAAGGAGAATAACAATGAGTGATGTATTAAAAACCGCAGTGATTGCGGGAGTTATTCTGCCATTAGCAATGGCAGCTTGTGTGGGGGCTTATGGTTTAGTTGTGTGGCTATTACAAATGTTTGTAATTGGTTTGCCAACGGCTTAAGGAGAGATTATGTTTGGATCAATTAAGAATTTTTTTGTTAAACCGTCATCAAAAATCGGTTTAGGCGTATTAGTAACAGTCGGTTTTATTGCGGGTGCAATCAGCTGGCAAGGCTTTAATGATGCAATGGATAGCACAAATAGCGAAGAATTTTGTGTTAGCTGTCACTCAATGGGGCAACCTTTAGAAGAACTTAAAAAAACAGCCCATTGGTCTAATGCTTCGGGTGTCACAGCGACTTGTTCAAGCTGTCACTTACCACATGAAAAAACCGCAAAATATGCACGTAAAGTTCAAGCAATACGTGAAGTATTTGCTGAAATGAGTGGCAAATATAAAGAAGAAGGTGCATTCGAAAAACACCCTCAAGAAATGGCAGAGCGTGAATGGGCACGTTTTGAAGCGAATGGTTCAAAAGAGTGTAAAGCATGTCACAGCTATGAGCGTATGGATTTTGACAAAATGTCAGAAAAAGCACGTAATGCCATGATGCCAGCAGCCGCAAAAGATCAAAGCTGTATGGATTGCCACAAAGGTATTGCACACCACTTACCAAAACAAGCGGAAAGCAGTGAAACAGGCGAAACATCTAAATTTGATAATTTAGTAGTAAAAGCACCTACCGCAGCGAAGACCTATTACACCAAAAATGTTATTCAATTATTTAGCGATAATGGGTTAAGCGCTCAAATCGGTCAGTTAGAAACCGCAGTGCCAGTGAACTTTGTAAAAAGTGAAGGCAATGCAGACTTAGTTGAATTAGTCATGTGGCGTAAAGATAAAGGCTTTGGCCGTATTTGGTATGACCAATTTGGTAAAAATATTACTGACGCAGTATTAAATAAAGAATTTATGGCGAATGAGCCAAAATTTGATGTAGTGGAAACTAAAGAAGATCCAATTACTGGTTTAACATGGCAAAAAGTGAAAATGCAAGCATGGGTAGCTAAATCAAGTTTAATCGAAGATATTAGCGCAGTTTGGGTTAATGCAGAAAGCATTTATAAAACGCAATGTAGTACCTGTCACAGACAGCCTGATGTTGCTCACTTTGACTCAAATGCGTGGATTGGTTTATTCAATGGTATGGTAGGCTTTACTAATATGGATAAACAGACAAGCAAAGAAGTGTTACGTTACCTACAAATGCACTCATCAGATTTTGAAAAACATTAATTGAGAAGTAGAAGGGCGTGTTGTGCGCCCTAATCATCAGCCAGAATTACAATTTGAAGGAATATATTATGAAATTATCCCGTCGTCAGTTTTTGAGAAATATGTCGGTTATGGCAGGGGCGATGGCAACATCGAACTTCCTTGTTGCTGAAAAAGTATTCGCAAAAGACAGCAGTGAATGGAAAATCACTGGATCTCACTGGGGCGCAATTCGTGCCAAAATCGTAAATGGACGAGTAGCAGAAGTAAGACCGTTTGAATATGACAAATATCCAACGGAAATGATTAATGGTATCAAAGGCTTAATTTACAGCGAATCTCGTATTCGTTACCCAATGGTGCGTTTAGACTGGCTTAAAAACCGTCATAACAGTGATAAAACCCAACGTGGTGATAACCGTTTTGTGCGTGTAACTTGGGACGAAGCCTTAGATCTATTCTATGCAGAATTAGAACGTATCCAAAAAGAATTCGGTCCTTGGGCATTACATACGGGTAACGTGGGTTGGCGTTCAACAGGTCAATTCCATAGCTGTGGTAACCATATGATCCGAGCGGTGGGTATGCACGGTAATAGCGTAAGTACCGCAGGGGACTACTCAACTGGTGCAGGTCAAACTATCTTACCTTACGTACTGGGTTCAACAGAGGTGTATTCACAAGGTACCTCTTGGGAAGTGATCTTAAAAGAGAGCCAAAACATTATTTTCTGGGCAAGTGATCCAGTGAAAAACCTACAAGTAGGTTGGAACTGTGAAACCCACGAGGCTTATGCTTATTTAGAACAACTTAAACAGAAAGTGGCAGAGAAAGCGATTAATGTGATCTCGGTCGATCCTGTGAAAAGCAAAACACAAAACTATTTAGGTTGTGATCAGCTTTATATCAACCCGCAAGCTGACGTACCGTTTATGCTGGCGATTGCCCATACACTTTATACGGAAAATCTCTACGATAAGAAATTTATCGATATGTACACCGTTGGTTTTGAGAAATTTGTACCGTATTTATTAGGTGAAACGGAAGATAAAGTAGCGAAAACCCCAGAGTGGGCAGCAGAGATTTGCGGTGTTTCAGCCGATAAAATCCGTGATTTCAGCCGTATGCTAGCTGGCAAACGTACTCAATTAATCTTTGGTTGGGCAATTCAACGTCAGCAACACGGTGAACAACCATACTGGATGGGTGCAGTATTAGCGGCAATGCTTGGTCAAATCGGTCTAGCAGGTGGCGGTATTAGCTATGCTCACCACTATAGCTCAATCGGTATTCCAGAATCAGGCGCAGCAATGCCAGGGGCATTCCCACTTAACTTAGATGAAGGTAAAAAACCGAAATACGATAACAGCGATTACAGCGGTTATAGCGCAGTAATTCCAGTTGCACGTGCAAGTGATTCACTATTACACGCAGGTGAAACGATCAATTTCAACGGTCAAAAAGTGGTTTATGCCCCATATAAAATGGCGATCTTCACTGGTTGTAACCAATGGCACCGCCATTCAGACCGTAACAAAATGAAGTTAGCTTTCCAAAAATTGGAAACAGTTGTTTCAATTAACTATAGCTGGACCGCAACCTGTCGTTTCTCTGATATTGTGTTACCAGCCTGTACGCCATTTGAACGTAACGATATCGATGCTTACGGTTCATACAGTAACCGTGGTGTGATTGCGATGCAAAAACTGATCGACCCACTTTACCAATCTCGCCCAGACTTTGAGATTTTCAAAGAGCTTTGCCGCCGTTTTGGTCGTGAGCAAGAGTATTCTCGTGGTATGGATGAAATGCAATGGGTTCAAAAACTGTATAACGACTGCCGAGCAGAAAATAAAGGCAAATTTGAAATGCCTGAATTTAATGAATTCTGGCAGAAAGGTTATGTGTTATTCCCAGAAGGTAAACCTTGGGTACGCCATGCCGATTTCCGTGAAGATCCTGAGTTACACGCATTAGGTACACCGTCTGGCTTTATCGAAATCTTTAGTAATAAGATTGCAAGCTTTGGTTATGATGACTGTAAAGGTCACCCAATGTGGTTTGAAAAAGCAGAACGTTCACACGGCGGACCGAAATCAGAGAAATTTAAATTCTGGCTACAATCTGTTCACCCAGATAAACGTTTACACTCTCAGCTTTGTGAGTCAAAAGATCTACGTGATACTTATGCGGTACAAGGTCGTGAACCACTTTACTTAAACCCACAAGATGCAGAGAAATTAGGCATTCAAAACGGTGATTTAGTGCGTGTGTTCAATGATCGTGGTCAAGCGATTGCAGGTGCGGTATTATCTAACGATTTCCCAACGGGTGTCGTTCGTTTACAAGAAGGTGCATGGTATTCACCATTAGATGAGAAAATTGGCTCAATCGATACTTATGGTGACCCGAACACAATGACGTTAGATATTGGTAGTTCAAACCTTGCTCAAGCAGTAAGTGCAAATACGTGCTTAGTGAATATTGAGAAATTTGTTGGCGAAGCACCACAACCAAACGGCTTTACAGGCCCGATTGAGGTAGCAATTTAATGGCATTACCAGCAGAACTCGGCGTTGAAGAACGCCGATTTATCTACACTTGGTTTAGCAATCTGCTTGGACGAGAGTTATCGGACGAGCAGTTACAGAGCTTACAAGCGGGAACATTTGAACCCTTTTTTGCTTTTATGGCAGAACTTGGTTTTGAGCAACAAGTTGCAAACTTTCAGCAAAAACTAACCGTTTGCACTGTCGCTCAAGAATATCCTCGCTTAGAGCTTGCCGCTGATTATGCAGAACTCTTTCTACTAGAAGGCGCAGTGAGTGCATTACCTTATGCCTCAGCTTACCTTGACGGTGAAGAGCTAGAGCGTAATCTGGCGCAAATGGATCGTTATTTAGAGCGTTTCCAATTAGCGGTAAACAAGCAATATAATGAACCAAGCGATCACCTTTGCGTGTACTTGGAAGTGTTAAACCAACTGCCTGAAAATGAGCAAACGGCGTTTATTCAACAACAGTTATTGCCATGGTTAACGTTATTTGCGGATAAAGTGAATAAAGTCGGTGGTAGAACCGCTTTTTATCCTGTAGTGGTAAATTGGTTGATTGATGTGTTGAAGTAATTTAACTTTCTTCAACATTCTTTTTTGATATTGATATTCTCTTTATTAACTTGGCATAATAGACAAAATGGTTGCTAAAAATTGCGGTAAAGCCTTATATTACAAGCTTTACCGTGATTTTTTGAAAATGAACAAAAAACTTGCCCTTTCTGCCAAAAATCTAATATTCGCAAATATGGCGTTCGAAATAATATTCAACGCTATAAATGCAATCTTTGTAATAAGACTTTTACCCTTCAAAAGAAATTAGATCCTATTAAGATCTGGAATG
>MQVI01000081.1 GCA_002002485.1 Pasteurellaceae bacterium 15-036681
TCTTAATCTGTCACGCCTCCATCCGAGCAAAACCAGTATGCGCGGTAAATTGAAATCGGCAGGTTGGTCAGATAGTTTTAGAGAAGAATTATTGTTTGGGGCTAAGTAAAAGTATGCGGTTGCCCTGAGAGGCGCAAAAGATTCAAACCAAACGTCAAGATCAGATTGTGAAAGCAATGAGCAACTTCAACAATAAATATCCGCTTGAAACCAATGAATTTGATGCAAGTATTGAATCCTACAATGAATACCACGCCTTTTTAACACGTTTAAATGGCGATGATTTGCCAAGATTTGTAGGGCAATTTAAAAAGCTGTTAAATGAAAATACGATTAACGAAATCGCCAACCTAAATGCGCAGTTATTCCGTGAACGTGAAACTATTAAACAGCGTATCGGGCAGATTAACCGCTCACTAGAAGCGATAGATTACAACCCAGATCGCTATATTTCGTTGGAGTCGGAATTTAATCCAGATGTGGAAATTCGCCAGTTCCAACAAGATCTGCGTGCTTGTACCGAAGGTGCGGTAACAGGATCCGATGATAATCAATATTCTGAGGCAAAATTCTTGCAGGTTAAGGCGATAGTGGATCGATTCCGTGGACGTGAAGGTTTAACCGAGCAAGATAAGCGTTGGACGAATAAGGTCACTGACGTGCGTAACTGGTTCTTGTTCTCGGCTATTGAACGCTGGCGTGCAGATGATAGCGAACACGAACACTATCCAGATTCGGGCGGTAAATCGGGCGGACAAAAAGAGAAACTTGCCTATACGATTTTAGCGGCGAGTTTGGCTTATCAATTTGGTTTAGAATTTGGTGTTACACGCTCTCGTTCTTTCCGCTTTGTAATGATTGACGAGGCATTTGGACGAGGCTCTGATGAATCGGCACAATATGGCTTAAAACTCTTTAAGCAGTTGAATTTGCAACTATTGATTGTCACACCGTTGCAAAAAATCGACATTATTGAGCCGTTTGTATCAAGTGTAGCATTAGTTAAAAACAGTGACGGTGCAAATTCTCGCTTGCTGAATTTAACTATTGAACAGCATTTGGCAATGAAACAACAAAATAGAGAAAATTAAGATGTGGACAACGGAAAAAGAGATTAAACAACAGTTAGATAAGCTATGGCAGAAAGGGGGCTTTCTCTCTGCTGTGGTCAGTGGTGAATCCCTTTTTCCGTTAAAACTCAAATTAAATAAACCAACCAGCAAGCAGATTACCGAGCAGTTTGAACAAGTCAGAAAGTGGGTAGCGGAATTAGCGAAACTCTCTTTTATTCAAATTGAATGGAAAAGCATTTCGCATCGCATTCAAGGCGAGCAACAAATTCCTGAGAGTATTTGGATTAAAGATTTAGATACTTTGCTAACAGTATTGCGCCAAAAATCTGTGTATCAGCAATTTATCTCTTTGGTTGAGATGACCAAAGGCGAACCGCAACTGTTGGTGTGGTTAGAAAAGTATCCTTTTAAAGCCGTTGAGCTAGCGGAGCAGTGGCAATCGCTCTTAAAAGTGGTTGAATGGCGTAAGCAGAATCCTAGTCCGAATATTTATCTGCGACAGGTTGATATTCCCACTATTCATACTAAATTTATTGAACAGCATAAAGCGGTTTTGGCGGAACTGTTCAATCTTGTATTAGATGAGAGTCAGATTGACTCACAATTTAGTGGCGTGAGTCAATTTGCACAACGTTACGGTTTTTGCGATAAATTAAAACCTGTTCGTTTGCGTAATCTTGATCCTGATTATCCTATTCTCAGTGAGATAAGCTATAGCGATATTAGCCTTGATCCGAGCAGTTTTGCCCAGTTACAACCTAAGGTAAGCAAAGTGATTATTGTCGAAAATGAGATTAACTATCTTACATTGCCTAATATTAAGGATTGCTGGGCAATTTGGGGTGCAGGTTATGGGGTTAATCAACTGATTAATGCAAAATGGCTAAATAAATGTCAGCTTTACTACTGGGGCGATATTGATACCCACGGTTTTGCAATTCTTAATCAACTTCGCACCGCTTTCCCTAAAGTGACTTCGTTATTAATGGATAAAGAGGTATTAGTCGATAATCTTGCACTATGTAGTAGAGAAGAAAAGCAGAGTAATGCGGTTTTATCGAATTTAACAGAGCAAGAACAGGTACTTTATCAAGCATTACAGCAAAATTATTATGGTGAAAAGTTAAGATTAGAGCAGGAATTTGTGCCATTTGGGGTAGCAATACGTAGATTGGAGTGTTTAGGAACGTGAGTGTTTGGGTTATAATCAACTTAATAGTTGCATATACTTAATTTAAAAGCACAGTATATCTTGTGTAAGTTTGGAGTTTTTATGGAAATTTTTAACAATGACAATCAATCAATCAATCAATCAATCAATCAATCAATCAATCAATCAATCAATCAATTATACCTTTCAAGCAGACTGGTTTAGCCATAATCAAGAAAGCCTAGAATTTCTATTGGATGATATTCAACCAACTCGTGTTTTAGAAATAGGTTCATTTGAAGGGCGTTCAACGATCTTCTTTTTAGAAAAAATGTTACAGCTAGGTACCGATAGAGCTGAAATTCATTGTGTTGATACGTGGCAAGGTGGGGTTGAACATGATGGTATAGATATGCAACGAGTCGAACAGCATTTTGATTCAAATATGCAAACTATTTTGAGAGAAAAGGGAGAAGAAAAGCTAAGAATAGTGAAATACAAGAATTACTCTCATGATGCTATGATAGGATTGCTAGCAAAGGGATATGCTGGGTATTTTGATTTTATCTATGTAGATGGTTCGCATCAAGCGCCTGATGTTTTATTTGATGCTTTATTAGCGCACCGTCTAGTTAGAGTTGGAGGAATAATTGCATTTGATGATTATTTATGGCATCAAGAAGAAAGGGGAGAGCAAAATCACTATAATTTAGTAAAACCAGCGGTAGATCATTATATAAATACCTATCAGCGTAAAGTTCATGTTGTGCAAAAATTACCCCTTTATCAGCTATATGTGTTAAAACTTGCTGATTAAAGAAACAGATTGATTTAATTTTGATTTATTAAGCGTTTTTTTAATTTTTTTTGCAAAAAACACTTGCAAGGGTTTTAAAAATCTCTATAATGCGCACCACACAACGACGCGCTGTTGTGAAGAAGTTGAAATGCAGTGCGTCGTTCTTTTTTGTTCTTTAACAATTTATCAGACAATCTGTGTGGGCACTTGTTGATGATTGATTTTGAAAATATTATTTAATTTTGAAGTCTTGATAAGTGCTTAACTTAGAAATTCATTTACTTTTAGTAG
>MQVI01000082.1 GCA_002002485.1 Pasteurellaceae bacterium 15-036681
CTCACGATTTCAGCCAGTGTGGTTGATAACCAACAAGGTAAAATCCAAAGCCAAACAGAAAGTCACTTAAATGTTGAGCAAAGCTTAGATAATCGCCAAGGGGATGTGACAGGTCAAGGCTCTGTGGCAATCAATGGTAAAACTCTACATATCAACAACCAAGATGGACGCTTACAAGGGGGCAGTTCTTTATCGATTTTTGCAGATGAAGTCACCACCAATGGGCATATTGAAGGCAATGACATTCAGATCACTCAGCAAAAAGATTTTGTCACGGGCAATCATATCAACGCAGGTCACAGCCTTGAGATCACCACAGCAGGTAATTTCACCAATCAACATCATCTCTACGCCGATGAGCGTGTGACGTTGAAGGCGAATAACATTGAAAACCGAATAGATGGACGAATTAGCAGTGCAAACACCCTCGTCGATGCCACAGGCAATTTAACCAATGAAGGCTTAATTAACGGTATCAGCCCGAGTGATAATGCCAAAACTGTAGTCAAAGCAGGCGGTCGCCTGTTAAATACAGGTAAAGGACGTATCTACGGTGATGATGTGGCTTTACAAGCTGACACCATTATCAACAGCGATAAAGATTACGGCAATAACGAGATTAAATCGGCGGTGGTAGCTGCACGTGGGCGGTTAGATATTGCTGCACGCGAGATCGAAAATAACACCGCACACTATCTTTCAGATAACCAAGTCGGCTCAACCCTATTCAGTGTCGGCGAGATGACCTTTGGTCGCGTGCTGAATGCTGAAAACCATGCGGAAGGTAAGGCAGAAGCACTACGTAATAACAGTAGTGTGATTGAATCAGAAAGTCATATTTATTTGAATATCAATCAAGTACAAAATAACAATACTCATCTTAAAGTCCACCATGTCGTGAATGGACAACAGGGTGATGATATTACTCGAGTAAAAGGTAGCGAAAAAACGCTAAATGAAGAATATATTATTCCTGAACATGGACAAAAATTACCTTCAGTCTTTCAAAATAGTGAGAAAGATGAAAAAGGGGTTTTAGCGAGTGAAAATAATCCTTATATCCCAATGAAAAATTTAATATGGGCAGGTTGGAGTCGTGCGGGGCAATTAGTTTATAACTTAAAAACGATGGAGCCTACAGTATTAAAAGCAGGAGATAACATTCAACCTGATATGCTTCTAGCTAGTCGTAATGAAATGGATTGTGATTCTTATGGGGAAGGAAAGCGAAATTGTACTTATATCCTTGCTGGCAATTATGGGCTTGATAGCCCAATTTGGGCATACGCTAATGCGACAGTGCCAACGGAACCATCGCCTGTATTTTCTTTTGATGAACTTACCGCCTACGGATACACAGAAGAAGAGTGGTTTAAATTTGATCCTAAAACAGGAGGATTAGATCTTTTTGTTATACCTGAAGAGCCTAAAGTCGCTCCTAAAAAGCCTGTTCGCTTAACAACAGAAACAGATGATGCTTTTCAAGCAAGGTTAGCTCAATATGATAAAGAGTTAGCGACACACAATAAAGTGCAGCAAAAATGGAATTTATATATCAGCAAAATCAAACCATATAATGATTGGGTGAAGAAAAATGAAGAGGCTATTGAAGCGGTCGATAAAAAAATTGACGAGCACAACCAAGCTTTACGAACTAAACTAGGTCAGGCTTATTACCGTGATTTTTGGGTAATTAAGTTAAAGCAAAGCCAAGAAGATCAAAGTAAGATCACACAAACAGTACCTGGACAGATTTTATCAGGAGGAAAAATTACCTTTGATGGTCAATCTCTTACTAATGATCGTAGCCATGTGATTGCAGGACAAACGTTAAATTTAGCTGGACGCATAAATAATGAAGATCAGGAAGGATTACACCGTTTAACTGAAAGTGGTACCAGTCAATATACCAATGATAGATGGCGAGGTGGTTTTAAACGCTATTTTCAGCGTGATTGGCACCATATCAATGACTATAAACGTATCATTGAAACACCAATTACTCTTGGTATAAATCGCTTGGAAGAGAATGCTGATTACACCGCATATAAACATTCTAACAATCTAAAAACCAAAACAGAGCATGAGTTAAATTTAACCAGTGTGATGGCTAATAGTCACGCTCTCTCTGCATTGGGAGCAGAAAATCTCGGTAACATCCAAGGAGGTGATAATGCCATTTTTGACGAGCTAAGTAGTTCGATAGCATCACAAACTCAAATTAATGCGCCATCAACATCCGCGACGCGTCAGTTAGAGCGTATTGTGCTGAACGACAAAATAGAAGTGCGTACGATTCAGCCGAACTTGGTTGTGCCACAAAACGTACTCTATCGTGTAAATGCCGAGCCGAACAGCCGTGTGTTGATTGAAACCGATCCTGATTTTACCAATCAAAAACGGTGGTTAAGCAGTGATTATATGTTTAACGCCCTACGCTATGAGCCAAACCAAACTCAAAAACGCTTGGGTGATGGCTTCTATGAACAGCGTTTAGTGCGTGAGCAGATTAACCGCTTAACAGGCAGAAACTTTGTCGGTCATTATACGGATTTTGATAGCCAATACCGTGGCTTGATGGATGCGGGGGTGACCTTTGCCGAGAAATTTAACCTACGCCCAGGCATTGCCCTTTCGCCAAGCCAAGTGGCACAGCTGACCAGCGATATTGTGTGGTTTGAAAGCCAGTCCGTCACCTTACCAAATGGTACCGTGGCACAAGTGCTTGCCCCTAAAGTCTATGCATTGGCGAAACAAGGGGACATCACAGGCAATGGCACTTTGCTCTCTGGGAATAAAGTGATTCACAGTGGAGGCGAATTTATCAACAGCGGCACTGTCGCAGGGCGTGAGCTGGTGCAGCTAGACAGCGACAGTATTCGTAATACTGGCACCATCAGCGGTGGGGCGATTGTCGGTAATGTGAATGGTAATGTTGAGAATATCGGAGGCACCATCGAAGCCGACCGTGCCATTTTACTTAATGTGGCAGGTAACTTTACTCACAGCAGTACCACCCACACCACCCATGTCAATGAAAACGGCTATCAACGCACCGATACCACCCTCGGTCGTCAAGGTTTGTTACACGTGAAAGGTGAAGATGGCGTATTGCAACTCAATGCCAACAATATTGATGTTACAGGGGCAAGTATTATCAACGACGGACAAGGTGGTACTTACCTTTCTGCTCGCAATAATATGAACTTTAATGCCTTGAATGTCGGCTTTGACGAGAAAATGGGTGGTGGCAATCATTACCGCAATGAAGC
>MQVI01000083.1 GCA_002002485.1 Pasteurellaceae bacterium 15-036681
CTCGTTCAATTATTGTAAGATGTCTATAAGAAGTGTTCATGTTTAGCGTAAGTTTTTTGTGTGGTAGCAAAAATTATACTCTATTATGAACACTTCTTTTTTATTGCACTTGGATTGTAAATTCAAGCTCATAAAAAAACCTCACTTAATCGTTAAATTAAGTGAGGTTTTATTATTTAGAAATGGTCAAGTTTAATTAGAATTTAAAACCAACACTTGCGCCACCCATATAGTGACCTGCATCATTGACACTACCAGTCACTTTCAAGATAACTTTACCATTATCAGAAACTTTAGAATAGCCTATCGCCATTGCTGATGAACCACGGTAAGTACCACCGCCCACAGCTAATAAGCTATCACTTGGGTTATATGCCTGAACAAGTGAACCAATAGCCACAGCACCAGCGATACCACTACGTAGATTACGATCCATTACAGCCATACGCTTATTAACATCACCAAATTTCAGGTTGATATTATTAATCGCACTATAGAGCTGGCTACCGTTGATCGCATCAGTACTTCTTGCACTAATTAGACCAGGAGCAACATTTTGGATACGACGAGTTTGCAACACTTGATTGCCATCAGCATCTTTGGTCACATTCCCCACACTCACAACACCTGCAACTTGATTCTTCGCACCACCTGCATAGTAGTAAGTTTGGCCAGCAATCGATTGTGATTCATGAGCTTGGTTACCGCGAGTTGTATCACTTGCCGATACATAACCAGAATCATTACCTAAGAATACTGAGTTGTCAGCAGTTTGTGATACTCGACTACCAACAACATAGGTATCTTCTGTTGTAACATTATTCTCATTACCTACTACAAAGCTATTATCTGCAGTATCAGTAATATGGTTATTGTTACCTAGTGAATAACTACCATCACCATCAACATAGCTTGGGTCACCAATTGCGCCTGAATTGTTACCTGTTACGACATTACCAGTACCAATACTTAAACTATCATCACCTGATACCGTTGAATCTTTACCAACTGCCAATGCATTATTTCCAGATGCTGTCGCACGGAAGCCAATTGCTGTTGAATAAGCTCCTGAAGCACTTGAGTCCACTGTGTTTTTACTTTGTTCGATAGCCTTGACTTCACCGTCATTGGTGTGGAAGAACTTAATACCTTGCTCATTCATGTTATGAATCGCGGTAACAACAGAGTTTGTGACGTATTCTGTTTTTCCTTCCACATTGTAAGTCGTTAATGTGTACTCTTTACCATTTTCGTTAACCACAGTCGAACCGTTTGGTAATACCGTTGCATTACTTCCAAGTACTTGGGTCACATTGTAAAGTTGGCTACCATTTACAGCTTGTTTACTTGTTGGAGAAATATCCCCATCTGATACGCCATCAACTACATTATTCCCCATATTGATCGATGTGCCAGAGGCTACATTTAATGCAGTATTCTCACCACCTAATGTTGTATTACCTTTTACGGTGAGATCTTGGTTTGTTGTTAGACTATTAAACGTCGGATTTTCACTAACTAAAATCTCAACGGTACCTGTCTCTGCATTTACATTAGTACGAACGTTTTGACTTGATGCTGCAGCTTTTGTATCTAAACTACCACTGATATTTAGCGTCTCGCCTAATCGACGATTAGTCACACCTTCATTACCTGCAAATGTCAAGCCTGTATCGGTTAAAGTTGTAATAGTTTGATATAGCTGATCACCAGTAACTGCATCACGGCTACCACTTTCAACTTTGCCGCTTGTAATATTGCTGATTACGTTTCCACCCATATCAACTTTAGTACCATTCGCTATATTGAATGAAGTATTCGCGCCACCGATTGTAGTATTACCAGAAATAACCGTGTCATTTAAATTGGTTGTGCCATCTACATTTAGATCTCCACCAATTTGCTGATTACCACCAATGTTTGAATTACCAGTCACTGTCTGGTTACCTGAGATAATAGTATCTTTCAAGTTAGTAGTACCATTCACCGTGAGATTACCATTGATATTAGAATCTCCCACAACATTCTGATTTCCACCGATAGTCTGATTACCAGCAATATTTTGGTTACCACCAATTGTAGAATTACCTGCAACTGTTTGATTTCCGCCAATAGTTGAATTACCAGTAACATTCAGGTTATTCATAGTTACATTGTTAAACTCAGGGTTTTCAGCCATCTGAATTTCAACACGTCCATCAGCAACTTCAGTACGAAGATTTGCCGCAGAATAGCTTCCTTCAGTAGCGTTTCCACCAACGATATTTAATGTTGATCCTAATGCTTGAGCTGTTGAACCATTATTGCCGCTGAATTTCAAGCCTAAATCGGTCAAGCTATCTTTCATGCTATTAATTGATTCTTCCAATTTATTAAGATTAACAGCATCAGTACCATCAATCGGAGCACCTACGTTTTGAATGCGGTTTCCGCCCATATCGACAATTTGTCCTGCACCAACGGTAAGTCCACCATTTGCATAGAACATACCTTGAGACGTTAGGCTACCTAAAATGGTTGAATTACCACCAATAGTTTGATTACCTGCAACAAATAGATCTTTATTTAACGTCGTATTGCCCTCTACAGTTAGATCTTTCTTCACTGTTTGGCTGCCTTCTACTGTTGAATCACCCTTAACTGTTTGGTTACCTTCTACCGTTGAGTCACCTTTAACCGTTTGGTTACCTTCTACCGTTGAGTCGCCTTTAACCGTTTGGTTACCTTCTACCGTTGAGTCGCCTTTAACCGTTTGGCTACCTGAAACCGTTTGATTTCCACCAACAGTAACATCACCTGTAGTCGTTAAAGTTTCAAATTCTGGATTTTCAGAAATTAAAACTTCAATCTTACCGTCTTTCACCTCTGTTCTAACGTTTTTGCTTGAAGCCACTGCATCTGCTGCTAATGAGCCTTTAATAGTTAAAGTTTCACCTAATTTACGAGCAACATCCCCTACATTTGCTGCGAAATTTAACCCAGCATTTGTTAAGCTCTGTTTCGTTGCATTTAACTGGCTTAAGTTCACTGCGTCCGTGTCTTCCGTACCATTCGCAACACCTTGTACTCGGTTGTTACCCATGTTTACAGTTTGACCATTCGCCACTGTTAAACCACCGTTCGCA
>MQVI01000084.1 GCA_002002485.1 Pasteurellaceae bacterium 15-036681
CGGGCTAAATCGCCATCCATCTTGCCCCCCGATAGCTTCCCAGCACCACTCACTACAAAAGAACTTACTTTTGCTTTGCTTGTTGCCAAGAACTGCCCCTATCGCACCAAGTAAATCGTATTTTTTGTCTTTTGTTTTCTCGAAGAATGCTTTGATTTGTTGCTCTGAAACGTCATTAAGCAGAATTAAATCCCACTTTTTACTATCGCCAACGTTAATCTGTTTAGTGCGAACACCACCATCACGAGGGCTTGATGTATAGCACTCATATCGTTCTTCTTTGCTGTATCTGTCAGTTAATGTGACCTTATGTACTGCAAGTTCGCAATGTGAGTATTTACCCCGAGTAAAAAAGCGAATGATACGGTCTATCCACTTGCCTTGTCCTTTATAGAGAGCTAAATAAACCTTATTCATTTATGGTCTCCTCATACGTTTTAGCCCAGCCAAGCGACCAGTCATACTCAAGGGGATTGTTATTTTGCTCTAATAGGATTTTATGCATATACGCATTTTCAAACATTTTGGTTTTTAGCTCTCGTACAGCATTCCATACAGCTTTAAAAGATTCGTAGTTAAGCTGATAAACACTATTATCAGCGCAAATCAAACTAAATTCTTGCTCTTTGCCGTTTAAGTCAAAGTCTGCCTTTATTTGCACAAGATTAGCTTGACCTTTTTCATCAGTATCAACCCATTTATCAATTTGATGTACATAAACACCTCCATTTACACATTCATCACGTTTAGCATTAATTTGCTTACGTACTTGTACACGTTGAGCTAATAACTGAGCTTGTTTACCAGAGTCTTTAAGTTGCCACAACCGCCCCACACGTTCATGATAAGGGCTAGGGCGTGGGGCTGAAATACGTACCTCACCGCTTTCTACATAGATTTCTGCACCGCTTGCACGAGCTTCGATTGCTTGTTCGTAAAATTCTGCCGTGACGGTAATTGCATCAGTTGTGATTGTGTGAATGCCTTCGACTAAAAAAGCATTTGATTTTTTATCAAAAAAATATTTCATCTAATATCCCACCGCAAAAAATGAAAATGCACCTGCTGTACCATTTGATTGCCAAGCAAGCTCGGTTTGAGAACTTGCATCTTTGATCCATGCAAAAGAATATAAGCTACCACTTATATTTCCTTTTGTTTCCGAAACGTTTGCAAATAACAATTTATTTGGAAAAGCAATAGGAAATGATACTTTGCCTGAATTGCCATCAGATGTAGCATTGCCCCATTGCATAATTGTATCTCCAATTTTTAACCAGCCATTTTCGGAGCGATCTCGTTGTCTAAGTAACCTCTGAACAAAAGATGAATTAACAACTTTTTTACTATCATCATCAAGTGCAGGGGTTTCTACGAAAATCTCTTTCCACGTAGCCCAATTAAGTCCTAAACTAAGTAAATTGGTAGCAGAAGGGCGAACTGCGCTATAAGTAGAGTCGAATAGTAAAGCCTGATTTTGTGTTTTGCTTGAGAAATTAATTCTCGCTGACCCCGCCGCTGTTGAAGAATCATCTAAACTATAAAGTGCAATAGATGCTCCGTTATTTTCTCCGTTTTTATTTGATAAGATATAGCTAATACGACGCCCAATTGCTGAGCTTGAGTAAGCAAAAATACCATTCTCTGACGATTCATTATTTAACGCTGCAATACGTCCTGTTGTTTGAAAACCATTGTCTGTCGGTGCTGTTTGTTGCGTTAAAACTTCAAACGGCACTTGAGAAAAAATCAGATTTTTATAACGTGCTTTACCTTCACTCCAAGAACCTTCACGCCAGTTATATCCCATTACGACAGACATACAAAGGCTAAATCCTCCTGCGGTCGGCATCCACACCCAAGATTCTGGCTCGTAGCTGTTTGTATATCCTTTAGTTACTAATTCTGCGCATTTTTTCTTGCCGATTGCATGATTTGTTTTAAAAACTCGATGACCGTCAAGCGTAAACACTTGAACGTCATCTCCACCAAGTAAAACATACACAAACTTACCATCGGTCGTCACAGCTTGACACGGTTTTGTTCCACCATCGTATTCATCGGGCAAATCCCACGTGTAAAGCCATTTATCAGTATAATCACCAGCTCCCGCTGAAAAGACATTCATGTCAAAAATACGGATACGTCCTTGTTTTTGTTCATCCCAAATACCAAATACACACATCAAATCACCATGTGGTGAGATGGCCACAGAACTTGACAAGTAGTTTCTGACTTTATCTTTTTCACTGTCCCACACTTTAAATTCTTCAATTTCTGCAATATCACCGCCGTCGTTCGGGGGACTAAAGCGTAGCGCATAATGCACATTATTGGGATAATAATGACTTCCAGCTGTAGCCCATAACTTGATACCATTTAAGGTGTATTCTAATCCTAAGCCTTGATGCCCAATTTTATTACTCACTGCACTTTCAATATCTGATTTTAAATATGTCGTCCCATCTCGCGTATAACGAGTTAAAACAACAAGCTCATCACCACCTGTTAATGTGCCACTTTTAACTGATTGTGCATAATAATGCTTATTCACATAGTCATAGACTATGTGCTGTAAAATACCGGCTGAATTTGTCGCTACAGATCCAACTTTAGGCTGTAACTCATCAATAATAAAACCTTCTCCTGCATTTTTAGACCATTTAACACCGTAAGCTGGTAAACTCATTTGCTGATAACGGTTATCTACTTTTAGCTTACCGTTATAGTAAAAATTACGAGTCGGCTTGTGATTAACAATAAAAGTATGATGATGTAAGTTGATCTTATTTTTGAAAAAAGCAGATTCAATCGCAGCAAATGCATTTGAGTCATCGGCAGTATCATCGCCCAGTGCCCCAAAATCAAATGGTGTAGGTGTAACATCAGTATAAATACGCTTCCAACGCTTCCCACTCGCAGTAACAATCACAATCCCACTATTATCTGCAGTTGTTGTATCAGACAAATCCGCAATAAAATAACCACCGCCTTTATTGCTACCTGCGTAATATC
>MQVI01000085.1 GCA_002002485.1 Pasteurellaceae bacterium 15-036681
GTTTTGCTGATGAAGTTATCCACGCCTACGCTACAGAACGAGTTTCTTCTCAAGGGGCGTTCAAGCTGTGGATAACATTATGCTTTGGTGTTGCTAGTGTACTATAAATTTAACATACAAGGGGCGTACTGCGTACGCCCGCGGGCGTATGCAATACGCCCCTACATTCATTGTCATATTAATAACTACGATCCACCGACAAATACGCCAATGAGATCAACGCTGTCTTATAATCACTCTCTGGTAAAATCGCAATCGCATCTACTGCCTTTTGCGCTTCTTGTTTTGCCTTATCCATCGCATAGTCTAATGATTTATGCTCTTGCATAATCGCCAATACTTCTGGGATTTGCTCAAGCTCACCGCCGTTTTCGATCGCTTTGCGGATCATTTCAGCTTGTTGCTCATTACCATTACGCATTGCGTGTAGCAGTGGTAAAGTTGGCTTGCCTTCCACAAAATCATCACCGACGTTTTTACCTAATTTTTCTGCGTTTGCTGAATAATCTAAAATATCATCGACTAACTGGAATGCGGTGCCAAGGTAACGACCGTAATCTTGCAATGCTTGCTCAATTTCAGGTTCCGCATTTGCCACAATCGCCACACATTGAGTTGCAGCTTCAAATAAACGTGCAGTTTTACTGTAGATCACCATCATATAGCTCTCTTCAGTGGTATTTGGATCATTCACATTCATTAACTGCTGAACTTCACCTTCCGCCAATACGTTAGTGGCTGATGACATCACTTTTAACACTTTCAGCGAGTCCACTTCTGTCATCATTTGGAAAGAACGCGTATAGATAAAATCGCCCACCAACACACTTGCCGCATTACCAAATGCTGCATTTGCCGTTTCACGTCCACGACGCATATCCGACTCATCCACCACATCATCATGTAATAGCGAGGCTGTATGTACAAATTCAATAAAAGCTGCTGTGGTAATATGTTTATCGCCTTGATAGCCAATGGCATTGGCTGCTAATACCGAAATCAACGGGCGAATGCGCTTACCGCCACCACTAATAATGTAATAGCCTAGCTGATTGATCAGGGATACTTCCGAGTTAAGTTGAGCCAAAATTTCCTGATCGACTTTCTGCATATCAGGTTTCGCTAAAGCTGAAATCTGCTCAAGAGTGAATTGTGTTTTTGATTGCGTCATTAGAATTATCTTTTGGTTGGCAAAATAAGGGGAGATTTTACCTTAATGTTGGGGATTTTCCAAAAAAGAATGTTTACAACCGGTCGGATCTGTGGGGATTTTTATAAATGCCTACGGCTACACGCCGTAGGTTACGTATTAATGAGCTACTACGTAGCTCACATCTACTAGCACCGTAGGTGCTAATTTATGCATAACCTAGGGCGTGCAGCCCTAGGATTTAGAGTTAAGTATCGACTTTAATCGGCTCAACCCTTGCCAGTTTCACCATATTATCCGCCACTTCAAGCACGGTAATTTTTAGATTAAAAATGGTGAATTCACTGTCTTCATCTGGAATTTTCTCAAGATGTTCAACAATTAAGCCATTGAAAGTACGCACTTCATCAATCGGTAAATTCCAGTCAAACAGTTTATTTAAATCACGTAGATTTGCTGAACCTTCAATTAATACCGAACCATCAGATTGGGTTTGAACTTCATCTTCTAAAGACGGCGCTGCTGATGTGGTAAATTCACCGACAATCTCTTCTAAAATATCTTCAAGGGTAACTAAACCTTTAATATCGCCATATTCATCAACCACTAAGCCGACACGCTCTTTATTGGTTTTGAAATTCATCAGCTGAGTAGTAAGTGGTGTACCTTCTGGGATAAAGTAAGCGGCATCAACGGCACGTACCAACATCTCTTTGGTGAACTCATTTTTCTCAAGCATTAAACGGAATGCTTCACGTACACGCAACATACCGAGAACATTTTTATCCATAGTGCCTTTATAGATCACTACTCGAGCGTGAGCTGCCCCTGTAAGTTGGCGCATAATCGCTTTCCAGTCGTCTTCAATATCAATACCACCAATATCATTACGTGGCACCATAATGTCATCAACGGTCGCCTTTTCCATATCTAAAATAGACACCAACATCTCTTGGTGAGAGCTTGGAATAAATTTCCCTGCTTCTAATACTACGCCACGTAATTCTTCTGCGCTTAATCCTGCTTTCTCTGATTGGCGAATACGCAATAACTTCATTAAGCCACTGATGATTAAATTCATTAAAAATACCACTGGCATTAATAATGTTTTTAATGGTGTCAGAATATAACTAGCAAAAAAGCCGACCTTTTCAGGGTAAATAGCTGCTACTGTTTTTGGTAAGATTTCCGCAAACACGAGCATAAAGAAAGTCAATAAACCTGTTGCAATCGCCACACCTGCTTCACCCGAAAGCTGCATACCGATCATTGTTGCAATCGCTGATGCCGCAATATTGACTAGGTTATTACAAATTAAAATAAGGCTAAGAAGAATATCCGTTCGTGCAAGCAATTTTTCAGCTTGTTTTGCCCCACGATTGCCTTGTTCAGCAAGATGGCGCATACGATAGCGGTTAAGAGACATCAGCCCTGTTTCTGAACTTGAGAAAAAAGCTGAAAGAAAGAGAAGAATAGCAAGTGCAATAAATAGACTACTCAGGGGAATACTGTCCAAAGTAAAGTTCCTATATTAATTAATCGTCGATAATGATTACAGTGAAGAAGAATAGGACTCTATCAGACTGATGACAAACCATATATTGACGAATATAAATTGTAGGGTGCGTTTACACGCACCAATAAAATCAATATATTATAAAAATGGTGCGTTTACCACGCACCCTTGTATGAGAACATCAATGAGATAAAATAAAAAACGCCCCTGTTACGAGCAGGGGCGTCGGTTGAAAACAGAGTTGTACGCACCCTCGAGTAAAACTCGCGAAGTAGATAATAGCCTG
>MQVI01000086.1 GCA_002002485.1 Pasteurellaceae bacterium 15-036681
GTTTAATATAATCTAATTCTATCTGAGTTATTGGTTGTATGATTTTTCTTAAATAGCTCCACAAAGAAATATTTCCTATAAAAGCTGAACCTGATAGAATTAGCATATATAACCATAAATCATTAGCTTCATCTATAAACGCCAATATTAATAAAAAAGAAATCAACTTAACAATAATATTTCTGAATACCGATTTTTTAAAATCCTCAACACCTATAAAAAACCAAGATATATCTATAGCCATAGCTATAATATGAATAGATTGAATATATAAAAATTCAGAAAACTCCCCATAAAAATAAACAAAAATAAAAAACAAACTCAATGAGATCGACCCCATGATAATTTTGACTATCAAAATTTCCCAAAAAGTTTTAGAGCACTCATACTGCGAATCTCTTGCATAAGAAATAGCTCTATTTCCATACACACTAATACCAAAATTAGCAATCAAGATAAAATATGTAATTATAGATGTTGTATATGCATTTATACCCAAATTATCAGCACCCAACACTCTAGAGATGTATGGAATAGTGATAAAAGGAAGAATAATATTTATAAGTTGATATAAAAGTGTATATAAATAGTTTCTTATAATATTCAAATTTAATTTACCTTTAAGAAAGTTTTGAAAATTCCTTTTCTAATTTATCTACAGCGCTATCCCAAGATAATTTTTTAATGTCATAACTCGCTTTAGTTGCTAATTTTATGCGTAATTCTCTATCTTCGATCAAACGAATTATATTATATGCTAATTTAGTATAATCATTGACAGGAGATAATAAGGCATTATCTTCATTCTTAGCATATTCAAACACACCATCATAAGCTGTAGAAGCTAAAGCACATCCACAAGCCATACTCTCAGCACCAGTTAAACCAAATCCTTCTATCTCACTAGCACATACAAAAATAGAAGAATTATTATATATTCTTAGTAAATCCTTCTCTGTTGCTTTTTGAGTATAAGACACATATGTTGGTAATACAGTATCTATATCATAAACACCAAATAAATTTACGTGTAATTCTGGAATTCTTTTTTTGACTAAATCTAAAGCTTTAAAAGCAATGTCTATCCCTTTATGCTTGCCTGTATGGTATAACATGGCTATTTCATATGGGTTTCTAGTATTAATGCCTTCAGTAACATAAAATTTTGATATATCTATAGGGTTTGATATAGTTTTTGCATCTACATTAGCTTGTTCCTTGACTAATACTTCTAACCATTTAGCAATGGTAATATTTGAAAATCCTAATTTATAAGTACGGATCACTTCATCGTCCGGCATTCCCCAATTTTCAAAACCTTGAATTAAATAGAATTTTCTCCCTTTAGAATCAGCTAAATTAGCGACTACTGTTGAAGTAAATGCTGAAGTTGCAACAATAACATCAGCCTCAGGAAAAGCTCTTCCATCAACATATGGAGTTGCTATTTTCTTTATATGGTTATCTAATTTAAACCAATTTGGGTAGCCAATAAGCTTTATTTGGCTCAACATATTTTTTATAAATAGAGAATTTGTCCAATTTATAAAATGAGTATTTGTCAAAAATACTATTGAAACATCATGCCCTCTATTTGCTAATCTATTAGCATATTCATAAACTATTTTAAATCCTCCAGCAGGCACTTTTAAAATAGAAGGTAAGCAAAATGTAATTTTCATATTAACTCCTCTTTCCATTTATAGCGAAATATCTAAAAAATAGTGATGTAAATAAAAAAACATTATATCCACTAGATTCGAAAATCATAGAAATAAGAGTTAGGGATAAAATAAACACATAGTATAAGGAGTATTGTCCATTTAGCTGCTGATAAAAAATAAAACATAAAATAGCAGAAAACAGGAATAAACCAGAAGAAAGAAGTAAAGCTAAAAAAGTATTATCATTATAATACATAATGACATCATACTCTCTTTGTAAAAATAATTGTGGAATAGCTTTAGGAAAAAATGTAATTCCATAGTTATCTATATATAAATTACCTAAAAAAAGCCTTTGATTAAATAGAATATTTAATTTATTCCATAACTCACTATTACTATCAAAGTAGTAAGGGAGTATAATTCCCATTAATATAATCAATAAGGATATCGTAACTAATAATACACCACTACACCGTATTTTTATCAAGCGCATATTCAAAATCATTGCTATGATCAAGCCAATCTCTAATAGTAAGCTCGTCCTAGCTTTAGAGATGAAATACATATAACATATAAAAATAATACTGAGCAGTATAATATGCTTAGGAGCTCTATTGTATCTATATAACAATGACAAATCCAAAATAATTGATAATCCAATAATGCCAAGGGTATTTGAATGAATAAATCCATAAGATAAAGCAATAGAATAATCTTGTTTAATAAATTCAGATTGATTAATATATCCTAGCTGAGAAAGTAGCATTATAAAAAATAGAAATATAACTTTCGAAATAATTAAATAACGAATGAAATGGATGTTATTTTCATTAAGTAACCCTATAGATAAGATAAAAATTAGAACACTGTACTCTACAGGAAGATTATCTTTAAAAATAGCTTTAAAGATAATAAATAAAGATAATATTGATATAGATAATAAATTTATCTTTGATATCCTTTTGAATATACTTAATCTAAAAATAAATATAGACAAAAAACCTAATAATATTAACATATTAACTTTCATTCTTGTTACTGTATTTAAGTCTATATTAACATAGTTAAATAGAAAATAAGCAAACATTAATATAACAAAAAGAATATTAAAAATGTTATTATAAATTTTTTCTTTGGAAAACATCTAATTATTATCTCTTATCATTGTAAGCAAATCCCCCCAATATGCTTTAATCGAAGGGTAATAAAATACATTAG
>MQVI01000087.1 GCA_002002485.1 Pasteurellaceae bacterium 15-036681
AAATGCTGTTTCGCCCACATCTAGCTCTCGACACGCTTGTGGAATAGAATATCCACGCTCGGTCACCAATTTTACTGCTTCAGCTTTATATTCAGCACTGAACGTTCTTCTTGCTTTTCTCATTATGTTTCCTCATTTGTGATGTTATTTTACCACTTATTGAGGACTGCGGAATTAGTCTACCACTACACCTTCAAGGTGTACGTTGTTTACAGTGATATTACTTACACCTTCAAAAGTTTGAGCAAACGCCAAGCCGAAAAAATCCTCTGCCAAATGTTTTCTACAATCAGCAGAAGATTTTCCTTTAGATTTAGCAAGTTCAGAAACCACAACAAAGCATTGGTGAGTTTTGCTGAAAATAACTTTATGACAGTGTTTGTTCATAATTATTAATTGAAATACAAGCGGTATGATTCTAAGAAAAATTTGCAAATTTCTTGGTGAATCGTACCGCTAGATAAGTACACAGGTGTTTCAAATTGTATGCTGGTGATAAAGTAACCGACTAAAGAAGCTCTAGTTTTAGGGTCTTAATGCAGTTTGATTTATACACAGCATACTTTTTGAAACACCACCTGTTTGCCCTTCATCGTTTCTAGGCTTTGTCCTGCTTGAAGCGTGATACCTTTCGCCGCATTAAAGGTGACACTGCTGTTTTCTAAACGGTTGCCTTCACTGTCTCGGCTAGTAAAAGCGGTTTGGGTGGCATGAATGTCGCCTGTGCGTGCAGTCACATTAATATGCTGCGCATTCACTTGGTTGCCTTGGCTAAGTTGGCTTTCTGATGCCATGCGTTCTCGGCTGTGTGAGAAGCCTGTGCCTGTTTCAAAACGAATCAATGCACCGCCTGCCGCCCCTTCGGTATAGGTTGTATAACCTTTTGCCGCTAAGCCGATTGCCCTTGCGGTGGCAACGCGGTCGCTCGCCTCTTTGTCTTTAATCGCACTTTCTAACGTTTGCACAAGCTCAATCAATGGACCTGATACTCGGCTAAACTGCCCTACTTTTAAGTCGCTTGAATGACTTGCGGTATTTTGAGTATTGTGTGCCACATCAAAGGTAACACTCTCCGCACTCACATCCACGCGCTCTTTTGCCAATAACTGACCGCTTGTTTGCTGGAAATCTTTACCCGCGTAAATATCGACCTTGTCATTTAAGCTCGCCACCATCGCACCTTGGTGACTCACTTGCTCACCATTTTGACTTTGAAGTTTACGGTTGTAACCTGCAAAGCGTTCGGTGTCTGAAATCACCACCTCACCAATACCTTGACTGGTTTGGCTTTCGCCTTGGTGGGTGCGCGTTTGAGCCGTGGTGAGGGTCACATTGCCACCTGCGGTAATCATGTTAGTGCCATGGCTCACCAGTTCAGTACCGACTAAGGTAACATTGCCGCCTTTTGCCGTCACTGTACTATTCCCCCCAAAGGACAGCACGCTGGCATGCTCGGTAAGGGTTTCGCCTTTGCCTAAGCCTTTCTCCGCATACGCTCCGACAACAGAAGTGCCGCCTTTTGCCACATCCATATTGACAGCGTTACGTTTTGTTGCGCTGTCTTGGCTTTGTCGGCTAGTGGCAACGCCCAATAAGACATCTTGCTGCGCCCAAAGCGAACCATCACCCCCAGCACTAAATTGTGTCCCTTGACTGGTGATATTCCCCTCAGTGGCGGTGATAGACAGATTGCCACCTGCATTCACCGAACCCACCACTGCATTTTCAAACTGACTGTTTTTGTTGAGCTGGCTGCGTTGTGCGTAAGCATACGGCGCACCTGGACTTCCCACTTGGTTCGCGGTTTTCGATGACGCATCCGCCGCATTCATTATTTTGCCAATAATCCCCATGCCTGAACTTGAACCACCTTGGGATTGCTCGTTGAAATTCTCCTTCGCCACCGCAACAGGGTTATACACCGTACTCACCCCAAAACCTGAGGATTTTGCACTGTGGTTGAATTGGTTATCAGTCGTTTCAGTTAAGGCATTAAAATGTACCGATTTGCCTTGAACATGGATGTCTTTACCTGCACCTAGCTGTGCGGCATTTGAGGTGACATTACCCCCAAACGCCACCACGATTAAGTTACCCAACGCATTTAATGACGTGGTACTTGCCGATGTTGATTGGGTCTTGTTGTCGGTATTTGACGAGTTGCGCGCATAGCCTGCCGATACAATGCCTTTCGCAGTACTGGCTGTTAACCCTGAAGACTTACTGGTTTTCCACGCTTCGCTTTCCGTATGGTTGATGACTGCATCCAATAAGACATCTTGACCCGCATTTACCGTCAGGTTTTGCTGTGCAGCCGCTTGAGTAGCTATCAATGTGACATTGCCTTTTTGAGCTGTCAGCGCAATCTCGTTCCCTTTTAAAACGGTACCCTTCTCATTTGAAACAGCCTCACTCTGGTAGCTGGATTTACTGGAGGAGCCAACAATATTGCGCGTCGAGGCATGATGAAACTCCTCATACTCACGATTACGCTTCGCTGTACCCAGTACAATATCATTCTTGGCTAATGCAAGTAATCTGCCTTTTGCCTCAAAATCCGCCCCTTCGGCATAAATATTTTTTGCTGAAAGGGTAACATTGCTCGCGCCTTTTACAGCTGAAACGACAACATCATTCACGGCTTCATTGCGGTAATGATTGCCACCACCCATTTTCTCGTCAAAGCCGACATTCAAGGCATTAAAGTTCATATTATTGCGAGCAGAAAGGTAAGTACCACCTTGTCCGTCGTTGATAATACTTGCCC
>MQVI01000088.1 GCA_002002485.1 Pasteurellaceae bacterium 15-036681
ACCCTGATGATGCCCTACTCTCACATGGCGAAACACCACACTACCATCGGCGTTACTGCGTTTTACTTCTGAGTTCGGAATGGAGTCAGGTAGAACCACAGCACTATGGTCATCAGGAAAACTTTTTTCAGTGGAGAGTGGATAACGGATAGTGGACAGTGTGTCCAACCATTTCTCTCTCTACTCTATATTCATTTTCTATTCTTTAAAATTTGAAACAAGCTTTAAACTGTGTAATCTATGTAGTTATCTGAATTGTCTGTATAACTAAATCATTTTCCATTCTCCGTTATACATTCTCCATTCAATTAACCTCTGCGTTTGTGGTTTGTGTTGAACAACTTTCCGTTATCCACTTTTCACTCTCCACTTCAAAAAAACGCTTGAGGTTGTATGGTTAAGCCTCTCGGGCAATTAGTACTGGTTAGCTCAACGTCTCGCAACGCTTACACACCCAGCCTATCTACGTCGTAGTCTCCAACAACCCTTACACTCTTAAAGAGTGGGATGACTCATCTCAAGGCAAGTTTCGTGCTTAGATGCTTTCAGCACTTATCTCTTCCGCATTTAGCTACCCAGCAGTGCCTCTGGCGAGACAACTGGTACACCAGTGATGCGTCCACTCCGGTCCTCTCGTACTAGGAGCAGCCCCTTTCAATCATCCAACGCCCACGGCAGATAGGGACCGAACTGTCTCACGACGTTCTAAACCCAGCTCGCGTACCACTTTAAATGGCGAACAGCCATACCCTTGGGACCTACTTCAGCCCCAGGATGTGATGAGCCGACATCGAGGTGCCAAACACCGCCGTCGATATGAACTCTTGGGCGGTATCAGCCTGTTATCCCCGGAGTACCTTTTATCCGTTGAGCGATGGCCCTTCCATTCAGAACCACCGGATCACTATGACCTGCTTTCGCACCTGCTCGACTTGTCTGTCTCGCAGTTAAGCTTGCTTATACCATTGCACTAACCTCACGATGTCCGACCGTGATTAGCAAACCTTCGTGCTCCTCCGTTACTCTTTGGGAGGAGACCGCCCCAGTCAAACTACCCACCAGACACTGTCCGAGACCACGTTTCGTAATCTTCGTTAGAACATCAAACGTTAAAGGGTGGTATTTCAAGGACGCCTCCACAATCACTGGCGTGACTGCTTCTAAGGCTCCCACCTATCCTACACATCAAAATTCAATGTTCAGTGTCAAGCTATAGTAAAGGTTCACGGGGTCTTTCCGTCTAGCCGCGGGTACACCGCATCTTCACGGCGATTTCAATTTCACTGAGTCTCGGGTGGAGACAGCCTGGCCATCATTATGCCATTCGTGCAGGTCGGAACTTACCCGACAAGGAATTTCGCTACCTTAGGACCGTTATAGTTACGGCCGCCGTTTACTGGGGCTTCGATCAGGAGCTTCTCTTGCGATAACACCATCAATTAACCTTCCAGCACCGGGCAGGCATCACACCCTATACGTCCACTTTCGTGTTTGCAGAGTGCTGTGTTTTTAATAAACAGTTGCAGCCAGCTGGTATCTTCGACCGGTTCAACCTTCGTGAGTAAATCACTACAATCTACGCCGGCGCACCTTCTCCCGAAGTTACGGTGCTATTTTGCCTAGTTCCTTCACCCGAGTTCTCTCAAGCGCCTGAGTATTCTCTACCTGACCACCTGTGTCGGTTTTCAGTACGGTTTAGATAAACCTGAAGCTTAGTGGCTTTTCCTGGAAGCGTGGTATCGGTTACTTCACTGCCGTAGCAGCTCGTCATCAGTTCTCGTTGTTAACAGAGACCCGGATTTGCCTAAGTCTCCCAACTACCGCCTTAAACAGACATCCAACAGTCTGCTAACCTAACCTTCTCCGTCCCCACATCGCAGTTTATCCAAGTACGGGAATATTAACCCGTTTCCCATCGACTACGCTTTTCAGCCTCGCCTTAGGGGCCGACTCACCCTGCCCCGATTAACGTTGGACAGGAACCCTTGGTCTTCCGGCGAACGAGTTTTTCACTCGTTTTATCGTTACTTATGTCAGCATTCGCACTCGTGATACGTCCAGCATACTTCTCAGTACACCTTCATCCGCTTACACGACGCTCCCCTACCCAACAG
>MQVI01000089.1 GCA_002002485.1 Pasteurellaceae bacterium 15-036681
CCAAGTTAATTGGTATTATCAATGACTTCGATGGTTATAAAGACCTTAACAGTCTAGCATCTTGGTTGTTGTTCTCAGGGCAACAAGTCGGTACGCTTGAAGAGTTATTTGAGCAAGGCTTTTGGCACTGTATTCGTCAATCAGACTATCCTGTGGCTAATGGCTACTTAGATGGGTTAGAGATTATTAGCGAGTCATTTCACTCCTTACTACCTCGCTTTAAAGATAAAGAGAAGGTTCTGTTAGTATTAGATCCACCGTATTTATGCACAAGACAGGAAAGCTACAAGCAGGCGACTTACTTTGATTTGATTGACTTCTTACGCTTGGTTAATTTAATTAAACCGCCATATATCTTCTTCAGCAGCACAAAGAGCGAGTTTATTCGTTTCTTAGAATATATGCAGGAAGATAAAAAAGATAACTGGCAAACGTTTGAAGATTGTAAGCGAATTATCGTTAAAGCATCAGCAAGTTATAGTGGAGCTTACGAAGATAACTTAGTTTATAAATTCTAAAATTTAACCCCGTTTTAAAGTGGTTTTAAAACGGGGTTTTTAGTCTTTAAAATTTGCATTATTTTTTGCATAGGCTTTATTTGGGTTATGCAAATAAAAGTGTTAATCTATGCAAAAAATTTCGCGACCTTATATTAGATAACTAGATAAAAGCTAAATTTATAAATACGTAGGATGAGCACTCTTGCCTATCATTTCACAATGTGTTGACTCTATGATAGACAAGATTGCTAATCTACATTATCAGAAATTAATTATTTCCAATTATATTTTAAGCTAAGAGAACCACGTAAACCATTACGTCTATTTTGTGAACCAAAAGAACCTTCATATTGACCATCTAAATAGACATAAGCTTGCTGACCAATAGGTAGTTGTAATCCAACACCTGCATCCCACCAAGTAGACGCATATTTCTCTTGAACCTTATCGCCACCAATACGTACTGCTTTCGGCTGAGCAAAATTGTGCAAAATATTTGCGGTTAGATAGAACGTTTTGGTTTTTAACTGTTCTGTTTCTAGATTATAAGCTAAACGCACACCTGCACGGCCACGTAACGCATTATTATTCGCTTGTTCAACTGTCCGAATGCCATCATTAAATTTATTCAAACGAAGATGTTGATAAACTAATTGGGCTTGTGGCTCAATTAACCAATTTCCTTCATTTGCTTTTCGCTCCGTTAAATCAAATGGGCGGCCTACCTCTGCAGAAAGAACATAGCTCATACCATGATTTTTCGCAGCTAACCCATTTACAGGATAGTAATTATTTTTTAAGAATCCTACTTGCCCAACTAAGTCCACATAGCCACCACTTGGTGCATATCTTGTGTGTGTAACACCGAGATTCCAACTGTCTGATTTACCACGTCCAGTGAACTTATCATCAATTACAACACCATTCTTCGCGCGGAATTTGTCGAAGAAATCAGTATTGGCATGATTGTAGCTTAAATAAACTCCAGTTAAACGATGAGCATTTTCAGGCGTAGATTGTATACTGAAATCGTGTCCAATTTGTAAGCCCCACATGCTTGTATCATAACCTAAGCGTGTTCTACCTTGTTGCTCAAGGTTAGAGCCAAATAGACGAGCCCAAGTTTGCCCTTCTTTCTGAGCATTGCAAGACGCGCATTTATCCCAAGCAAAAGTTTGGTTTTCCCCACGTCTTGTATGTAAGGTACGTAATGTCGAGAAACCTTGTTCGAGGTTGACTTGAGGCATTTGCACATAAGCCGCAACTGTAGGATTATAAATTGGCGTTGGCGTTGGCGTTGGCGTTGGCGTTGGCGTTGGCGTTGGCGTTGGCGTTGGCGTTGGCGTTGGCGTTGGCGTTGGCGTTGGCGTTGGCGTTGTACTTGACTTATCATTCGTATTTTTCTATGTATCAGTTGATGCCATTGCTCTGGCAGAGCTAGTTTCCGTCACTTCTGTGACGACATATATATTAGCTGCGACAGTTA
>MQVI01000008.1 GCA_002002485.1 Pasteurellaceae bacterium 15-036681
AGCTATCGCAACGCGTTATGATAAATTAGCAAGAAATTATGCAACTTCAATTGCATTGGCTTGCTGTATTCATTGGGTTAAATTGATTTTCGGTTAAATATCATACTCAAAAGATCAACACGCCCTAGTGAGTGTAGGGCTATTTTTTATTTCGTAATATTTTTAATAAATGTCACAATGCTTTGTTTCTGCTCATCTGAAAGATTATTCCAGTATTGATCATATTCATTAATTTCGTTAGATTCTTTTTCAGATGCACAATCAATAAAAAACCAACTAATAGGTGTTTTAAGATAGTTCGCTATATTAACTAAATGTGCAACATTTATTTTATTTGTTCCCCTTTCATAGCGAGACAACTGTTGTTGTGAAATTCCAACTAATTCAGATAGTTTATCCGCAGAATAATTTTGCTCTCGCCTTTTTATTTGTATCCTTTTTCCTATCATTTTATCTATAGGGTTTGCTACTAATTGCACCATAAACATACGATATCCATTAATACTCATCTATGGATATTTTTTGTTATTTTTACGCTTGAATAAACTGTCTTTGACGTGTAATATTGAGTTGTTTTTACTCATCAATAGATTTGAAGAGGTTTGTATGGAATTTTTAATAGGGGCCGTTGTTATCTTTTTTGTATGCTTAATAATGCGTAATAGAGCAAGGAAAGGAAGAATATTAAGAGCAAGAGCTTATACATATTTAGCTGTTTTTTATTCAACAAATGATAGGCTTCTTGCTCAAAGAGAGGCTGATAAGATAGATGATCAATATGCTTTAGCTAACTATAGTCTTTTCTTACGTCAAACAGATTATATTTATGGTAGTGATCGTAAGTTAATGGAAGCTGCATACATGAATGGCTTTATTGATAATGTATATTAATTTATTGTTTATAAAGGATATTTTTATGAAAAAGCAGAAGTTAATAATTTTGTTTTCTTTATCTCTTTTATCATTCTCAGCTTTTACACAACAGTATTATGTAGCTCCTCCAACAAGCAGTACTCGTGGATATGTACCTGTAATCAGTGATGAATTAATGAAGCAATGTGTTGAATATAATCAAGCTAAATGGATTTCTGAAGAGCTAGATCGCACAATTGTGAATAGATATTCAAGCTATGAAGTTGAACAATATAATAATAAAATTGCGCAAGTAAATAGTTATTCTGATTGGTTCAATCGTAATTGTGCTGGTAAACAATCCTATTCAGCTTGTAAAGCAGCTCAAGAGTTAAATGCTAAACAAGGCTTAGAAACACAAAGTTGTCGTTAATTATCTTTGAGTAAAATTTAGTAACAGCACAAGATTGTATTCGTTCCTGAACTTGTTGAAGAAAACTAAATATAAGTCTTGTGTTTAAACAGAATACTAAATACATAATTTATTGATACTAATACTCTAGCTATTAAGTCACATTTAATAACTGAATCGTATGAATCTATTTGAAAATCAACTCAAAGTTCTCAAAAGCGAACAATCAAATATAGTTAAAACTGCTGAAAGACAAGTTCCAAAGCTGACTCAAGAAGATAGAGATCTTTTTTCTGCAATCTATGCAAGCTCTGTGAATTTAACGGAAGATTATTTCTATCGAAAATTATTATGACTTCCCTATGCTCAATTTACTTTTTTTTTTGCAAAAATATCTAGAAATCTAACCGCTTGTAATCACCTATTTTTGTGATCTCTATCGAAAAAAATAATTTTTCTCTTTGCCTTTCTGAATAAGCCCTTTAAGATCTTTATATTCTTGATTAAAAGGACGATAAAATGAGCGATCTAATTATTTACAATACCGATGATGGCAAAACGAAAGTTCGATTATTAGCTGTAGATAACGACGTTTGGCTTACTCAAAATCAACTTTCGGACCTCTTTGACACCTCTGTTCCAAATATAACCATTCATATTAAAAATATATTAGAAGACAAAGAGTTAGATGAAATTTCAGTTATTAAGGATTACTTAATAACTGCCCAAGATGGCAAGCAATATGAGGTTAAGCACTATTCACTTGCTATGATTTTGGCTATAGGGTTTCGGGTAAGAAGCAAACGAGGGGTTCAATTTAGACGTTGGGCAAATACTCATCTACAGAGTTATCTTCAGAAAGGTTTTTTAATTGATAGTGACCGTTTAAAAAATCCACAAGGCGTAACGGACTATTTCGATGAAATGCTCGAGCAAATTCGCGATATTCGAGCAAGTGAAATGCGTTTTTATCAAAAAGTGAGAGAATTATTTAAATTATCAAGTGATTATGATTCAACGGATAAAGCGACTCAGATGTTCTTTGCTGAAGCTCAGAATAAATTGATTTATGCTGTTACAAATCAAACTGCAGCAGAGCTAATTTGTAATAGAGCAAATGCAGAGTCAGTAAATATGGGATTAACTTCTTGGAAAGGTGAAAGCGTTCGTAAAGGCGATATTATTGTGGCTAAGAATTATCTTAATGCTGATGAAATTGATTCTTTAAATCGTCTCACTGTTATCTTTCTTGAAAGTGCTGAATTACGCGCTAAAAATCGTCAAGATTTAACCATGAATTTTTGGAAGCATCGTATTGATAGCATTATTGAAGATAATGGTTTTTCTGTTTTATCTGGTAAAGGGAGTCGTAGTCATAAACAGATGGAGCTATTTACCCATCAACAATATGCTATTTTTGAGCAAAAACGTAAATTTCAGCTAGAAAAACAAGCTGATGAAGAAGATCTAATCATTCTTGAAGAGCTACATCAAAAGCTCAAAAGAAAATAAATATCACGCCCGATTTCCCCTTTTCCTTGTCAAAATCGGGCGTTGATTTTGCAATTAATTATCTAAAAATAACCGCTTTTATCCTCATTTTTGTGAGCTATTTCACAAAAAACATTTTCCTACCGTAAATTTTATTTTCATTCTCCAAAATCATCGCAAAATATCTCCAGCAAAAGTTATCAGACATTTCAAAAGGAGATCTTATGGCTATTGCATTTATTTTTGATTGCGGTGCGACAAATCTACGCACAGTCGCGATGGACGACAAAGGCAAGCTGTTGGCGGTTCATCATATTTCAAACAATACTCAACCTGGGGCGGAATCGCCTGATTACCATATTTGGGATATTGAAGAAATTTGGTCGAAGTTGATGACTTGCGCCAAAGAAACTCTTGCCCAACTTACCGAACAACAACGCAATGATATTGCTGGTATTTCAGTAACAACCTTTGGGGTAGATGGTGCACTTTTTGATGATCAGGGACAACAAATCTATCCGATTATCTCGTGGAAATGTCCGCGCACTTTACCTGTGATGGCGGATTTAGCCAACCATATTGACGTTGAAAAACTCTATCAGCGCAATGGTATCGGTCAGTATAGTTTCAACACCCTATTCAAACTACTTTGGTTGAAACAAAACAAACCTGAAATCTTTGCTAAAGCGAAATCTTTCCTGTTTATCTCATCAATTTTGACTTATCGCTTAACGGGTGTGCAAAGCACTGACCGTACAATGGCAGGGACGTCAATGATGACCAACATCAGCACAGATGGTTGGGATAAAGAAGTACTAGATATGCTTGGTATGAACGAAAGCCAGTTCCCTGAAATGAAAAGCGCTGGGGAAGTCGTTGGTGGTTTAAAAGCAGATTTAGCGAACCAACTTGGTTTAAGAGCAGATATTCCTGTGCTTTCAGCCGGCCACGATACCCAGTTTGCGATTTTTGGATCGGGAGCTGCTTACAACCAACCTGTATTAAGTTCAGGTACTTGGGAAATCTTAATGGCGCGTACTCAACAAGCTCAACCAGAATGGCAGTATGTTGATCAAGGCTTAACGATTGAATTTGATAGCCAAGCAGGCTGTTTTAATCCTGGGGTGCAATGGGTAAGTTCAGGCATTATGGAATGGTTCGGCAAACGCTTCTTTAGTGATGTTGTTGGCACACAAGATTACTATCCAACGATGATTAGCGAAGGCTCAGCCGTTCCGCCACTCTGTAATGGTGTGAAATTAGTCGGCAAATTTGATGGAACAAGTAACGAACAGGGTTCAATTACTGGGCTTTCAATGCACACTGCGCGTGGCGAAATCTATAGAGCAGGCTTGGAATATATGGCATTCCGCTTAAAAGCAGGGCTTGATGTATTACAGAAAGTTGGTCAATTCAATGCAGAAAGTATTATCTGCGTGGGCGGTGGTTCGAAAAATATGTTGTGGAACCAAATCCGTGCCGATGTGTTAAATCGACCTATTGATGTGGTGGATATGGCAGAAACCACGGTGTTAGGCGCAGCAATGTTTACTCTAACTGGCGCAGGCGTTTTTGAAAGCGTTGAACAAGCACAACAAGCAATGAAACCACAGTTCAAACGAGTTGTTCCATCGGAAAATTCGCAGGTTTATCAATAAATTGATACGGGCGTACGCAGTACGCCCCTACGAATGAGCTTTATTCGTAGAATGAATGTAGGGGCGTATTGCATACGCCCGCAAAATTAAAAGGAGCCAATATGTTAAAAGGTATTCATCCAGCGCTTTCGCCAGAGTTATTGAAAGTGCTAGCAGAAATGGGACACGGCGATGAGATTGTATTATCAGATGCGCATTTCCCTGCTCACCAACTTCATCACAATGTGATTCGTGCTGATGGCTTACAAATCGCGACTTTGTTAGAAGCAATCACACCACTGTTTGAATACGATCAATATGTGGAATGTCCGTTGGCAATGATGTCTGCAGTGCCGGGCGATACGCTCGATCCAACAGTAGAAGAACGTTATTTAGCTGCGATCACTAAAGTAAATGGTTCAGCATCAAAAGTAGAACGTGTAGAACGCTTTGCATTCTATGACCGTGCAGAAATGGCTTATGCGGTTGTAGTTACTGGTGAATTAGCTAAATACGGCAATATTATTCTAAAAAAAGGGGTTACCCCTGTTTATAATCCTTAGGAGGATAAAATGAATCTAAGAAAAGAACTTTCTCGTAAAATTATTGATACCTGCCTAGAAATGACTCGTTTAGGGTTAAATCAAGGGACTGCAGGGAATGTGAGTGTACGTTATGAAGATGGTATGCTTATTACCCCAACAGGTACACCTTATGAATTAATGACTGAAGATTCTATCGTATATGTTGATAAAAATGGCAAATACGAAGAAGGCAAACTTCCGTCAAGTGAATGGCAATTCCATCTTGCGGTGTATGAAGCTCGCCCAGAATTAAGCGCAGTAGTACATAACCACGCACTAAACTGTGCGGCAGTATCAATTCTAGGTAAACCAATTCCAGCTATCCACTATATGATCGGTGTAACGGGCACGGATCACGTTCCTTGCGTACCTTATGCGACTTTCGGTACTCATCAATTAGCTGATTATGTACGTGAAGGTATTAAAGGTAGTAACGCGATTTTACTTGCTCACCACGGCTTAATTACAGCAGGTGAAAATTTAGATAAAGCGTTATGGACAGCGCACGAAGTTGAAGTACTTGCAAGTTGGTACTTAAAACTTTTAGCAACAGGAAAAGAGATTCCTGTGTTACCAAAAGAAGAAATGGATGTTGTATTAGAAAAATTCAAATCTTACGGTTTACGTATCGAAGAAAAAGAATAAAAGATGAATATATCATCGAACTAGCAGTACAATGCTCCATTTCAGGACTAGATCTGGAGCATTGATTTGGATAGTTGTATTAAAGAGGATTTTACCATGTCAACTAAAGTCTTAGAAAAGACCTTCGTCTTACCTTTCATTTTAATAACTTCATTATTTGCCCTATGGGGATTCGCTAACGATATAACCAACCCGATGGTTGCGGTATTCCAAACGGTAATGGAAATTCCAGCTTCCGAGGCCGCCTTAGTCCAGTTCGCCTTTTATGGCGGATACGGCACAATGGCAATTCCTGCCGCACTATTTGCAAGCCGATATAGCTATAAAGCCGGCGTTTTACTAGGATTAGGATTATATGCTGTGGGTGCTTTTATGTTTTATCCTGCGGCGCTTTATGAAGAATTTACCTTTTTCCTACTTTCTCTCTATATCTTAACTTTCGGTCTTGCCTTCCTAGAAACCACTGCTAACCCTTATATTCTCTCAATGGGGGATCCTAGAACTGCCACTCGTCGTTTAAATCTAGCTCAATCATTCAATCCATTAGGGTCTATCACAGGGATGTTTGTCGCTTCTCAAATTGTATTGACTAGTCTTGAATCAGAAAAACGCGATGCAGCCGGTAATGTGATATTTAATACCTTATCAGCAGCCGAAAAAGCAGTAATCAAAACCAATGATTTGGAGATTATTCGTAACCCTTACTTAATCTTAGGTTGTATTGTTGTTGCAATGTTCTTACTTATTGCGTTATACAAAATGCCTGCAACTCATATTGACTCACATAGCCGTATTTCTACCAAAGAAGCATTTAACCGCCTGAAATCAAATGCACGCTATCGTGAAGGGGTAATTGCTCAAGTATTCTATGTGGGTGTGCAGATTATGTGCTGGACCTTCATTATTCAGTATGCAGAGCGTTTAGGCTTATCTAAAGCGGAAGCGCAAAACTACAATATTATTGCAATGGCGATTTTTATTACTAGCCGCTTTGTGAGTACATCAATAATGAAATATTTAAAAGCGGAGTTAATGTTATTCCTATTTGCTGTTGGCGGATTCTTAAGTATTTTAGGTGTAATCTTTATCGATGGTATCTTAGGTTTATATTGCTTAGTATTAACTTCAGGTTTTATGTCTCTAATGTTCCCAACCATTTATGGTATCGCCCTTGATGGTCAGCGTGAAGAATCAACATTGGGCGCAGCTGGATTAGTAATGGCAATTGTGGGAGGAGCAGTAATGCCGCCTTTACAAGGTGTGATTATTGACCAAGGTACTATTTTAGGTATGCCTGCGGTAAATATTTCATTTATGCTACCACTCTTCTGTTTTGTAGTGATTGCTATCTATGGTTATCGTTGCTGGAAAGTATTAGCTAAATAAAATCAATTTTGTTTAAACAACCGGTTACATTAGTAAAATTTTTTGCAAATGTAACCGGTTTTTTTATTGCCCGAATTAATGCCCGAATTTCGTAATCATCAGAAAAATCGGGCAAGCAAACGGTTACTGAAATAGGAAAAAAGTGCAAAAATAGCGCTTTTTTGTGAAGGGCATCACAAAATGAAAGACTCAAAAGTAAATAATCTTTGTGAAAAGTCAGTTTTATTTGACCATAGCACTGTTTCTTATTTGAACTGATTTTTTAAATCTCTAGGAGGCAGTATGACAGCAGTCAAAAACGGTGTACCGTTGCTCTCTATGAAGAATATCAGCAAATCCTTCGTGGGCGTGCAAGCGTTGAAAGATGTTCAACTTGAATTGCACAAAGGGGAAGCTCACGCGCTGATGGGAGAAAATGGTGCAGGTAAATCTACCTTGATGAAATGTTTAATCGGCGTTTACGAGGCAGATGAAGGCGAGATCATCTATAAAGGCAAACCTGTTAAATACAATTCAGTATTAGAGGCTCAACAAGATGGGATCAGTATGATTTTCCAAGAGTTGAATCTTATTCCGCATTTAACAGTGGCTGAAAATATTTTCTTTGCTCGTGAGCCAATTAAACTTGGTATGGTCGATAAAAAGAAAATGAACGAAGATGCCGCAAATCTTCTTAATATGTTCGATATCGACGTAAAACCGACAGATTTAGTTAAAGACTTATCGGTTGCCCGTCAGCAAATGGTGGAAATCGCCAAAGCCCTTTCTTTCGATGTTGAAGTTCTTATTATGGACGAACCAACATCGGCTCTTACTGAAAAAGAGATCGAAAAACTCTTCGAACTTGTGCGTCGCTTAAAAGATAAAGGCGTGTGTATTGTGTATATCTCACACCGTATGGACGAACTTAAACAGATCTGCGAACGCATTACAATCTTCCGTGACGGAACCTATGTTTCTAGTCATCTTTTCTCTGAAATTACGATGGACGAAATCATCACCAAAATGGTGGGACGTACTCTGGATAATCACTATCCGCCAAAAACAGCGCAAATTACCGATGAAATTATTTTATCGGTAATGAATGCAGAGCGTTATGGCGTATTCAAACCGCTCAATTTCGACCTGTTAAAAGGTGAAGTGTTAGGGATTACCGGCTTAGTTGGGGCAAAACGTACTGAACTAGCGCGTGCAATTTTTGGGGCGGATCAGCTTGATGCTGGCGAAATTTATGTACGTAATAAGAAAGTAGTGATTAGAGATCCATCTGACTCTATCAAAGCAGGTATCGCTTATCTCTCTGAAGACCGTAAATTAAACGGTGTCGCAGTGCGTATGACTATTCGTGAAAATATTACGATGGCTTCAATGGATAAAGTAACCGACCAACTCGGCATTATTTCTCATAATGAAGAGTTGAAAGCGAGTGATACATTCATCAAAAAAATGGAAATCAAAACGCCAACGCCAGAGCAGTTAGTAAATAACTTGAGTGGTGGTAACCAACAAAAAGTGGTTATTGGTAAATGGTTATTCCGTGATGCAAACGTGATGATTTTCGATGAACCAACGCGCGGTATCGACGTTGGGGCGAAATATGCTATTTATCAACTTATTGATGAACTTGCCGCAAATGGCGTGGGAGTTATCGTAATTTCTTCAGAATTACCAGAAGTACTTGGTATTACCAATCGCGTGATTGTTATGCGCGAAGGACGTATGACAGGTATGTTGGAAACTGCAAAAACCAACCAAGAAGAAATTATGCACTACGCAACAGGCGTAAAAGATATGTTCAAACACGAATATAAAAATTAGGAGAACACTATGAGCGAGAAACATAAAGACCTGCTACGCAAAATGGCGGCATTAGCTGGATTGATTTTACTTGTTATCTTCTTCAGCGTAACAAACGAATACTTCTTTACTTCTAACAATATTATGACCGTTGGTCTGCAAACATCGACTATCGCCTTAATTGGTATTGGTGCAACCTGTGTAATTTTAACGGGGGGTATCGACTTAAGTACGGGGTCAGTGGTAGCACTTTCTGGTGTGGCAGCTGCAATGATTGTAAACGCGGGCGTGCCAGTGCCACTAGGTATGATCTTCGGTATCTTAGTTGGCGGTGCTTGTGGTTTAGTAAACGGTATTTTGGTAACCAAAATGAAACTTCCGCCATTTATCGCAACGCTCGGTATGATGATGGTGGCACGTGGTGTGGCATTATATGTTACTAACGCAGCTCCTGTTTCAGGTATGCCAGAATCTTTCGCAGCACTTGGTAACGGCGCATTATTCCGTATCACTGAAGTGGGCGCAAACGGCTTACCAAAAGTGGTATTTGCAGGTATTCCATACCCTGTAATTATTATGATCTTCATCACAGTTCTATTCACTTTCGCACTTACTAAACTCAAAGTAGGTCGTTATATCTATGCGATTGGTTCTAACGAAGAAGCTGCGCGCTTATCGGGTATTAAAACTAATCTCGTAAAAAATTATGCCTATGTAGCTAGTGGTTTACTCTCTGGTTTAACTGGCGTAATCCTTGCATCTCGTTTAGTAACAGCACAACCAAATGGTGGTGTGGCTTACGAACTTGATGCTATTGCAAGTGCAGTAGTCGGGGGCACATCGTTGATGGGCGGTGTGGGTACCATCCCTGGCACGTTAATTGGTTCATTCATTATCGGTGTTCTTCGTAACGGCTTGAATATGAATGGCGTATCATCATTTGTACAAATGATCGTTATCGGCTTGGTGATTATTGTAGCGGTATCTTTAGACCAACTACGTCAATCTAAAAAGCTAGGTAAGAAAGGCTAAGTAACATACTCTCAACAAAGGAGATCTCAAATGAAAAAATTAGCAATCGTAACCGCAACTGTATTAGGTTTATCTTCACTTTTTGCAGCACCTGCGTGGGCAAAAACAGATGAAATCGCAGTAATCGTAAAATCAGCAAACTCAACTTTCTGGCAAAACGTACGTAAAGGCGCAGAAGTGGCTGGTGCAGATGTTGGCGGTAAGTACAAAGTGACTTTCCAAGGCCCAGAAGCTGAAACTGCAATTGATGCACAAGTAAATATGGTGGATAACGCAGTAAACCGTGGTGTAGCAGGTATCGTACTTGCAGCATCAGACCCTGTAGCATTAGTTCCTGCAGTGAAAAAAGCGTATGAAGCAGGTATTCCAGTAGTTATGATCGATTCTGGTATCAACAACGATCAATACTACCAATCATTCCTTGCAACCGATAACCGTGCAGCAGGTAAATTAGCTGCTGAAAAATTACTAGAAAAAGTGAAAGGCGGTAAAGTTGCAGTAATGTCATTCACTCAAGGTGCAGCGAGTGCGATTGAACGTACTGGCGGTTTTATGGATGAAGTGAAAGCGCGTGCAGACTACAAACTTGTAGGTCCATACTACTCAGATTCAGATATGACTAAAGCGCTTAACCAAACGGAAGACGTGTTAGGTTCTAACCCAGATATCGCAGCAATCTTCGGTGCAAACGAACCAACAGCTGTTGGTATGGCGCGTGCGGTTAAACAAAAAGGCTTTGCAGGTAAAATCGTCGCAGTAGGCTTTGACGGTAACTCAGACTTACAAAACTTCGTTAAAGATGGCACATTAGACGGTATCGTGGTTCAATCTTCATACCAAATGGGTTACAAAGGTGTAAGTACTATCGACCGTATCATCAAAGGTGAGAAAGTTGAAAAAGTTATCGACACCGGTGTTGTTTATGTAACTAAAGACAATATTGATTCTGAAGAAGCGAAAGGCGTTCTTTACTAAGAATTAAATCTCCCCTAGCCCCCTCTTTTTCAAAGAGGGGGAATTATTCATAAACTCTCTTTTCCCCCTTTGAAAAAGGGGGATAAAAGGGGATTTAAGAGAGAGCAACAAGCGGTTGGTTCTCATCTATTTTTTACGCTTAGTCTCTCTCTGCATAAAATTATTTTTATAAATCTAAAGAGGAAAACAAAAATGGCTAATCGTCTTATCCTAAATGAAACCAGCTATCACGGCAAAGGTGCAATCCAAAATATCGTGCCAGAAGCAACGCGTCGTGGTTTTAAAAAAGCGCTTGTTGTCACAGACAAAGACTTAGTGAAATATAACGTTGCATCAAAAGTCACAGACTTATTAGATGCAGCAGGCTTAGCATACGAAGTATTTGATGAAGTAAAAGCAAACCCAGCAGTGGATGTAGTTAAAGCTGGTGTTGAAAGATTTAAACAAGCAGGTGCAGACTATCTAATTGCTATCGGCGGTGGTTCTCCGATTGATACATCAAAAGCGATTGGTATCATCATCAATAACCCAGAATTTAGCGATGTGCTTTCACTTGAAGGCGTTGCTCCAACCAAAAATAAATGTGTACCTATTATCGCGGTAGCAACTACAGCAGGTACAGCAGCAGAAGTAACAATCAACTACGTAATTACAGACGAAGCAAAAAAACGCAAATTCGTTTGTGTGGACGTGAATGACGTGCCAGTAGTGGCGGTTGTTGACCCAGATATGATGGCTTCAATGCCAAAAGGCTTAGCGGCTGCAACAGGTATGGATGCTTTAACACACGCTATCGAAGGCTATATCACCAAAGCTGCGTGGGAATTAACTGACGCATTACACTTAAAAGCAATTGAAATTATCGGCCGTTCATTACGCTTAGCAGTAAATGGTACTGGTGCAGATAAAGACAAAGGCTTTGAAGGTATGGCATTAGGTCAATATGTGGCAGGTATGGGCTTCTCTAACGTAGGTTTAGGTGTAGTTCACAGTATGGCTCACCCACTTTCAGCTTACTACGACACACCACACGGTATCGCAAATGCAGTGTTACTTCCATATGTAATGGAATTTAACAAAAACTACACAGGCGAAAAATACCGTGAAATCGCACGTGCAATGGGCGTAAAAGGCGTTGATGAAATGACTCAAGAAGAGTACCGCAACGCAGCAATCCAAGCAGTTCAACAGCTTTCTACAGATGTTGGTATTCCTCCAAAACTTTCACAAATCGGCGTATTAGAAAAAGATTTAGTGGCATTATCAGTAGATGCGTTAAATGACGTTTGTACAGGCGGTAACCCAAGAGATTGTACAGCGGAAGAAATTTTAGAAGTATATAAAATTGCATTTTAATTAACGGATAAATCCTTTTCCTCCTCAAGCGGTCAGATTTTGCAAATTTTTTGCGAGAGCTGACCGCTTTCTTTTCATTTTTCAATTATCTATTTATTTTGTGAGTCTCTTCACATTTCTAACTCTATGATCTTGCGAAGAAAAGACCAAATCTAATATCTTATATGCCCTTTCTTAAACAGGAGCTTGTTATGTTAGAACTTTCTCGTCGTTCTCTACTTTTAGGATTAGGTGGAATGGCTGCTTTGGCTGTGTCACCTGCGATTGCCAACACTTCAGGATTTACCGTTAGATCAGCCTCTTTAGAACCTCGCCCACTGAAACGCCAATTAAAACACTATTTTGCCTTTGATACAGGAATTTATCACGGGCTGAAAATGAATAATATGCGCCTCAAAATGGGCAAAGTGAAAAAAGATGATCGTAGTCCATTATTTATTGAAGGCTTATATGAAAATCCGCCAAAAGCGTGGGAGCCTCGAATTGATAACGGCTATCCGAATGTGATTTTAGATGACAAAGGTGTTTATCACTGTTACTACACCTTATTTGTTGTTGATCCATCATCAACCGCCACACCTCGCGAAAAGCGTTCTGAAATCGCTTATTCAACCAAAGATCGTAAAGTGGGATTAGCCTATGCGCGTTCAACGGATGGTATTCATTGGGAGAAACCAAACCTAAATATCGTTGATTTTGAAGGTAGTAAAGAAAATAACCTTATTATGCGTGACGTAGCAGGTACAGGCGTTTTATATGAGCCGAATGAGTCCGATCCGAATAAACGCTTTAAGTTGATTACACGCAAAGAAGATAATCTCAAAATGGCTGTGGCATTTTCTGCAGACGGTGTGCATTTCTCTGAATTGATTGAATGGAAAGAAAATAGTCCTGTGTTGGGAGCGGATTGCCATAACTCGGTGTTTAGAGATAGCCGAACCAACCAATATATTTTAAATACTCGTTTATGGGCGAGTAACTTCCGTGTTCAAGCGATTTCGCGTAGTGATGACTTTATTAACTGGTCGCCGATGGAAGAAGTGTTGCGCGGACAAGGTTTTGATGAGCAAGTCTATTCAATGACGGTGTTTGAACATAACGATATCTACTTCGGTTTAGCGTCTGTGTATAAACAAGGCGATATTTCGGTAATGGATTTTGATACGCTGAACTTGGAGCTGTATTGGTCAACTAATCTCACCGAATGGAACAAAGCGGTTCCTGAAAATAATATCTTTATTCCGTCAGGTGCAGGGCGTGATAAATACCTTGAAGGCGAGTTTGATAGCGCAACCATTTTCGCCTCATCAATGACCGCAGGGGATAATCGAATTTACTATACTGGCGGTAAGGGTCGTCATCGTGGCTGGCGTGAAACGGGCTTAGGTTTAGCTTATGCAGATAAAAATCGCTTAGTAGGTATGGTGCAACGTTACCCTGAAAAACCGATGAGCTTTGGTACACAAGCCTTCAAATTCTTTGGAGAAGAGCTGTATATCTGGGCTGATTTAGAGCAAGGCGGTAGTTTAAGTATTGAAGTCGAGAAAAAAGCCGGTTTTGAGCCTGAAAATTGCGAATTGAACCGTCAAGAAAATGGCGCTTATAAAGTCACTTTCAAAGGGCAATCGCTCGTTGACGCAACCAAAGAAAAACCAGTACCATTTAAAGTAACCTTAAATAAAGGGACATTCTGGGGGATTAGTGGTAATTTTGAAATGGACGAATCGCGTTATTGGAAAGGCTAGAGTATTACAGTAAAAAGTTAAGATTGTATTATGTAGCAGTTGCACAAACTTTTTTACACCCTCTCCCTCTGGGAGAGGGAAATTGTTAAATATTCCTTAGATATCAAGCTTGTTACTCTCTCTGCAAAAAATTGCTAAACGCAATTTTTGCGGTCTCTCTCCCAAGGGGAGAGAGTGATTACTTTACCTAGTTCATTGAAGGAGGATTGTCGAGTATAAAAACTCGAAAAAGTATTTAGCTAAGCGGCTAAACTAACCAGCCCTCGATCCAATTCACTCTAATTTCCGAACCATTTTCAAACTTATGGTTAACTTGAACCATCATAGGGATCCCTGCAGCTTGGGCTATTAATGCCGTGTGAGAATAACGAGATCCTTCAGTAAGCAAAATGCCTTTGAAAGATTTTGTTAATAGGCTTACTAAGGTTGATGGGTAGAGTTCTTTGGCGCATAGCAAACTATTTTCAGAAAGTTCTGGCACTGGAATAGGTTGATTGAGCAAGTTACAAATCAATCTATCGCGTAAATCTTCCAAATCAAGGGAGCGTGCTTGTAAATAAGGATCATCAAGGGACTGATATTGCTTAATCAGCTCAGCAAACTGTTGCTGACATGCTGAAATCACATCTGTTTCCGCCAGCAGACTCTGCATCTCCTCAACAATTTCATCTAACAGTAATTGATGAGCCTGAAAAATCCCACGGAAAGCATCGGGTAGTTGTGCCGTTTCCGCTAATATCGAAAGTTGCTGTTGGGTGGTTACTACAGCTTGTTCTAGGCTTACGCAAGCGGTGAGATTTTGCCAATTTTTTGCAAAATTTTGTTCAAAAACAACCGCTTGACCAACGCAAAACTCGGGCAGAATTGGCTGTCCGAACTGTTTATTTTCAGCTTGAGCAGAAATATTCACCTCTTCACCAAAATGATTTTCAGCTAAAATTCTCAACGCCTCTAAAGCTTGCTCGGCATCTGAACCTTCAACATAAAAGGTCACCTGCTGTTGTGCACGAATTTGCAATTGAATTAACTGATTGTAACTACGAGCATCCACAATCTGTTGATTGACTTCCGCCCATACTTTTGCAGAAAATGGCGCGATTGTTTCAATCACTTTCGCCGCCGGACGCGCGTGGATGCCATTGGGGTTTTGCACCGTCCATGTAAATTTTTTGGCAAATTCCGAAGGTAAACTAACCGCTTGTGCCTCCGAGGTTTCCTGTGTACCCAATTGGCCACGTTTAGCTATTAATGCATTTTCCGCCTCAGTAATAACCTCCGTTAAACTTGCGCCCGCAGAAGCAGACACCACGGCTGCCATTGTGCCTTCAACAAGTGGCGCAGCGCAGAGTTTAACATTCTGCGCCATCTCAGGATCAATCAAATCTAACGCCGTTTCAGCACTTAAAATAGCACTGCCGAGATCCATTAAAATCACTACGCCATCTGGACTATAAACTTGCTCAATCGCACTCATAATCCGCACTGCGTCAGTACCTATCGCATTTTCAGGCTCCTCTATCCCTGCTGCAATCGCAATTTGACAGCCATGATTCATTTGCTCCGCCAGTTCAGCAACCCCGCAAGCCAAGGTGTAGGAGTGAGAAACCAGAACTAAATTAACCATTCACAACCTCATCCAATGCTTCAATCATTAATGTTGCTGAGGTTGCTCCTGGGTCTTGATGACCAATACTGCGCTCGCCTAAATAACTTGCGCGTCCTTTTTTCGCCTGTAGTGGAATAGTGCCTTCAAGGGCTTGTTTTGCCACAGTTAAGGCTTGTGCAACATCTTGATTTTGTTGTAATTCTGCGATGACTGGCAACCAAACATCACACATGGTTTTATCACCGATTTCCGCTTTACCACGTGCTACTACACCATTAACCCCTTCTTGCAGTGCTTGAGTAAATTCGGCTAGGGAGGCTATTTCCTTACCTGCAACAGGTTGCGCCATTTTCATAAACAGCGTACCAAATAATGGACCACTTGCACCGCCTACGCTTGACAGTAGAGTCATTCCTGTTGTTTTCAAAATGGTGCCAATGTCTTTGTCGGCAACTGTTGGTAGTTTTTCAACAACCTTAGCAAAGCCGCGTTGCATATTTAAACCGTGGTCAGCATCGCCGATTGCGGTATCTAATTCAGTTAAAAATTGCTGGTGTTGAGTGAATTTGTCTGCGCAAAGATTTAACCATTGAATAATTTGAGTTTTCGTCATTTCCATTGTGCTTTCCTTTTCTTAGTCCCACGGCTACACGCCGTGGGTTATGCATTAATGAGCTACTTCGTAGCTCTTATTCAATACTATCTAGCCCCATAGGAGCTAACTTGTGCGTAACTTAGGGCATGTCGCCCTAGGGGGATTACCACTGCAATGCAGGGGTTTTTACTGGGGCATCGAATAGCGCTAAATCACTATCATCGACTTTTAATAAGGTAATAGACATCCCTTGCATATCCAAAGAGGTACAGAATGAGCCAACCATTGTGCGCTCAATAGTTAAGCCAAATTGCTCACAATTATGTTGCAGACGACCATACACTCCATAGAGTTCAGAAACTGGCACAGAACCTAAGTTATTAACCATCGCAATCACTCGGTCGCCTTTTCGTAAGGCTTGTTTCGTCTGAACTTGTTCTTGCCAATCGCCTACATCTCGATCCCAAACACGAATTGTGCGGCTGTAATCACCATTTTCGATTAGGGTTGCAAACATTTGATCGACTGTTTCATTTAGGCTTGTAAATGTGCGGCGTTCAATGCCTGGTTCGCCATGGATCCCAACCCCAAACTCCATTTCGTTTTCCGCTAATGTGAATGAAGGTTTGCCAGCAGCAGGTACAGTACAAGCGCCCAATGCGATACCGATAGAATGACCGTGATTATTTAATTTATGCCCTAATGCAACAAGTTGATCTAAGTCTTGTCCTTGCTCTGCAGCTGCACCAAGTAATTTTTCAATTAAAACCGTATTAGCTACACCGCGTCTGCCAGCGGTGTATAAACTATCTTTTACCGCCACATCATCATCGATTAATACCGATGCAACTTTTTTCCCTTCACCATGCAGTAACTCTACAGCTGTTTCAAAATTTAATACGTCACCGGTGTAGTTTTTGATAAGCAGTAATACACCTTCGCCACTATCTACTGCTAAACCACATTCATACATTTGGTCTGGTGTTGGTGAGGTGAAAATAGCCCCTGGACAAGCACCATCTAACATCCCTTTACCCACAAAGCCTGCGTGCATCGGCTCGTGCCCACTACCGCCACCAGAGATAAGAGCGACTTTGTTCGCAACAGGTGCATCTTGTCTTACAACATAAACAGGTTCTTGGTTGATTTTGAGTTCAGGATGAGCCAAGCCTAAGCCAGTTAATTGTTCTGAAAGGACGTGTTCAACGCTATTGATGAGCTTTTTCATAGTTAACTCCTTGGATGAATAGAGTTTTGAACAATAGCAGAAAACGAATTTAAATTTTGCGATCTCGCTCACAATTTTGATTGCTAACGAAAATAAAAAAGCCCTGTATGATTTAAATCAAACAGGGCGGGGGATTATTTTTTCAACTCAAACAAATAGCCAACACGCTCGGCATCGCTGGTGAATTCTGCAGAACGGTAGAGTTTATCTACCGCTTGATCAAGCTTTTCATGGGCTTTACGTAATGCAATTGGCATAATATCGGGGTTATATAACACCGCAAGCGTCGCTTTGGGGTCTTTTACTTGTTCTGCTTTGCGCACCGCAAGAACCGTTTCCGCCAGTTTGCTGATTTCCGTTTGTTGTGCCTCGCTAGCTTTGGGGAATGGGAAACTGTGGTAAACATTTGGTGTATAGCGATAATCGCTTTTTAGACGCCCTGCTACAGTTCTTGCCCAAGCCATGTGCATTTTACTGATTAAGATACCAAATAGATACGTTGTTGCATTCGGAATGGTATAAATAAGATTACTTGGCACACAATCCGTTAAAAAATCCATTGGAATATAGTGACGGCGTTCAGAAGAGACTTCAGGTACAGCTAAAAAGCTACCTGTCGGTTGCCTATTTTGCGTAAATAGATAAGGTGTTTTTGCACACTCTTGTACTGATGTGGTTGGACTCGCAAGGCGTAGAGTTCTAATCGCTTCTTTACGAGCCTTAATTTCAGGGTATTTATCAAATTCCGCTAATAAACTGGCTGGTGTATCCGCAAACCATAAGCAATAACGTTCTACGCCATTAATTAATTCATTTGATCCTATTAATTTCTTAATATAAGCGGTGAGTTTTGGGTATTTTGTTACTAGCTCTTCATGCTCTGTAGGCGAGAGTATTAAATTCCCACCATCTGTTGGTTGGCTTCCTTTCGTCATTGGCGACATGCCTTTTAGTGGCTGGCTACGGCTTGGTAAAATCACACTCGCCCCATTAGCAAGATATTGATTGATATTCGTCGCTAGGATCGCCTCGGGTTCCCCTTGAATATCAGGGTAATCAAACAGCCATTTTTGTGTAGGATTTTCTAACCCAAAACCAACAATCACACAATGCACAGCGGCTTTATCTTTTGCTTGCGAAGTCCATTGGAAAGTGCGGTGCGCAAACTGAATAACCATCTTCTCATTAAATAGATATTCACCGATAATACCAGCTTGTTCTCCTTGAAACAGTGAATTGGTTGACACAAAAGCGCAACGTGTTTTCGGCTGTTGTTTAATCATCTCCACTGCTTTTTTATACCAGCATGCCACATAATCCAACTTACCAAATTTTCCTTTGGTGCCAAATACGCTCGCCATATCTGCTTTCTGTTCTGCTGAACGCCATTGATGCCCGATAAATGGTGGATTTCCTAAAATATAATCCACTTTTTGCCATTCAAGTTGCAAACTATTGCCGTGGACAATATGCGCTTCTTCTTTGAGTGGTAATGTGTGGCATTCAATAGCCCCACCAAAACGGCGTTTTGTTTCAAGGTTGCATTGGTGATCTTTAAGCCACATGGCTACTTTGGCGATCATCGTCGCAAAGCCGTCAATTTCAATCCCATAAAATTGGGTTGGGCTTAATTGAACCGTTGCAACCGCTTCGCTAAAACCAAGTTGTGCAGAAGGAGCTTTACCATCGAAATACATCGCTTCAAACAGATCGTTTTCCAAACGACGCATCGCCTCATAGGCAATAATTAAGAAGTTACCGCAGCCACAAGCAGGATCTAAAAAGCTTAAGCTCGCAAGCTTTTGGTGAAATGCGCTGTAGGCTTGCACTTTTGCTTTTTTTCCTAACGAATTTACCGCTTGTAATTCGGCTTTTAATTCATTTAAGAATAGATTGTTAATGACTTTTTCGATATTGGCTTTTTCGGTGTAATGTGCACCTTTTTCACGGCGTTCATCTTTAACCACTTTGCCTGTTTCATCTACTTGCTTTTCCATTACCGATTGGAAAATGGTACCGAAAATCTCAGGGCTGATTTGAGCCCAGTCGATTTCGCAACAGTTAAGCAACAGCTGGCGAAGTTCAGCATCAAAACGGAAAGTACGTAGGTGTTCAGCAAATAATCCGCCATTTACATAATCAAAAATTTGATATTCAGGTAAACAGTCGCGCAGATGAAGTGGTGTATTTAATACTTCAAACAGTTCGTTTAAACGTATTCCCACATCAGAACCTGTTTCGCTGGTGTGTTCATCAATTAAATCAAAAAAGAGATTGTTACGTTCAGTCCATACGGCACTGTCATCAGCAAAAAGTAAGAAAAGTAGGCGAGTAATCATCAAACGCATTTCGTGCTCTGAATAAACATTGCGTTCTTTGAATGCATTATAAAGATGCCCGATTTGTTCTGCGGCGTGAGTATTCGCTCGCTCTTCATCTGCGCGTATTTTGCCTTCGTGTCCGAGCATAAAGCTAAATACATTATTTTCGATTTGGTGGGGAAGCTCCGTTAATGGAAATTTTAGGGCAAAATCGGTATCTTTAACGCTATAAAGGTGGAAATTGGCGAAGTCCGACACTGCATAGAATTTCGGCATTAAATCAGGTTTGGTTTTTTTAATTTTGGCTAAATAGTTTTCTGCTTGTAATTTGGCATCCTCAAGATTTTTACCTGTGGTTTTATGCTCGGCAAGAAAAACACCTTCCCAAAATAGATCGGCAAATTTAGTCTCTTTGCTGTTCTTACTTTTGACACGCCATTCAAAACTTGCATTAGTTACACGGTCGATGCCGAAAATTGCAAAAAATTCATTGTAGAAGCTGTCTTTACCGCTTTTTTCATCGGTGTAGTTTGCCCAACGTTCGACAAAGCGTTGCGCATTAGAGATTTGTGTTTGGAGATCGAGCATAAATATATCTATATAGGTAATAATGTACGTATTTTAGCAGAAAATCAGTAGGTCGGGCATTTATGCCCGACATCTTATTTCGCCTTACGACACTGTGCCAAAATATCTAATTCTGGCTTATACACCGATGATTTGAGATCCATATCGTTGATTGAGAACATTGTATGGAACAGGTTATCGTGAGAATGTTCTTTGTTTTTCGCATTATTGCGCACGCAATCTAAATCAAAAGGTTCATTCTTAACAAACTCTTTTGAGAACCACATAATCATTGGCACGTGAGTTTGGATTTCTGGGGCAACGGCATAAGGTGCACCGTGTAGATATAAGCCATTCTCGCCTAATGATTCGCCGTGATCAGACACATAATACAACGCGCTTTCCCATTTTTCGTGTTGTTCCAGTTTGCTGATAATTTTATCTAAGAATTGATCAAGATAAACAATGCCGTTATCGTAAGTATTTACTAACTCTTGATTGCTACAACGACTAATTTCATTGGTATCGCAAGTTGGCGTAAATACTCGCTCATCTTTAGTATAACGTTCATAATAAGTTGGCCCGTGGCTACCCATGGTATGCACAACGATCATCATATCTTTTTTATTCTCTGATTGAGCGAGAGCTTTATCGATTTCTGGCAATAAAATATTGTCTAAACATTCGCCATCACGACAAAATTCGGGCTGTTTTAAATTAATAGTATCTTTGTTTGGCACATTTTTGCAGATGCCTTTGCAATCGCTATTGTTATTAAGCCACAATATTTCCATTCCTGCTCGTTGCAACATATCTAGTAAATTATCCTGTTTGTAGGATTGGTTCACATTAAAGTCTTCTTTGCCAAAAGATGAGAACATACAAGGCACTGATACCGCAGTTGCTGTACCACAACTAGTGACTTTCGGGAAGTTAATCACTTCAGCACCACGAGCGGCAAGCTTGGGAGTTGTTTGGCGTTCATAACCGTTTAAGCCCCAGTTTTGCGCACGCGTTGTTTCGCCAACGACCATAATGGTTACATGGCGATATCCATCGGGTTTGGCTTGTTTTGAGTCTAAACCGATTTGTTGATAAGGGGTATTATCACGAATATCTCGGCGGATTTTTTTAATGCTTGATGCGACAAAATTCGATGGTGTAATTAGGTGGGCTAGATCCTTGTGGTTACGGAAAAAAGAGGCGTAATCTTGATAGTGAAATTTTGCAATACCTGAAATGGCTAATACCGAAACAAGTACAGACCCTAAACGTGAAAATAGACCTTTCCACCACTTTTTATATTCAATTTTAACCAGTAGATAGAGTAACGCTGGTAATACCCCTAAACCAAGTAGCCACATTACATAAGAAAAAGTCAGCATTCGTGAGCTTTCAGCAAAGTTGGTTTGTAGCACATTATTTAGCATATCTACATCAAAATAGGTGTTGAAAAACAGTGAGTTGTAGCTAATGGCTGCGCTAATCACTATTAACAGTGGAATGATGATTTTATGTAATAGTGGAATGGCTAAAATATTAAGAATAATATTTAGCGCAAAAAAGTAAACAATAGGCAGAGTATAAAGAAAGTAATCATTTGACGAATTATCAAGAGATTGAATTTTTAAAACTTGTTGGTAAAAACCAAGATTTAACGCAAGGGTAAAATAGAGTGAAACCAACAAAATAAGCGTTGTTGAAGAGAGTTTCCATTTGGAAATGAAAGAGAACATAGAGCCTTCTAAAAGGTAAGAAATAACGATCACTAAGACCTAGTGAAAAATTAAATGTTCATTCTCTAAAAAAATATTTTTGCTTAATAATTTCTTAAGTTTTCGAGTATCTAATAAGCACACTTGTTAGCCCCTTTGTCAGTTTTAGATAAATACTCACAAGCGTTATATTTTCTATTTCAGACAGAGAGATTACTATGAAAACTCGTTACCCAACTTTAATGATTATTATCCACTGGCTTGTGGCTGTATTAGTGTTAGCCGCGTACATCACTGGCGGAAACCCCGTTAAACATCAATTTGAAGGACAAATCCACGTAGCAACGGGAATGGCGATAATGGCGCTATTTTTAATTCGCTTGCCAATTCGTTTGTTTTTCCGCAAATCTGTTCCCGATTTTAACTTACCCACTTGGCAAACACATTTAGCAAGCACGGTGCAATGGGCGTTGTATCTTTGTATGATTTTAATTCCTTTTTTAGGAATGTTGGCTCTTGCTGAAAAAACCGATCAATATCTGTTATTTGGATTTAATATCCCGATGATTACAACTGGTTTAGATATAGAATTTGATGATATTCACGAAGCGTTAGCGCAATTATTTATCGGATTAGCGGGTATTCACGCTGTTGCGGCATTATTACACCATTTTGTGTGGAAAGATGGCGTGTTGAAAAGTATGTTATTGCGTAAGTAACGATAGATTACAACCGGTCTGATTTGTAAAAAATTTTGCAAATTAGACCGCTTGTTGCCCTCTCTCTGCAAAAATTGTTGAACACAATTTTTGCTGTCTCTCTCCCAAAGGGAGAGAGTTATAGACCAAAATTTGGGGGTTCTGTAGCTATCACATCATTTCAAGTATGACTTTTATTGACAGATAGAAAGTCTATTCGACAACTTTCAACGCACTAAAAATCACAAATTTACTCCCCAGAAAGAATATTCCTGCGCGTCATTCGAATTTTATTTCAAAAGTTTGTCCACTTTTCGAACCAAGTTTAAAATCTTTACACTTCTTACATTCATTACGCAACCCAATTCTAGTCAGTTTTACTTAATATAGCACCCGAAGTACAGAGCTACTCGAGGCTAAAAATCCCCCCGTAGCGTGAATGAAAATCTAACAGAAGGAGCACTAAAATGGCTTTTAATCTTAAAAATAGACACCTACTTAGTCTAGTACATCATTCCGAACGTGAAATTAACTATTTATTAGACCTATCTCGAGATCTAAAAAGAGCAAAATATGCAGGGTTTGAGCAACAAATGTTGAAAGGCAAAAACATTGCATTAATCTTCGAAAAAACCTCTACTCGCACACGTTGTGCATTTGAAGTCGCCGCTTATGACCAAGGCGCACATGTCACCTACATCGATCCAAATTCCTCTCAAATCGGCCACAAAGAAAGTATGAAAGATACTGCGCGTGTATTAGGCCGTATGTATGATGCGATTGAGTATCGTGGCTTTAAACAATCTATCGTTCAAGAACTTGCAGACTATGCAGGCGTACCTGTATTCAATGGTTTAACCGATGAGTTCCACCCAACTCAAATGTTGGCGGACGTATTAACTATGACTGAATTCTGCGACAAACCGCTTCGCCAAATTAAATATGTTTATATCGGTGATGCTCGTAATAACATGGGTAATTCATTGTTATTAATCGGTGCGAAATTAGGTATGGACGTGCGTATTTGTGGTCCAAAAGCGTTGCTTCCAGATGCTAAATTAGTGGAGATGTGCGAACAATTTGCTAAAGAAAGTGGTGCGCGCATTATGGTAACAGACGACATTGATGCGGCGGTGAAAGATGTGGACTATGTTCACACTGATGTATGGGTTTCAATGGGTGAACCATTAGAAACTTGGGGCGAACGTATTCAATTATTACTTCCTTATCAAGTGACTCCTGAATTAATGAAACGCACTGGCAATCCTAAAGTGAAATTTATGCACTGCTTACCAGCATTCCACAATAGTGAAACCAAAGTAGGTCGCCAAATTGCTGAAAAATATCCAGAATTAGCGAATGGTATTGAAGTGACTGAAGATGTGTTTGAATCACCAATGAATGTGGCATTTGAACAAGCGGAAAACCGTATGCACACAATCAAAGCGGTTATGGTGGCAAGTTTAATTTAGGAGGTTCAGATGAGAATCGTAATTGCGCTCGGTGGTAATGCTTTACTCAGACGTGGTGAGCCTCTAACTGCTGACAATCAAAGACAAAATGTGCGTATTGCTTGTGAGCAAATCGCAAAAATTTATCCAAACAACGAATTAGTTATCGCACACGGTAATGGTCCTCAAGTTGGCTTGCTTGCCCTTCAAGGTGCGGCTTATAAAGATGTGCCAACCTATCCGTTGGATGTATTAGGTGCTGAATCTGTTGGTATGATCGGTTATATGATTCAACAAGAGTTAGGTAACTTAGTGCCGTTTGAAGTACCGTTTGCAACTTTGCTTTCTCAAGTTGAAGTGGATAAAGCAGACCCTGCTTTCAAAAATCCAACGAAACCGATTGGGCCAGTGTATTCAAAAGAAGAAGCTGAGCGCCTAGCTCAAGAAAAAGGGTGGTCAATTGCTCAAGACGGCGATAAATATCGTCGTGTTGTGCCAAGCCCATTACCAAAACGTATTTTTGAAATTCGTCCTGTGAAATGGTTACTTGAAAAAGGCAGTATCGTTATCTGCGCAGGCGGTGGCGGTATTCCAACTTACTATGATGAACAAGGTAATCTCCAAGGGGTTGAAGCGGTAATTGATAAAGATCTTTGCTCTGCATTATTAGCAGATAATTTAGAGGCTGATCTCTTTATTATCGCAACGGATGTGTCAGCAACCTTTATTAACTGGGGCAAACCAGACCAAAAAGCGATTGCACGCGTTCACCCTGATGTGATTGGTCAAATGGGCTTTGCAGCAGGTTCTATGGGACCAAAAGTTCAAGCAGCGGTAAATTTTGTTAAACAAACAGGTAAAGATGCGGTGATAGGTTCACTCTCTGACATTGTCGATATTGTAAAAGGCAAAGCTGGAACCCGAATCACCAATTCGGTTTCAGACATTGAGTACTATTAACTCAGTGTAAAAGTAGGCGCGGCAAGCGCCTACTTTACCTCAAGGAGTTTATTATGAGCACTAAAAAAGCATTTAAATTTCCTACGGCGTTTTCCATCTTATTTATAATCTTAATTATTGCAGTTGGATTAACTTGGATTATCCCAGCAGGATCTTATTCAAAACTCACTTATAATTCGACAAGCGATCAGTTTGTCGTAAAAACTTACAATCAACCTGACCAAACTTACCCTGCGACCAAAGAAAGTTTGGATCAACTTAATATTAAAATTGAACTCAAAAACTTTACTGAAGGTACTATCCGTAAACCAGTTGCAGTTCCAGGTTCATATCAACGTGTTGAACAACAACCAAAAAATCTTGAAGATATTGCCATCAGTATGGTGGAAGGGACAATTGAAGCCGCAGATGTAATGGTGTTCATCTTTGTTCTTGGTGGTATGATTGGTGTTATCAACAAAACAGGTTCTTTCAATGCGGGCTTAAGCGCCCTAGCCAAACGGACTAAAGGTAATGAGTTCTTCATTGTATTTAGTGTTTGTGTATTGATGGCTATTGGTGGTACAACTTGTGGTATTGAAGAAGAAGCCGTGGCATTCTATCCGATATTGGTGCCTGTATTTATTGCATTAGGCTATGATGCGATAGTCTGTGTGGGGGCAATCTTCCTCGCTTCCTCCATGGGTACCGCATTCTCTACAGTGAATCCGTTCTCAGTAGTTATTGCTTCTAATGCTGCTGGTATTCAATTTACCGAAGGTATCGGCTTCCGTGCAATAGGCTTAGTCATCGGTTCAGCCTGTGTAATTGCATATCTCTATTGGTATTGTAAAAAAATCAAAGCGGATCCTACTTTCTCTTATGCTTATGCTGAAAGAGAGGAGTTCCAACACCGCTATATGAAAAACTACGATCCGTCTCAATTACTCGACTTCACTTTGCGTCGTAAAATCATCCTCTCTATTTTCTGTATCGCGTTCCCGATTATGATTTGGGGGGTAATGTTCGGTGGCTGGTGGTTCCCACAAATGGCGGCATCATTCTTGACCTTAACCATCATCATTATGTTTATCTCTAAACTCACTGAAGATGAAATTGTTAATGCGTTCACTGAAGGTGCATCAGAATTAGTGGCGGTATCATTAATTATCGGCTTAGCGCGTGGGGTAAACCTTGTTCTTGATGAAGGTATGATTTCCGATACTATTCTTGCCTATATGTCCGATATGGTTGCTGGTATGCCTGGTAGTGTGTTTATCCTTGCACAATTGGTTGTGTTTATCTTCTTAGGTTTGTTTGTGCCATCATCTTCAGGTTTAGCAGTACTTGCAATGCCAATTATGGCGCCACTTGCTGATGCTGTAGGTATTCCAAGACATATCGTAGTATCTGCTTATAACTGGGGACAATATGCAATGCTCTTCCTTGCTCCAACAGGATTAGTGCTCGTGACCCTACAAATGCTCCATATACCATTTAATAAATGGGTCAAATTTGTCATGCCAATGATCGGCGTGTTACTTGCAATCGGCTCAGTGTTACTGGTCATTCAAGTACAGATGTACGCTTAAAATTATAGCATGATTAGAAAAAAGGCTACTCAGATCACAAAATTGACAGAGTAGCCTTTTTAAGCAATTACTCTTTTTATATAATAAATAGGCATATCATTTTTGTAGATATTTCTACTATTGAGCAGAACATGGCAAACAAAATATTAGATAATATTGATACACGGATTTTGCGTGCGCTTCAACGCAACGGTCATTTGCAAAATAATGAATTAGCAAAAGAGATTGGCTTATCCAATTCTGCTTGTTTAAGGCGTGTGAATATCTTAGAAGAAAGTGGACTTATTGATAAGTATGTTGCGATTCTAAACCCGAAAAAGCTGAATTGTAATCTCACAGTTTATGCTCTAGGCTCCTTTTTTGAAGAAGATTTCAAACTCCGCGAACGCTTTATTTTTGAAATGAAGCTCCTTCCTCAAGTCACTGAATGCCATTTAATGGCAGGGGATTATGACTTTATCCTCAAACTCCAAGTCTCCGATCTCGAAGAATTTTATCAATATAAGAGAAAATACCTCACCAAAGAGCTTGGCATTAAAACGCTTAAATCTGAAGTTATCTTACAAACTGTCAAAAATACGACGGAAATTCCGCTTTAAATCTCAGCTTTTTTAAGGTGCGTGCATTTTGCACGTACCTATCTTTGTTAAACTTACCTTTCTGTTTGAATATGTTGTAATAACACTTCATTAATACGAGTTTGCCATCCTTTTCCTGTGGCGCGAAAGGCTTTTACTACCTCAGGAGAAAGACGCAAAGTAACACTTTCTTTAGTGGGTGATTTTTGTTTACCACGTACTTTTATCTTGCCTAATCGTTCCATTTCTCTCTGATGAGCGATCACCATTTGCACAAATTCTGGGGGCATAACTTCAGCTAAAGGACGTGCACGAGCAAAATCTTCATCGGTTAATTCACGAACTTCGCCATCATCATCAATCAGTGTTTTTTGCTGTTTCATATCTTTTTATCTCCCGTTTATTTGCTTTTCTAAAACTGATTACCCTTACACCATCATTTGTTGGAGTAAAGCAAACTATATGTAAACGCTCTGTATCACCTAAAAAGCCTGTTGCGGTAAAGCGTGGTTCAGGGTAATCAAAGCGTATATCTGGAATAATTACTGCCGTTTCCCATTCAAACAATTCAACATCATCAAAAGAGAGATTGCGCTCAATAATATTTCTGATGTTTTTCTTTGGGTCATAACTAATTTTCATCTTAGCTCCATTAGGCTAATTGTAATTACAATTTGATTATTGGTCAATTTATTGCCAGAAAAACTTTAGCATAGTAGGTAAGATTTTGTTGGGCTATTTTTGTGATCTCCATCGAAAAAACAGAAATAAAAAAGGCGCGTATCACTACGCGCCAAAACTTAGGGGAAACCCCTAACACACAACAGAAATCGATTATTCTGCGTCTTCTTTCGCCCATTCTAATGAACGTTTAACCGCACGTTTCCAGCCTTTATAACGGCGTGCACGTTTTTCTTCATCTTGATCAGGCTCGAATGTACGCTCAACAACGGCTTTACCACGTAACTCTTCTAAGCTACCCCAGAAGCCAGTTGCTAAACCAGCAAGATATGCAGCACCTAATGCGGTTACTTCTAATACTTTAGGACGCTCAACTTTCGCGTCTAAAATATCTGATTGGAACTGCATTAAGAAGTTATTTGCCACAGCACCACCGTCAACACGTAAGCTTGCAAGTTTCGCGCCGCTGTCTGCTTGCATTGCGTCTAATACATCACGAGTTTGGTATGCAATAGATTCGATGGTTGCACGAACGATATGGTTACGGTTTGCACCACGAGATAAACCAACAATAGCACCACGTGCATACGGATCCCAATATGGTGCACCTAAACCTGTGAATGCAGGCACAACGTAAACACCGTTTGTGCTATCAACTTTGGTTGCGAAGTATTCTGAATCACGAGCGTCGTGGATGATTTTTAATTCATCACGTAACCATTGGATTGAAGCACCGCCCATAAAGATCGAGCCTTCTAATGCGTAACAAGGTTCACCTTTCGCATTACATGCGATTGTGGTTAATAGACCGTTTTCAGATTGAACAGCTTTGTCGCCAGTGTTCATTAACATAAAGCAACCGGTACCATAGGTGTTTTTCGCCATACCTGGTTCAACACATAAGTGACCATAAAGCGCTGCTTGTTGGTCACCAGCGATACCAGCCACAGGAATACGCACGCCACCCATACCACCGATATTGGTTTGACCATAGATTTCAGATGAGTTTTTCACTTCTGGTAACATTTCACGTGGCACATCTAATAGCTCAAGCATTTTGTCATCCCACTGTTTGGTGTGGATGTTGAATAACATGGTACGAGATGCGTTGGTGTAGTCCGTTACGTGTACACGACCTTGAGTTAATTTCCAAACTAACCAAGTATCAACAGTACCGAATAGTAATTCGCCTTTTTTCGCACGTTCACGAGCACCTTCTACGTTATCTAAAATCCATTTAACTTTAGTACCGGAGAAGTATGGGTCTACCACTAAACCTGTGGTTTTACGGATATAGTCAGCATAGCCTGCTTTTTTCAACTCATCACAGAATGCTGATGTACGACGACATTGCCACACAATCGCATTGTAGATTGGTTTACCTGTCTCTTTTTCCCAAACAATTGTGGTTTCACGTTGGTTTGTGATACCGATTGCGGCAATTTGATCTGCTTTAACACCTGCTTTTGCTACAACTTCATTTAATGTTGAACTTTGGCTAGACCAAATTTCCATAGGGTTATGTTCTACCCAACCTGCTTGCGGATAAATTTGGGTAAACTCACGCTGTGCGACTTCAACAATATTCGCATTTTTATCTAATAGTACTGCACGAGAGCTTGTTGTACCTTGGTCTAGAGCAATGATGTATTCTTTAGTAGTCATAGTAATCACCTTAATTTATAAATAAATATTCGATTTAAAATATGAGCGAACTTAATCGCTCATTTACAGAATTATTTTTTTGGTAAGTTTTGGCCGATTTCACGGGTATAGATAAAACCACCTAATAATGCACCAACAATTGGTCCAAAGATCGGAACAAGGAAGTATGGAATATCACGACCACCAGTTAATGCAATATCCCCCCAACCCGCTAAGAATGCAAAGATTTTTGGAGCAAAGTCACGCGCTGGGTTCATTGCGAAACCTGTTAATGGACCGAATGCACCACCAAGAGCAGCGATTAATAAACCGATTAATAATGGCGCCATTGCACCGCGAGGAACACCATTGCCATCATCAGTTAACGCAAGAATTAACATCATTAATACAGCGGTAATCACTACTTCAACAAAGAAAGCTTGAACTACACTAATATGAGCATTTGGATATGTTGAGAATACTGTTGCAAAACCGAGACCTTCACCGCGCACAATCTCTTTAGCTGCTTCACTTGCAGCAAATAAGTCTTTATATAAGAAATACACGATCGCTGAAGCAAAGAATGCACCGAGCATTTGAGAAATGACATAAGGAAGGATTTTTTTGCCATCAAAGTTCGCAAATTTCCATAATGCGATCGTTACAGCAGGATTTAGATGCGCTCCCGACAGCCCCGCTGAAGCATATACAGCTAAAGCCACTGCAAGACCCCACATAATTGAAATTTCCCATAAGCCCATTGCAGCACCTGCTAATTGTACTGCTGCAACACAACCGACACCAAAGAAGATTATTAACCCTGTACCAATAAATTCACCAATACAGGCTGCTTTTAGTGATTTTTCCATACGTCCCCCTCAGGAAGTAGAATTTAAATAGGTAATATTGTTTTTTGTTTGAAAACGAAAATTTTCGATGGGTAATATAAACAAGTTAATCGTTTACGCAAACGGTAATATTGAGAAGTGTGAAGTACTCCACATTTTTTAGGAGAAATGGAGAGATGTTTTGATTTTAAATAAATTTTGATTTTGAAATAAATAAACACAAAACATCTATTTATATTGGCATGAGGGTTTCGCTCGTACCAGCTCAGTGTATTAATAAATGGTCACTATTTTTGAAATACCACACTGTTTCGCAAGCAGTGCTAGTTCATCAGTCTGTTCAATTGTTGGTACAAAACGTTTAAGATTTTCCTCATCTCTTGCACCTTTGGTGTGAACTCGAATCAACTTGAATAGAACATCTGGGTAATTCTTGAGAAGTTTTGCAACCTTAATTACCAAGGCTTTTGCATCAAAAAACTCTGTCACATATACCAAGCGAACCTCTTCAACCTTACCAAGCGGTAACAACTTACTTAAATTTAACAAATTGCGCTGTAAATTTTCAGGTTTAATATGTAATTTGGTTGGAATAATTTGTTCAGGTACTAAACCCTGTTGATTTTTACGCTCAAAACAGAGGGTTTGCAATCCCTCTCCGTCACCTTTTAAATCAAATAAAAATTTATCTGTTACATCAATTAATGAGCGAGTAGTTTCGTAATCGAAAAAGCCACTGCTATCCAGATAGCAACTTAACCCCTGTTTTCGTAACGCTTCAAACAAAGGAACGAGCTTTTTGTGATGAATGGTAGGTTCTCCACCTGAAATCGTTACTCCACGAATAAAGGGAACAGCATCCATAATTTGATCATATAAATACTGCAAACTTACCTGTTTGGCTTCTGGGGCATAACGTGGGATGGTTTCTGGATTATGGCAATACAAGCAATTAAGCTTGCAACCTTGGAGAAAAATACTGGTACGGTTGCCTTGCCCTTCTACATTAGAAAAGGGAATAATGCGGTGCAAAGGCACAAAAATTTCAGATAAAGCGGTCATTTTCTTATTATTTTTTGCAAATTAAAGGATACCTTCTTGATCCTAGGGCTTACGCCCTAGGTGATGTATTAATTAGCTCCTACGGAGCTACGAAGTAGCTCATTAATACGTAACCCACGGCGAGTAGCCGTGGGACATTTAGACACTAGCCATTTACATCCTTTTCATCACGCAATTGTCGATCAAACACTTGTGCGCAATCGTCAGTACCTGAGCCATACCAAGTGGTATCACGCAGAACAGCTTCGCCTTTGCGATAACGCTCAACATCACTTTTCTTAACCAAATAACCTGTTACACGAATCAGGTCGGTATTTTTCAAGTAAGTGGTGATATAGCGGTAACCTAGCGCAAATGAACCATCAATAATATCTACTACAGCATCTAAGTGATCCGTATAAGTTTGGTCGAAAGCGAACAAATCACCTGTACCAGATGGGAAATATTTATGGAATGGCGCAGACTGTTTTAGATGCGCTAACAATGTTGGCTCTTGACCGACACGAATACGGTGCGCAGGCGCATTCGCTTTATCTTCTTCATGATTGCTTGCACCTACTTGTGCATGAAGTAAATAGTGATTGTCGGTGCGCTCTGAGTATAGACCAATGTGGTTATCATTAACCTCTTTCAATTTATCCATAATCAGTGTTGCAATTTCATCACCACGTTTACTTTTACCAAAGGTTTCATCTAAACCTTCTTGCGCTAATAAATGGTTGGTCGCATCCGCTAAACCCACAATCGCAAACATTCCTGTGAAGTTAGTACGTTTAATAAAACCTTCTTCCACTAAGAACGAACTTTCGAAGAAATTACACTCTTCAACTAAGAATTTATGGCGTTTATCCATAGTTGAGAGGGCTAATTTTGCCACTTTGGGTAGAAGATAATTCACCATTTCATCGACGGTTTTACATGCACGGCCGATAGTACCTAAACGTAAGCGTGTTAAAGTATAAGCACCGCCACATTCCGGTAAAGCATTGTAGCAACTCGCCACACCATATTCTTCACCTAAATCTGAGATATAGTAAGCATCGTTTGCAAATGAAGGTTTAGACACTAATAAACACGCTTTCGCGGCTAATTCTGCAAATTCACGTGAAGTTTTCGTTTTATCATAACGAATGGTCATATTCGGTGTTGGGTTTTCTAACTCGATCACCGCTTTTAATATTAAACGGCCTGCTTTGGTATCATAAGGACCAATATTGGCATGGCAGAATGAATCTGGTACTGTTTTATCAATATGGTTTAAGAAGCGTTTAATCTTGATATAGTCTTGTTCTTCATCAGTGATGAATGGATCAAGTAGTACATCTAAACGGCCCACATAAACAGGGAAAGTGGTAATAGATGGTACGTGAGAGTAGAGGATTAATAAACCATCTAGTGCTTCATCCAGATTAGTTGGTGGCGGTAAATCGAGGAATTTACAGCCTTTTTGAATATACACATTGTAATCAGGCAGAATATAACGAGGGCGATAAATTGCGTAGCCTTCGTTTAAATCACAAATCATCTGATTTTGAATATATTCCCACTCTTCTTCCGTGTAACCAAGTAAGTCTACTGGGCTAAATAAACGCTCAGCAATATTACCCAAGCACATTAATTTTTGTTGATAAGTTAATGTTTTAGATTTAACGGTATCTAAAATATCTTGTAATGAGGATTGCATAATAAGCTCCCGAAGCAATAAAAAATTCGAACAATTTTATCAAGGATTCCATTTTAAAAATGAGAGGTAGATCACATTTTGGGTTAAGTGATTAGCTAACTCATTATTTTATAAACTATGGATGTAGGAAATATTAAAAACAAAAGCGGTCACTTTTCTTGGTAAATTTGCCAGAGAAAATGACCGCTTGTTATTAAAGATTACTTATTTTTGTTTTTTTAAGAATTCAACACCTGTATCAGGGAAGTCGGTAAAGATACCTGTTGCCCCAGCTTTATTCAATAGAGCATCATACATTTGGTTCACATCAGTAAAGAATGCTGGTAGCGCATCTTTTCGTACTGTGTATGGGTGAAGTTCCATGCTGTATTTCGCTAACTCTTTTACAAGTGGGGTATATTGGATATTGCCGACTTTTGATTTATCTTGGTCAACCAACATGTACCAACCTGGGCCTACACCGTCAGCGTATTTTGCCACTTCCTCCATAGCGCCATCTTTGAACATCCAGTCATAATTGTAGTTCACCCATTTACCAGAAGCGTCTTTTTCTTCAGTTTCATGCCAATCAGTATAAGCAATTAGTTGAACTAGATTAACATCCATACCCATTTTTGGTAATAACTCGGTTTTAATGCGTTTTAGCTCATTAAAGTCGAATGTTTGTAAGTAAATAGGATCTGTTTTTTGGTCATAACCATATTTTTTCAACACTTTAAGTGTTTCAAGCGCGATGTCTTTGCCTTCTTGGTGATGTAGCCAAGGCGCTTTGATTTCTGGATAGATACCAATTTTCTTACCTGTTGATTTTTCTAAGCCTTGGATAAATTCGATTTCATCTTCGAAGGTGTGAATTTTGAAATTAGATTTCCAAAGAGGGAAACGACCAGGGTAAACTAGCTCTTGTTTACCGTTTTCAGTTTTGAAGTTCTCTGTCATTTCAAGAGATTGAATTTCTTTTAAGGTGAAGTCAATTACGTAGAAACGACCATCTTTGCGTGCACGATTTGGGAATTTTTTCGCTACATCAGTTAAACCGTCTAAGAAATGGTCATGAATTACAACTAAACGGCCATCTTTCGTCATTGCAAGATCTTGTTCTAAATAATCAGCGTGCTGCCCAAAAGCAAGTGCTTTAGATTCTAAAGTATGCTCTGGTAAATAACCACTCGCACCACGGTGAGCAATGATAATTTTGTCTGATTTATCCGAACTTACCTGCTGAGGTGCGGTTGTACATCCTGCCAATACAGCGGCAGCTAATACACTAAGAGCTAATGTTTTAATTTTCATAGATTTTCTCCTTTTAAAAAAAGGGATATGAAAAATCCATATCCCTTTAATTCAACTTATTGTTTATTTACCGTAAGTTTCACCAAGTCTTGCTTTATGTTTTCCTTCTTCAATCATTACAATGAAGAGTAACACAACTGCTAATGCACCACCGCCGATCATGACATAGAAACCACCGTCCCAACCGAAACGTTCTGCTGCCCAACCAACAACTGCTGATGCTGAAACTGTACCACCTAAGTAACCAAATAAACCTGTAAAGCCTGCTGCTGTACCTGCTGCTTTTTTCGGAGCAAGTTCAAGAGCGTGTAAACCGATTAACATTACTGGACCATAGATTAAGAAACCGATTGTGGTCATATAGATGAAGTCCATTAATTGATATGGGTTAGTATACCAAGGTTGACCTGCATGTGCAGCTAACTCAGCTTCAGGTGTTGCTGGGTTTAACCAGAACGCAGCTACAGCTACTGTGGTTAAAATCATAAAGATGAAGCCTGTTAAACCACGTTTACCTTTGAATACTTTGTCAGATACCCAACCACATAATAATGTACCTGGAACCGCAGCTAATTCATAGATTGTATATGCCCAAGCGGTACCTTTGATGTTGAAGTGTTTTACTTCACTTAAGTACACTGGAGACCATTTTAATACACCGTAGCGGATTAAATATACAAACACGTTAGCAATTGCGATATACCATAACAATTTGTTTTTTAACACATAAGTTACGAAAATTTCTTTTGCAGTTAAATCTTTTTCTGCTGTTTTTTCATCGTAATCATCTGGGTAGTCGTTACGCCATTTTTCAATCGCCGGTAAACCGCAAGATTGTGGAGTGTCGCGCATTACTAAGTACACAGGGATTGCACAGAGCATTGCTGCAATACCCGGGAAGTAAAGAGCTTGTTGCCAAATGTCTTTCGCTGTTGCATCTACACCATGAGTACTAAAGTATAGCGCACTTGCAAGTAACACCATTGCGCCTGGCATCATACCACCGATGTTATGTGCACAGTTCCAGATTGATACGATAGTACCGCGTTCGCTTTTAGACCACCAGTGCACCATTGTACGACCACATGGAGGCCAGCCCATACCTTGGAACCAACCATTTAAGAAGATCATGATCCACATTACTGTGATACCCGATGTCGCCCATGGGAACATACCCATCATAGTCATACATAAACCAGAAAGTAATAAACCGAATGGTAAGAATACTCGTGGGTTAGAACGGTCTGAAATACTTGCCATAATGAATTTAGATAAACCGTAAGCAAGACCTGCTGCTGTACCGATCACACCTAATTCAGCTTTAGTATACATACCAGCTTGAATTAAACCTGGTTGTGCTAAATCAAAGTTTGCACGCACAAAATAATATGCGGCATAACCAAAGAAAATACCTGCGAAAACCTGCCAACGTAAGCGTTTATACGTTGGGTCAATTTTCTCTTTTGGTAGCTCTGCGATATGCGGAGCGGGTTTAAAAGGACCAAACATAGGAGACTCCAACTTTTTATTATTGATAAGAATAGTTTCCTTCACCGATTATTTATGGTGAAAGTGCGCGTATGATAAAGATATTATTATTTGTTGAAAGGATTTATTTTCAGTTTTGTGAGCTTATTCACATAATTTTTTCATTCATGGAATAAAAGTGTGAGCAATATCACAAATTTGATTTCTTTTTCGCTCATATTGTTGTTTGCAAATGTTGATTTAGTCTAAAATAACTGCGTTTTTAGTTGTTTTGTTTATTTTTTTGTGGGGGAGTGCTATGAATATATCACCTCAAATGTATCGAAATGTCGCAGACTTCTCACCAATGAGTACTGATGTGATTATTATTGGTGGTGGGGCAACTGGTGCAGGGATAGCACGCGACTGTGCACTGCGCGGTATAGATTGTATATTATTAGAACGTCGAGATATTGCTACAGGTGCAACAGGGCGTAACCATGGTTTATTACACAGTGGTGCTCGTTATGCTGTCAATGATAGAGAATCAGCGGAAGAATGCATCATTGAGAACAAAATTTTACGCAATATTGCACGCCACTGTATTGATGAAACTGAAGGGCTTTTCATCACATTACCTGAAGACGATCTTGATTATCAGAAGAAATTTATTGATGCTTGCACAGCCTCTAAAATTGAAGCTGTAGCCATTGACCCTAAACTTGCTCGTTATATGGAGCCTTCTGTTAACCCTAATTTAGTGGGCGCAGTAGTTGTTCCCGATGGCTCGATTGACCCTTTCCGTTTGACTGCGTCTAATATCCTTGATGCGACAGAAAATGGCGCGAAAATGTTTACCTATTGTGAGGTAAAAGGCTTGATCCGCGAAGGTGGAAAAGTCATTGGTGTGAATGTTTACGATCATAAAAACCGCGTTGATCGCCAATTCTTCGCACCCGTAGTCGTCAATGCTGGTGGTATTTGGGGACAAGGCATTGCTGAATATGCAGATCTTAAAATCCGCATGTTCCCAGCTAAAGGTGCATTGTTAGTGATGGGTCACCGCATCAATAAAATGGTTATCAACCGCTGCCGTAAACCAGCTGATGCGGACATTCTTGTACCAGGCGATACGATTTGTGTGATTGGTACCACTTCAAGCCGTATTCCTTACGAGCAAATCGACAATATGGAAGTGACTCCTGAAGAAGTGGATATTCTATTCCGTGAAGGGGAAAAATTAGCACCAAGTTTACGTCATACTCGCGTGTTACGTGCTTATGCAGGTGTTCGCCCATTAGTGGCGACTGATGATGATCCATCAGGTCGTAACGTAAGCCGTGGTATCGTGTTATTAGATCACCAAGAGCGTGATGGTTTAGAAGGCTTTATCACTATTACTGGTGGTAAATTGATGACTTACCGTTTAATGGCAGAATGGGCTACGGATTTAGTTTGCAAAAAATTAAACAAAACTGCCCACTGTGAAACCGCAGAAAAACCACTTCCAGGTTCAAATGAAACTCGCTCAGAAACCAATAGCAAAGTGATTTCATTACCAAGCACTATCCGTTATTCAGCGGTTTATCGTCACGGTTCTCGAGCTACTCGCCTATTAGATCAAGAGCGTTTAGATCGCTCATTAATCTGTGAATGTGAGGCGGTTACCGCAGGTGAAGTACGCTATGCGGTAGATGAACTCAGTGTGAATAACCTTGTTGATTTACGTCGCCGTACCCGTGTTGGTATGGGCACTTGCCAAGCAGAACTCTGTGCTTGCCGTGCGGCAGGCTTAATGTCTCGCTTTAAGGTGGCAACCCCAAGACAATCAACGACACAACTCGCTTCTTTTATGGAAGAACGTTGGCGTGGTATTGAGCCAATTGCGTGGGGTGAGGCAATTAGAGAGGCGGACTTTACCAGCTGGATCTACTACAGCTTATTAGGTCTAAATGATGTGCAACCGCTTGAAACTCAAGCTCAACAAGGGACTGATAGCAATGAATTTTGATGTAGCAATTATTGGTGGCGGACTTGCAGGCTTAACTTGCGGTATCCAGCTACAACAACAGGGCAAACGCTGTGTGATTATCAATAACGGTCAAGCTGCAATTGACTTCTCATCAGGTTCGATGGACTTATTGAGTCGTTTACCAAGCGGTGAGATTGTGCAAGAATTTTGCAAATCTTTTGACAAGTTAGCCCAACAATTACCACAACATCCATATAGCTTACTTGGCAAAGAGGCAACCATTGCTAAAGCAGAGCAGTTTGAACAATTAGCGCAATCACTCAAATTAGATTTAATCGGTTCAACGCAAAAAAATCATCTGCGTGTTACGCCATTAGGTGGTTTACGTGGTACTTGGCTATCGCCAAACAGCGTACCAACGGTGCAAGGCAGTGAAGCTTTTCCACATAAAAACATTGCGATTTTAGGAATCGAAGGCTATCACGATTTTCAACCGCAAATGTTGGCGGATAACCTAAAACAAAATCCACAATTTGCGGATTGTGAACTGATTACTGGCTTCTTAAATATTCCAGAGTTAGACCAACTGCGTAACAACGCTCGTGAATTCCGTAGCGTAAATATCGCACAGGTGTTAGAACATAAATTAGCATTCCGTGATCTTGTGAATGAAATTAAGCAATCCGCACAAAATGCTAGCGCAATCTTCTTACCTGCGTGTTTTGGCTTAGATGATCAAAGTTTCTTTAACGCTCTGAAAGCAGGGGTTGGTTTAGATATTTTTGAATTACCAACATTACCGCCATCACTGCTTGGCATCCGCCAACATAAACAGTTGCGTAACCGTTTTGAGCAATTAGGTGGTTTGATGTTAAATGGTGATCGTGCCGTAAAAGCCGAAATCGAAAATGGCAAAGTAACAAAAATCCATACGCACTTACACCAAGATAATGCAATCAGCGCTGAGCATTTTGTATTAGCCTCAGGTAGCTTCTTTAGTAATGGCTTAATTGCACAGTTTGAAGAAGTGTTTGAGCCTGTATTTAAGGCGGATATTGTTGGTTGCAAAACTTTTGATAAATCTAACCGCTTTACTTGGACAGAACATCGTTTTTCAGCACCACAGCCGTATCAGTCAGCAGGGGTGAGCATTAACGAAAAATGCCAAATTGCCAAAGACGGTCAGTCAATCCAAAATTGTTACGCGATTGGTAATATTATTGGTGGTTTTAATAGCCTAGAACTTGGTTGTGGTTCAGGTGTGGCGGTGGTAACAGCCCTTGCTGTTGCCGACCAAATTTGTGGGGGTGAATAATGAACATTCAGCAATTAATTGCCAATGCTGAACAGGGTATGCAAAATCCTGTAGTAGCACATCACGGCTTTGATGAAAGTTTTGAAAGCTGCATTAAATGTACTGCCTGTACTGCTGTTTGCCCTGTTTCACGCCAAAACCCAAATTACCCTGGTCCAAAACAATCTGGCCCAGACGGTGAGCGTTTACGCTTAAAAAGCGCAGAGCTTTATGATGAAGCATTAAAATATTGTACTAACTGTAAACGTTGTGAAGTGGCTTGCCCTTCAGATGTGAAAATCGGCGATATTATTGTTCGTGCTCGTAACAAACATTTGGATCGTCAAAATAAAAAATTGATGCATAAATTGCGTGATGCGGTACTCAGCAATACGGACATTATGGGTAAAATGAACACCCCATTAGCACCGATTGTCAATACTATCACCAGTTTAAAAGCAACCCGTTTCTTACTTGAAAAAACGCTAAATGTCAGCAAACACCGTACACTACCGAAATACTCTTTTGGTTCTTTCCGTAACTGGTATCAGAAGAAAGAGATGGAGCGCCAAAGCTTATTCCGCAATAAAGTAGCGTACTATCACGGTTGCTATGTGAACTACAACAATCCACAACTTGGTAAAGAGTTGATTGATGTATTTAATGCGATGGATATCGGTGTGGTGTTACTCGAAAAAGAGAAATGCTGTGGTTTACCATTAATGGTGAACGGTTTCCCTGAAAAAGCCAAAAAACAGGCACGTTTTAATATCGCTGAATTAGAGAAAGTGGTTGAAAAACGTGAGTTAGACGTAGTGGGAACTTCATCAAGTTGTACGATGAATTTACGTGATGAATATCACCACGTATTAGGTATGGATAATGCCAAAATCCGTCCACACGTGAATATCGTGACGAAATATCTCTACGAGTTATTCCAACAAGGCACCAAACCGAAATTTAAACCAATGCCGTTACGCATTGCTTATCACACTGCTTGTCACGTGGACAAAGCAGGTTGGGCGCCTTATACACTTGATGTATTAAAACAAATTCCAGGACTGGAAATTGTAATGTTACCATCACAATGTTGTGGTATCGCAGGGACTTATGGTTTTAAATCAGAAAACTATGAAACCTCACAAGCGATTGGTAACCCACTATTCCAACATATCAATAATGGTGGCTTTGATTATGTGGTTTCAGAGTGTGAAACTTGTAAATGGCAGATCGATATGTCCACTAACCTTACTTGTTTACATCCGATTAGCTTGTTAGCAATGGCGTTGGCTGGATAGCACCACCTAGCACGAGTCGTGCTAGGTTTCTTATCTTAGTCGCGTTGCGACTGCTGTTTTGAGCGACAGAGTCGCTCAGGTAAATAACCCCATACGGCTCGTATGGGGTTATTAGTTTATCTTCTTGCTTGTTTGGTTTCTGGATTATATTCAACAGGATATGGGTAGGAACTAACTACCTCACAAAAAACAATTCTTGTTTCGTTTCTAAAAGAGTTGAAAAAGTGAGTTTGCAAGCAGCGAGATTTAAAAGATTTTTGTAAAGGGTAGGGGCAGATATTATCTGCCCCTACTTGTCATTCCAATCTTACTGAATCTGTTGCTTTTTATGATTTACATTTTTAGGACCCAGTGCAAAATTTTCAGGATCTTGATACTTAGGGTTTTGTTCTATTTTAGGCATAGTTGCTTTCACAAATTGTAATGCTTGTTTAGCTCTTTCTGCGATTTTGTCCGCATTGTAGCGTGTCTTATTTGACATAATAAGCTCCTATAATTGTTGTAGAGTGTGGCGAAGTTTTTCTAAAGAAATCACTAAGTTTTCATTATCAATTTCTACAAATCCAAAAGATTGATAAAAAGCTCTTAATTCATAATTATCCTGCTCAACATCAGATAAAATGATGCGCTTCCCTTCGACCAATTGCATGAAAATTAACACAATATACAATGAATAAAGAAACATTTTGTTATGAAGATGTGGATCATCAATGAGTTTCTCAACAGCATAAATTTCTAATGTTTGGTTATCATCATGATATGAAGAAATTAACGCTCCAATAATATTGTTATTGTCTTTCCAACTGAGTTTAAAATCAACGGAATTTTCATCACAAAATAGACTATCTATCACATATTCCCAATTTATTTGTTTTCCATATTTAGATAGGTAGCTGAAATCGCTGTCATCTAGTCGGCTAATGGAAATATTAGGGTTATGCTCATTTAAATAAAGCTGAAAAGTAGACAGAGCTTTGGTAACTACATCATCAAAATCAAGTTCTTCCATTTGTTTTTCCCCTATTAATATACTCAAAATTGAGTTTGTGAATCATAAGAATAGAAAGAAAAAGCTAAAAGAAAGAAAATATTGTTTTTCGATGAATATCACAAAAATAGTGAGAGTAAGAGAGTATTTGCTTACTTATATCCGTGAACTATTAGAAATTATTTAACAGTTCATGGATTAAATCATTCTACCTCACCAAACTAAACCTTAAAAACTCGACAAAATGGTTTGCCCAGTGCATTTCGTGGTGGATTTCATTTGCCATTACTTTTAGGCGGATATTGTCCAATGGATGCCCTGTGCGTAGTAGTGCTTGATAGTAGTGCAAAGTACAGTCGATATAGGCTTGGTTCATATTAGAAATAAACAATGAATCGACATCATCTCCTTCATTGGTGCCCACTTGAATAAACACTCGGTTATCACGGTTTAATGGGTGATGGTGTAAGAAATGTAAGAATGCCGGTTCACTAAACCATGAAGCGAGAGAAAAAACCCCTAAATGCCCAAACACATTCGGATAAGCTGCGCCCATATAAGCTGTGATAATCCCGCCCATTGAACTCCCCGCAAGTAGAGTATGTTCACGCTGTGGTTTGGTACGATAATGATGATCGATAAAAGGCTTAACATGCTCTACCACCCAACGCCCATATTCCATTCCCATTCCGCCTGCGTGAGCAACATCAGGGGTTGAGCCTGTATCGGTTTGCCAAGGGCCATACTCATCTAAACGTTGCGTTCCCGCGTTATCAATTCCTACAATAATAATTTTTGGAAACTCTTTGTGGTGCTTAATGGTAGGGATAATTTTCCACGAATAGCCCGAATAGGACTCTTTGCTATAGAAAACATTTTGACCGTCGTGCATATAAAGTACAGGATAACGCTCCCAAGGCTCGTTGTGATAATCTTTAGGTAACAACACACGGATGCGACGGTGATGGTGGAAATAAGGGACATAAAGGAAGTGCTCTTCCATTTTTAGATAGTAGTAATCAGCGCCTTTTTTCATTGGCTTTCCTTAGAATTTGAGATATTGAGTTGTGTTTTGTATAGGATAACATCACAAATCATTTCGTCAATTTGCAAATTTAGCTTAAAATCCTAGCGCTTGTAACAACCATAAGTTACCCAAATTAGAGAATTTCAATGTTAGATAAAGTTTCAAACAGTCTACTCGGTGCGAGTGGATTACAACTCAATGATTTAACAAAAGTTTTAGATCATTTTTCAACACGTCAGATTGATTATGCTGATCTCTATTTTCAATTCAGCCAAGATGAAAGCTGGTCATTAGAAGATAGTATTATTAAGGAAGGTGGTTTTTATATTGACCGCGGTGTGGGTGTACGTGCCGTATCAGGTGAAAAGACCGGCTTTGCCTATGCGGATCAGATTTCATTAAATCAGCTTGAACAGTGCGCAATGGCGGCTCGCAGTATCACTCAAGAAAGCGGTCAGTTAATTATCCAACCTTTCAAGCAGACCATTGCTGTGCCTCGTTATGCAGCAATTAATCCATTGGATACATTAAGCCGTGAGCAGAAAGTTGAGCTATTACATTTAGTCGATAAAGTGGCTCGAGCGGAAGATCCACGTGTAATTCAAGTGAATGCTAATCTTTCAGCGGTGTATGAAGAGATGTTGGTAACCGCAACTGACGGCACTTTGGCTGCGGATATTCGTCCATTGGTGCGTTTATCTGTATCTGTATTAGTTGAGCAGAATGGTAAACGTGAACGTGGTGGTGCAGGGGCTGGCGGTCGATTCGGGTTAAATTGGTTCTTTGAGCCAAACCATACGGGTGATAGCCGTGCGGTATTCTTAGCAAAAGAAGCCGTACGCCAAGCGTTAGTCAATTTAGGTGCCGTTGCTGCACCAGCTGGGGCAATGCCGATTGTATTGGGCGCAGGTTGGCCAGGGATTTTACTACACGAAGCTGTTGGGCATGGTTTAGAAGGCGATTTCAACCGTAAAGAGTCTTCTCTCTTTACAGGCAAAATCGGTGAGCTAGTTACATCTCCACTTTGTACTATTGTTGATGATGGTACTGTAGCGGATGTACGTGGTTCAATTACTGTTGATGATGAAGGTGTGCCTTCGCAACGTAATGTATTGATTGAGAATGGTATCTTAAAAGGTTATATCCAAGATAAACTTAATGCACGCTTAATGGGTGTGGCACCAACGGGCAATGGCCGCCGTGAATCTTATGCGCACTTACCAATGCCACGTATGACAAATACCTACTTAACTGAAGGTAACCATGAATTTGATGAGATGATCGAATCTGTTGAGTTCGGCTTATATGCGCCACACTTTAGTGGCGGACAGGTGGACATTACCTCGGGTAAATTTGTGTTCTCAACGGCGGAAGCCTACTTAATTGAGAAAGGTAAAATTACCAAACCAGTAACTGGCGCAACGCTAATCGGTAGCGGTATCGAAGCAATGCAACAGGTTTCAATGGTGGGCAAAAAAATGGAATTAGACCCAGGGATTGGTACCTGCGGTAAAGAAGGACAAAGTGTGCCAGTCGGCGTAGGACAACCAACAGTGAAATTAGATAAAATTACTGTTGGGGGGCGTGGCTGATAAGTGGATAACGAACAGTGGAAAGTGTTGTAATTGACAGTCACTATTCGTTGTCTACTTTGTAATAAATTATTACAAGGAAAATAAAATGGCGTATTAACCGAAATTAATACGCCATCTAACAATCCTGTTCTTTAATTACTTAGCTGGAACCATCATTTTTAATGATTCTAAGCCTTGTTTGCAAGCCTGTTCTTGTGCTGTTGCTGGTAACGTTGCAATTTGTTGTTTACTTGCTTCTAGCTGTGCTTTTACTGGTTCAGGTAGATTTTGAAGAGATTCAATTTGTTTGAAATACTCTTGGCAAGTTGCATGTAAATCGGCTGCCATTGCTGAACTTGAGAATGCAGCTACAGCTGCAATTAAAAGTAATTTTTTCATAGTTTTCTCCAGTGAAGAAATAAAAAACATAATTTGCTTGTAAAAAGCACACACATTTTATACTTTTAGGCAAGGCAAGGCAAGGCAAGGCAAGGCAAGGCAAAATTTACAAAAGAATGCTTGTATTGGGGATTTTATTTGTTGGATTTACAATAAAAAAGCTCTTTTTTGAGCCTTTTATTGTGATTCTAATAGATTTAGAATTAATTTTAAGCTAAATTAGGCAATAAAGCTCATTTTTGGACTATCTAGCTATGCAATCTAATCTACAACCTATTGATCCCCTTGAATTAGGGCAATATTTGAATCAACAGCGTAAAGCCTTAAAAATTGAATTAGCGACCCTTGAACTACAAACAGGTGTTTCTGTATCAACCTTGAAACGTCTGTTTAAAGATGTAAGCCAAATAAAATTCAGTACGGTGTTATTAGTCGCTGAAACATTGGGGGTAAAACTATGCTACGTCAAGTAACAGTTTATCTTCATCAGCAAGCGGTTGGATTTATTTAAAAAATTACAAAAACGATTAGCCTATTTGCAAATATTTGAACAAGCAAAAATCTAATCGAATTAATTAAGAGGAAAGTAAAATGGCGTGGGTACAAATTCGTTTAAATAGTACAGATAGACAAGCAGAAACCATTAGTGATTTTTTAGAAGAAATTGGTGCGGTATCGGTAACCTTTATGGATAGCCAAGATACCCCAATTTTTGAACCACTTCCGGGAGAAACTCGCTTATGGGGTAACACTGACGTGGTGGCATTATTTGATGCGGAAACGGATATGAAAATTATCGTAGAAGCGTTAATTACCAGCAAATTAGTGGCTGAAGATTTTGCGCATAAAATCGAACAAATCGAAGATAAAGACTGGGAGCGTGAGTGGATGGATAACTTCCACCCAATGCAGTTTGGTAAACGTTTATGGATCTGCCCAAGCTGGCGTGAGGTACCAGATCCAAATGCGGTAAATGTGATGTTAGATCCGGGATTAGCTTTCGGTACAGGCACACATCCAACCACAGCGCTTTGCTTAGCGTGGTTAGATGGTTTGGATTTAGAAGGTAAAACCGTTATCGACTTCGGTTGTGGTTCAGGTATTTTAGCGATTGCAGCGTTAAAATTAGGGGCAAAACAAGCGATTGGTATCGATATCGACCCACAAGCGATTTTAGCAAGCCAAAACAATGCGGAAGCTAATGGCGTGGCAGATCGCTTACAGTTATTCCTAGCTAAAGATCAGCCTAAAGATTTAATCGCAGATGTGGTTGTAGCAAATATCTTAGCAGGCCCATTAAAAGAGTTAGCACCGCAAATCATTACCCTTGTAAAACCACAAGGTGATTTAGGTCTATCAGGTATTTTAGCAACCCAAGCAGAATCAGTATGTGAAGCCTACGCAGGCTCATTCAATCTTGACCCCGTGGAAGAGAAAGAAGAGTGGTGTAGAATCACTGGGGTGAAGAAGTAGAACATAATATAAGGGCAGGATATATGAATCAGTTTAGTGATTTTATCGTTTATGTTGATGAAAGCGGAGATCATAGTTTAACTTCTATTGATCCCAATTATCCTGTCTTTGTCTTAGCATTCTGTATTTTTTACAAACAACATTATTCACAAAAAGTGGTTCCTGCACTTCAACAACTCAAATTTGAATATTTTGGGCATGATCTTGTGATTCTACATGAGCATGAAATTCGCAAAGAAAAAGGGGATTTTTCTTTATTCAAAAGCAGAGAAGAAAAGAATTGTTTCCTAGATAAATTAACCAATATTATTTATAAAAATAATTTTGTATTAGCGTCTTGTGTGATTGAGAAACAGAAGTTGAGTAAACCAGATAGTTTATTTAATCCTTATCATTTCGCATTAAAACATTGCTTAGAAACCTTGTTTGATTTTGTTTCTGAGAAAAAACAGCAAGATTTAGTTACTTTCGTGGTTGTTGAAAGTCGAGGAGCTAAAGAGGATAAGGAATTAGAGCTAGAATTTTTAAGAATTTGTAGTGGTGAGAATAAATTTAATCGTGTATTACCATTCAAATTAAGAATGGCCTCTAAAAAAGTCAATTCGACAGGCTTACAGTTAGCAGATCTTGTTGCAAGACCAATAGGACGTTATGTTTTGAATCCAGAGCAAGAAAATCGAGCTTTTGATGTTTTAAAAGAGAAATTTTACTGCGAGGGTGGTAGACAAGATGTTGGAAAAGACTTTGATCAGAAGGGATTAAAACACTTTCCTGAATAGCAGATAGCGAAAAGCCTCGATGTACTCACCGAGGCTATGACGCCGACCAGGAACTCCCAATCCACTTGAGGCTAGTTTATACTATTTATTGAGATATTCAAGCCTAAGCTATAAAAATTACGGTAATCCAACTAATACCAATCATTGTTAGTAATTGCAGTAGATACATTGGTTACTTTGTTTGTACTTGTATCAATTTTTACACGTAATTGTTTTTCGTTTTCTTTTGTTGTGATTGGTTTGAGCATATTTACACCAAAAACAATACTTAGTGGTAAAGTCACAGGAAACATTACTGTTGGAGTATAATTCTTATGTTCATCATAAGAATTGTAGAACCAAATTTCATCTAAATTAGAGTGCTGAGTTATTTTTGTTGGTTCGCCTAATAGCTCACGCATATCTGTTTTTGTTGTTTGATTTGGAATGATTTTACTTTCAATAGAAGTAAGGCTTTGTTCTTTAAGCTTCATACTTCCTTGATGTGTTACAGAACAAGCTGAAAGTAAAGTGGCAATTAGAGTACAAGTAATGACTTTTTTCATTTGATATCCTTAAATCAAAAGTGGTTAATATTTAACAATATGATATACTTTAGCCCTTGAATTCAACAGTAACAAACAAGCTATAAAATAACGTAATTTGTTGTGAAAATAACTCAAAGAGTTGGGGTAATAATGGAAATCTACGATAAAGTTCGAGTAATGCGAGAAGTGCGTCAATGGTCGCAGGAGGAAATGGCGGAGAAAATGGGCATGTCGGTAACTGGCTATGCCAAGATTGAACGAGGTCAGTCAAAATTGCATTATGATAAACTTGAACAGATTGCCAATGTATTTAATATTAGTGTGAATGATTTAATTACCGCTGATGAAAAAGCGCCAACGTGGTATTTTGGTACAAACAGCGGGAACAATACCGCAAATTATTATTCAAGTGATAACGCTGTTATTTTAGAAATTGAGAAACTCAGATTAATTATCGAAAATAAAGATAATATTATTTCTGCCAAAGATGAGTTACTTGCTCAAAAAGATAATGAAATTAACGCTCTAAAAGAGATTATTATGTTATTGAAAAAGTAGAGTTATTTACAAGGTGCGTGGAAGCGCACCTTATCCCTTAATTTCAGCTAATAAATTCGGATGATTATCCAATAACTTCAATAGCTTAATCAATGCAATCGGCGGGCAAGCTTTGCCTGTTTCATAGCGTGAAAACGCATTTACCCCACCACCAAAAATCTCACTCGCTTGACGTTGATCGAGCTGTAGTTTCTTACGAACATATTGAATATAAGTAGGATCAACATAGCTTGCATTAACAGCTTGTTCAAAAGTTTTCATTGCATTAAGTAGCTTTTGGCTTTGTTGTTCATCTAAAACCATTTCCCCACAATGATTGCAAAAATCCCCTTGAATATTAGTAAGTTCTGTTTTTTGTCCTTTGTAAGTGTAAGGCACGTTACGAGTATCAGATTGTAATTCGGTTTGGAAACAAGTCGGGCAAAGCATTTTAAAGTTCCTTAAATGATACGATTAGTAAATCATCAATTACTGTCAGTTTGACATATAAGCTACCAAATTCGGTATAAGGGCGATAAACATCTTGCCATATTTGATGATTAGTGTAGGTTGTCATACTTTTATAAAAATCAGCTCTTGTTAATCGATTAATTACATTGAGCATATCATCGAAATCTAACCCTAAAGAGTGAGCATCAAAGAGAGCTGTTTTAGTTGTCCTAACTTTCCTATCAACGATAAGATTTTTTATCTGTTCAAGTGAATAGTGCGGTATGCGTTTTTCCATAGATATTAACCTAGTTGGTTATTTTGGTCAATTATTATGGATAGTATATAGTCACTAAATAGTGTGAAAAGTAGCAATATCTATTTTTGTGATCTTCATCGAAAGAGTGAAATTTTTGAGTTGGAATAGGTATAAATATTTGGTATGTATGGAAATTTTTGGATTGGCATAAGGGCTATATCCTAGTAAGTCAGTGCTAGGCATCTCTCTAAATCTAGCCGTTTCGCTAGGTTTTCTATTACTAATAATTTGATATAATATTATCAATTCATCTCTGTTTTATAGGTTTTTTTGATAATATGTTGTCACTTTATGATGATGTGGAAACACAGCGACTTTTGGCGGATTACCTTAAGAAAAAGCGTAAGCAGGCAAAACTTTCCCGTGAAAAATTAGCGGAGCGAGCGCAGGTGCCTGCGAGTACGATTCGCCATTTTGAAAATACCGCCCAAATTTCATTACGCCAATTTCTTGCCCTTTGGCTTGTGCTAGACCGTATGGATCGCCTTGTGGAACTCACTAATGAGCCAAAGGCTATGCCAAAAACCATTGCGGAGGTGTTGCGTGGCTAAAATTCAAAAGACACAACTGCTCGAGGTTTATCGTACTTTGGCAAATGGCGAAAAAGTACTTGTTGGAGAATTAGCGGAGAATCGACAAGGGATTTTCTTTGCCTATTCAGCAGGGTATCTTGCCAATTATCCTAACTTGTCGCCTTTTAAATTGGCACAAATTACAGAACCTCAGCAGGCTAATAACTCTGTGCATGAGGGGTTATTTGGTGTTTTTGCAGATAGCTTGCCTGATGGTTGGGGAATGCTATTGCAAGATCGCTTTTTTGAGGCGCATTCGCTAAATCTTTATCAAATATCACCGCTTGATCGTCTTGCTTTTGTTGGTAATTCGGGGATTGGCGCGCTTTCTTATCAACCTACTACTCATTACCCTACGGAACCACAAGAAAAAAGTTTGTTTGAGCTAGGGCAAAATGCACAACAGATTTTTGAAGGACAGACAGACGAAGTTTTACAAGCATTAATCCGCGCAGGTAGCTCTGGGGGAGCAAGACCCAAAGCGCAAATTTTTATGCCAAAAGATAACGCACAGATTTGTCGTACTACCCCACGGCAAAATGATGAAGCATGGATTGTCAAATTCACAACTCAAAGTTTGCCGTTGCAACACGAAGAAGGCTTACTCGAAGCCGTTTATTTAACAATGGCAGAGCAAGCAGGATTACAGCCTGTGGAATGGCAATTACTTGAACAGCAGAATTTTCATTGGTTAGCTGTTAAACGCTTTGATTATTTAACAGAAACCGCAGGAGGAGTGCATACCCATAGTTTATGTGGATTGTTAGATGCGACACACCGTTCGCCGTCTATTGACTATTTTGGTTTGCTCAAAGCCACTAAGGTTTTGTGTAAATCTCGTTCGGCAAGTCAGCTGCAATTCCGCCGAGCAATGTTTAATTTATTTGGATTAAACCAAGATGATCACACTAAGAATTGGGCATTTGTGCAAGATGAACAGGGCGATTGGCAACCTTCATTAGCTTATGATGTAACTTATAGTCCATTACGCCACGGTGAGCATTCAATGGGATTTCGTCAATATGGCAAAGCCCCATCATTAAAAGTGATCCAAGAATTAGCGGAAGTGGCCGGTTTTGATAATTGGCAACAAGCGCAACAAGTGATAGATGAAGTGGTTGATACGCTTGCGAATTTTAGCCAAATAGCGAGTGATTATCCGATTTCTCAGCCAACTAAAGTAAAAATCCAAAAGCATTTAAATCAAGTGTGGCAAGAAAATAAGGGGTTATTGTAGTAGATACTGGGGGTATTGGTGGGCAAGGATGCCCACCCTACGATAAGTTTATTTCCCCAGCATTTTTTGCACCAGTTCTAATACAATCGGTAATTCTGTACAACCTTCTCTGTCAAGGAAATGTCCCCCTGTTGGTAAACGGATATAGTCCGCTTTAAGTTGTTGCGCTAGGGCATCGCTGTGCTGATGAGGTACAACTTCATCATCTAAGGCGGCAACTACATAGCTTTTAAATGGCATTAATGGCGGTTGTACTGCGTAGATATTGGTAAATGGAGTTAATTCACTTAAATGCTCAATTGGTTGATGAAAGCCTGAAACAAGCACTGCACCAGCTGGGCGTTCAAAGTTTTTGGCTAAGAAGTTAAGGCTTGCGATACAGCCAAGGCTATGTGCCACAATCACTGTTTGCTCATCGACTATCACATTTTGCTCTAAATGTTCAATCCATTTACTTGCATTGGGGTTATCCGTATCAGGCATAGCTAAACGCTGACACTCAATACCCAGTTGAGTTAATTCCTTTTCTAACCACGGAAACCAATGCTTTTCTGGATTCGCACCATAGCCGTGTACGATATAAACTTTTGCCATAAAAACCTCGTTGATGAAAAATATAAGCGGTGAGATTTTGCCATAATTTTGCAAAAAATGGCAAAGATCTCACCGCTTGTTGTTATAACGCAAAGTTCTACTTAAATTAATGCTTTTAATGCATTCACTAAGCTTTGATAACGCTGATATTTTTGCTGGTAAGCTTCAAAATTAGCAGGGTTTGGGCTAAAACGTTGCATTTCGGAATGAAGACTTTCGACTTGTGAAGTATCTGCACCCACACCTTGCATTGCCATTAATGCTGCACCTAAACAACCTGTTTCTTCCACGCTTGGAATTTCAAGTTCCATGCCTGTTAAATCTGCTAACATCTGCATCCAAACCGCTGATTTTGCTGGACCGCCTGTGATTCGTAATACTTTAGTATTTGGGAAACGCTGCAACATACGGTTTAAATGGTGCATTAAGCTAAATAAAACCCCTTCATAAATCGCTTGTAGTAAGTGCATTTGGGTATGATGAGCTTGCATTCCGTAGAAACTTGCTTGCATGCCTAAACCTGCATTTGAACCATATAAGAAGGGTACAAATAGTACCGAACTTGCTGCTGGCGGAAGTTGAGCAATGCCTTGGTTGATCTGCGCATAGCTTAAATTGCTCCACTGTTTCACAAACCATTCTAGATTGCCTGCTGAAGTTGGGCTTGCTTCGTGGACAATAAATTTATTCGCTTCAGCATATTTGCCATACACAAATGGCAATGGCTGATTTGGATCGAGATAGTCGGTAATACCACTCACAACAGACCAAGTGCCGAGTACAGCGTTGAGTTTGGTTTCATCATCTAAATTAGCACATAATGCGGTTGAAACCACATCGAATAAGCCGCCAACAACGGCTGTACCGAGAGATAATCCAGTAAGCTGAGCGGCTTTTTCTGTTACATAGCCAGCTACTTTATTTGGTTGAATAACAGGGGGAAGTTTTTCAATAATGTCAGACAATCCTAACAATTCAGCTAAATTTGGATCATATTTTCCTTGAGCCATATTGTATAAATTGGATTCAGAGATATTGGTTTCTTCACAGTGTAATTCGCCAGTTAAGCAGAAACGTAAATAGTCGTGTGACATTAATACTGAACCGATTTGAGCATAACGCTCAGGCTGATTCTCTTTTACCCAACGCAAGATAGAAACAGGGTGCCCAGTCCATAATGTTTGGCGGGTAATTGGATAAAGTTTTTCAGGAATCCCTTGCGCTTGCCAAGTTTTAACAATTTCAAGGGAACGTTGGTCAGAAGAGAGAATTGCTCTACCAAGAGGTTGATTTTGCTTATCTAATAAAAATGCCCCCTTACCTTGTGCGGAAATGCCCACAGCTTTGATAGCGGTCGGATTCACACCACTTTTTGCAATGGTATTTTTTACGACATCTGCACACACCAGCCAGAGCTGCTCCATATCACGCTCAGCATAGCCAGCTTGTTCGCTAATCACAGACACATTTTCACGCTCAACGGCTTGGATATTGCCTTTTTCATCAAATAATGCGGCTTTAATAAAAGTACCGCCACAATCAATTCCGAGATAATAGTTCATAACTCTTTCCTTTAAATAAACAACCGGTCGGATTTGCAAAAAATTTTGCAAATCGAACCGGTTGTAACTTAGTAAATTACTTCGCTAAAGCATCAATTGCTTTCACTAAATCATCGCCATTTTTCTCAATAAATGATTTACGCACATCTGCTTCAATAATTGCTTTGAACGGCTGATTATCCACTTTTTCGATAACTGACACGCCCGCTTTTGCTAATTTCGCAAGAATCTCTTTTTCATTATCTAGGTTAAGTTGACGTTGGTATTTACCTGCTTCTTGCGCTGATTCAACCACTGCTTTTTGCAATTCAGGCGATAAAGCATCAAATTTTGCTTTGTTCATTACAACGATTAATGGAGTGTAACCGTGGTTAGTTAAGCTTAAATGTTTTTGAACTTCGAATAATTTTGCAGACCAGAAGATTCCGACTGGGTGCTCTTGTGCATCCACAGCTTTGGTTTCCAATGCTGTGTAGAGTTCAGATAATGGCATTGGCACAGGGTTTGCACCTAAGAGTGAGAATGCTTGGATATACATTGGGTTTTGGTTTGTACGTACTTTTAAACCTTTGATATCATCAGGACCATTTACAGGATGTTTTGAGTTAGAGAATGAGCGGAATCCTACTTCCCAGAACGCCAAACCTTTTAAGCCCTGAGCCTCTAATTCTTTTAATAAGCCTTGACCAATTTTGCCATCTAATACTGCATAAGCGTGTTCACGATCTTTGAAGATAAATGGGATGTCAATAATATTCATTTTTTGCACTAAGCCAGAAAAGTTTGGTGAGCCAGACATTTCTAAGTCGATTGTGCCACCACGCACAGCACTAATCATTGTTTGTGCGTTACCTAATGTGCTATCTGGGAATAAGCTTAATTTGATTTCACCTTTGGTTTTTTCTTTGAGTAAATCATTAAATTTTTTCGCAGCGGTGTGCTGAGTATCGCTACGTGGTGCTTCATAACCAAAACGTAGGGTCGTTTCTGCGTTTACATTGCCTGCAAATACTGCCATACCTGCAACGAGTGCCGCTAAAGTTTTAAGGTTGAATAATTTCATTGTAAGCTCCTTTGGGATTTAATGGTTAGGGCAACGAGTGCCCCGATTTAATTTATTGCATCCACGAGAGTGGGGTTAAAATTAATTGTGGGAAGAACACAAAGGCAAATAACAGTCCGAACATCATTAATAGGTAAGGAAGAATGCCTTTTGCAGCTTGGTCAAATGGTAGTTTTGACACGCCTGTAATTACATTAAGCACATTACCCACTGGCGGTGTAATTAAGCCGATTGATGTATTAAGGATAAATAACACCCCAAAATAAACTGGGTCGATACCTGCTTCTTCCACTAATGGCATTAATACTGGCGTTAAGATTAATACTGTTGGTGTTAGGTCCATTACCATTCCGATAATAAACACTGCAAACATAATCACGATCAATAATGTGGTTGGTGAATCGATTAATGGCTCAAGTAACTCAGTCATCATTTGTGGTAATTCAGCGATGGTAATTAACCAACCTGTGACGTTTGCTGCAGCTACTAAGAACATCACCACCGCAGTAGTTTTAGCGGCCGCAAGTACCACTTTGTACAGATTTTTTAATTTCAATTCACGATAAACGAAAAGTGATACTACTAATGCATAGAAGGCTGCTACAGCACCTGCTTCCGTTGGGGTAAATAGACCTGAGCGGAAACCACCGATGATGATGACAGGTAACATTAATGCCCAAATACTGTTTTTGAATGAAATACAAAGTTCTTCTTTGGTTGCTTTAGAGAATGTCATTAAGTTTAAGCGTTTTGCTTGCCACCACCAAAGTGTAGCTAAACAACAGCCCATCATAATTCCAGGAAAAATACCTGCTAAGAATAACTTCGTAATTGATACACCACTTGCCACACCAAAAATGATGAATGGAATTGATGGTGGAATAATTGGTGCAATAATTCCAGCAGTACCAATTAAACCAGCTGAACGATCTACAGGATAGCCAGTCGTTTTCATCATTGGTAGCAACATTGCGGCAACAGCGGCTGTATCAGCTACGGCTGAACCTGAAAGGCTTGCCATAATCATTGCAGCTAAAATTGCTACAAATCCTAAGCCACCACGTTTATGACCAACCAATTTCATCGGTAAGTCGATAATACGTTTAGATAATCCACCTTCATTCATAATTTCGCCAGCAAGGATGAAGAATGGAATCGCCATTAGAGAGAAGCTATCTGCACCACTTACGATTTGTTGAGCAAGGATTTGTGCATCGAATAGATCGAGCTGTAACATCATTGCTACACCGCAAAGTAGTAGTGCAAAGGCAACAGGAACGCCAAGTAAAATTGCGCCTAATAAAACGGAAAGGAAAATTACGACTGTCATTTGCTTTCTCCTTTAGCCACTGTGCGAATGGTTGCTACAATGCGCACTAACAGCAGAATACCAATCACACAACCTGCAATCACACTTGCTAAGAAAGTAACACCTGTTGGAATTTCTGAAATTGGCGATAAGTTATTGATATTTAGTTGAAACTGAATCCAGCCACCTTGTACGATTAAGTAACAGCAGAACAACATTAGACCATCAGTTACAATGCTAAGAATATCGCGTTTGGTTGGGCTTAAGCGGTCGGTTAACATTGTCACCTTAACGTGTTGATTTCCACCAAAGGCTAAAATTGCGCCTAAGAATGTAAGCCAAACAAAGAGATAGCGAGAGACTTCTTCGGTTACGTTGATACTGCTATGAAAGCCATAACGTAAAACCACATTCACAAAAACGAGTAGGGACATTGCCGTAAGAATTAGCACGACAATTGCTTCAAGCCCTTTGGTTGCATAATTGACTAACGATTTCATTTTGCCTCCAATTCGCTGATGGCGATTTTTACCACCACTTTACGGATTTTAGAAACTTCTCCATCAATACAAGCTGGGCGATGTACATCTTCTGGAAAAAATACTGCAAAACTACCCACTTGCATTGTTAGTTCGCCCTCATATTCGGCATCTTGGTAGAGTTGAATATCACGATTGGGATCATATTCCATTGCAATTTGATTGTTACCACAGTCGTGAGCAAAGCCCATTTTTTCTTTACCAGAATGTAGATACTGCACATCCAAATAGTTACGATGAACTTCAGGACGAATCTCTGCTTTAGGTTTAGTTTCTAAATCCAATACTTGAACATAGATTAAATCGCCTTTAAGTTGATAGCGACCGACTTCGACTTTATCGAAATCGGTATTTTTTAAATACTCCAATGCAAATTGAATTGCTTTTGGATATTCGTTTGGGTTGATATTGTTGATATGTCCGAAATACATGATCTTTTCCTTATCTAGCCTCTAATTTCCCCTCGCCCGTTTACGGGACAAATGCTTTGCATTTGAACGTTGGCTATGCCAACGGCTCCAAAGGAGCGAGCGTAAGCGAGTATTGGGAGGAGAAAATCCTTAGGATTTTCGGAGGGAGAGGGCATTATAATGACTTCAATTTCGCCCAAACAGTGTCATCTACAGGGATGCCATTTGCTTTGTTTTCAGCAAGAATCGTTGTGAACTCATGACCAGGTAAACGTACTGCAACATCAGGATCAGAACGCTCTGCGGTTCTCACATATTCCATAATGCGCTCAAGTTTTTCGTCTTTGGTTTTGCCATCAATTAAGCGGTCAACCTCAATCGCAATAAAGACTTGTGATACGCAATATTCATCATCTTTATCTTCAGTTACCGCAGCGGTTGATAAGCCGTTAGAAAGAAGCGTTGCGATCATATCCAACACGATTGATAAACCTGAACCTTTCCAGAAACCAGCTGGTAATAAACGGCGGTTTTTCTCAACAGTGCCCGGATCACGAGTTAAATTTCCTTCATCATCAAAGCCTGCGTCAACAAAGGTTTCGCGACCAGCTAAGCGATGAACTTCTAACATACCGTAAGAGTACATTGAGCAAGACATATCCACCATTGTGATTGGGTTACTTGGTACGGCGATAATTAATGGGTTAGTTCCGATACGGCACTCTTTTGCGCCCCAAGGTGGCATAACTGCAAGAGCGTTAGTCCAGCAGATACCGATATAACCTTTTTGTGCTGCTTGCCAACCGTAGCCACCGCCACGCATCCAGTGATTTGCATTTTTAAGAGCGACAACACCAATACCAAATTGGTCTGCGATTTCCATTGCTCTATCCATCATTTTTTTCGCGGTTAAGTTACCAATCGCTTGGTGAGCATCCCACTGCTCAATAGCGCCTAATGAGAGTACTTTAGTTGGTTCCGCATCTGGGATCACATCGCCTTTTTCAAGTTGCTGAATAAAACGTGGGAAGCGATTTACGCCGTGTGAATAAACGCCTTCTTGCGTTGTGTTGGCAAACATCGTTGCACACTCTTCTGCGATCTCTTCACGTACGTTACGAGAAAGTAGCACTCGTTTAAATTCAGTTTTTAATTCATCGTAAGAAACTCTCATTGGATACCTCATTAATTATGGTTTCAAATTTGTTGTAAATTTAATCGTTTCAAATAGTAAAACTATGTTTCATAAATTACGCTTGTCGCTATGTAAAGTCAATCAAACTCAAAAAATAAAACACCATAAAAATCAATGTGTTATTTGTAAATATCAAGAATTGTGAGCCAGATCTCATTTTTGTGAAACAGAATTTCATATTATGAAACACTTGGTTTTTATAAGGAGAAAGAATATGGAAGAAAAAGCGAGTGGTAATCAAAGTTTGATTCGAGGATTACGACTATTGGAGATTTTGAGTAATTTCCCAAATGGTTGCCCATTAGTAAAATTGACGGAAATTTCAGGCTTAAATAAAAGTACGGCACATCGCTTATTACAAGGTCTACACAGCGAAGGCTATGTTCAAGCAGCAAATACAGTTGGTAGTTATCGTCTTACCACAAAATGTTTGAGTTTGGGGCAAAAAACACTTGCTTCGATGAATATCATCAACGTTGCAGCGCCTTATTTGGAAAAATTGAATTTAGCTTTGGGCGAAACAGTCAATTTTTCAAAACGAGAAGATGATCACGGCATAATGATTTATAAATTAGAACCAACTATCGGGATGATGCGAACGCGTGCTTATATTGGGCAACATCTCAAACTATATTGTTCGGCAATGGGGAAACTCTTTTTAGCTTACGAGAGAAATCCAAATTATGTGGTGGACTATTGGCAATCTCATCAAGATATTATCGAAAAACTCACTTGTAATACGATTACAGAATTGAGTGAAATGCAGCAAGAGTTAGAACAGATCCGCCAAGAGCAATTTGCAATGGATCGAGAAGAAAATGAGCTAGGAGTAGTTTGCGTTGCTTGTCCGATTTTTGATATGGAGGGAAAAGTGAAATATGCAGTATCTATATCTGTTTCAACTTATAAATTAGATCAGTTAGGCTTGGTTTCGGTATTGAATGAAATCCGCCAAGCCAGTTTTGCTATTTCAAAAGAATTGGGTTGGAATGAGTGATAAAGGGAAGCGGTCGAATTCTGTAAAAGTTTTACAAAATCTGACCGCTTGCAATATTAAAGGAGTTATCTACTCCTGTATAGCTAGAGATTAAAAAGCTTTTTAATCACGCAGAGTACTAGATTACATTTTGGTATGACAGAGTCAACGACCAAATATTCTGTTCGAGCATGCATATTGCCACCTGTTGGACCTAATCCATCAATAGTTGGGCAGCCTACAGAAGCAGCAATATTACCGTCGCTTAGCCCACCAGCATCTACCCATTTTATTTCAGTTTGCAGTTCTTTGCCTATTTCATTAAAGAGTGTTTTGATATGTGGTAGATGTATCTCATCGATCATTGGAGCTTCATCATTCACCAATACTCGTGTTGAAGTTACTCCTTCTATCAGTGGGTTTCCTAATACTCGTTGTAATTGAGTTTCAAAATACTCTATGGATGATGATAGACGATAGCGCATTTCAATAGTAAGTTTGGCATAATCTGCAATCACATTATGTGCTGTACCGCCATTTGTCATCACGCAATTAAAAGTATGTCCTGCTTGATAATCGTTTAATTTTGCAAATTCTACGATAAAATTAGCTGCTTCAACTAGTGCTGAACGACCACGCTCAGGGTTGTTTCCTGCATGGGCAGGTATGCCGTGAAACTCAATATCGTAAGTTATCACACCTTTACGTGTTGCCACCATAGAACCATCTTCACGAGCAGGCTCCATTACGAAACAGTATTTTGATTTACGAGCATACTCACGAATACTTTCTTTTGCGTAAGGAGAACCAAGCTCTTCGTGTGAATTAAGATAGAGTGCGACTTTTAGCTTGCTCAAGTCTAATTCTTGTAAAATGTAAAATGTCAACAAAGCCCCTGATTTATCATCAATCGCACCTAAGGCGTTAACAATACCGTCTTTAAGCGTGAATGGTACATCTTTTGCTGTACCGATAGGAAACACCGTGTCCATATGTGCTATAAAGAGAATGTCATATTGTTCTGCATACAGATCATTACTGATAATTAAACCATCAGCAACAGTATCGCTTGTCATTGGAATTCGTTGATAGGCCAAACTTGATTGATCAGCTTTACGCATAAACCATTCAGCAACTTTATTCACACCTTCAATAGAGTTGGTTGGGCTTTCAATATCTGTAATTTCTTTCAATTCAGATAAAAAGGTATCTAATGCTTTAGAGTCCATAGTTATTACTCCTTAAATTAAAAATTGCATGATTAACATAGCAAGGTAGGCATTTATGATACAAATACCGAACAATACCAGATAATGTTTACCTGGCACTCCCAATACCCCCAAGATGCGGCCCATATATTGTACAGTTGAACCAACTAACGCCATTCCCGGAATAAGAATTGCAATATGGTGTGCATTAAGAGTTCCTTCCTGTACTAATGCTACTAAAACACCAGCGGCTCCACCCCAGCTCAGAAATGCAGCTAAGAACACAGCGATAGATTCTCCTGGTAAGCCAAGAGGAGCCATAATAAAGCCGACCCATTCACCAATAATTTTGAGTAAACCAGAAGCATTCAGCATATAGATAATTACGAATGCCATTAACACGTTAGGAATAGTACTATGCACGGCAATATCCCAGCCTTTTCTCGCTCCTTCAATAAATATATCAGTAACTAATTTCTTTTGCGTACTCATACTTCAGCCTCCTCTTCTTTTACAAATTTTTTCACGTATAAACGCATCAAGTTTGCACCAAAGATTTTGAATAATAAAATTACACCTAAGCACATGGCGATTGAGGTTGGAGCTGTAGAGCCTGATTTGTCAGTAATCAAAAGTAGTGGAGCAAAAGAGGATAAGAAATTAGTGAGTAGAGCTCCTGCGCTGAATTGAAATGCTGCAAAAATTAATAACTCTTTATAGGAAATTTTGCCTTCATTGTGTAGGAATTTAGTTGTTGAACTACCAGCATCAGTACTTTGGGTGCTCGCAATTAATGAAATAGAACAAGTACCTGGAATTCCCATTATCGGTTTTAATATAGGGCTAAGCCATTTAGAAGCGGCCATTAATGCACCGAAATGTTCAAAAATCGCAACAAAACCAAGCGCTAACATTATGCTGGGGATAAGTGTTACAGCAAAAAGAAAACCACCTTTTGCACTACTACCACCAGAAGTTTTTAACCATTCTGGGAATTGTCCAGTGAGTTTTCCAAAGTCAAAGATGCCACCGATAAAATCTTTAGTAAATCCACCAAAGAAAATTATCGCACAAGCCAATGAAATTGTTCCTAAAATCAGTTTTTTGGTTGTTACATTGTCTTCCATAATCACTCCTTAACATGAACTAAAGTCCATTTGATTTTACAATGGATTTTTCAAAAGAAATGTGATCTAGTTATCAAAACAGGAGAGTAGTAAAATTATTCAAATAGCTCTTAAATATTGACTTTGGGTTTTTAGTTAAATATTAATAGGGACTATTATTTAGGAGTAGCAAAAAGACGCAACGTTTAGGTTGCGTCTTTGCATTCAAGAGATTAAATATTACTCCCAATATTTATCAATTTCAGCACGAATTGCTTCTGCTGTTGCTTTGCCTTTTTCACCCACTAATGCTCGACCTGCGATAAAGGCTTTGGCATTTTTGATCTCTTTAAATAGGTGAATTTCTTCGGGCACGATACCGCCAGTGATTGAAAGTTCTAAGCCTAATGCTGAAAGTTGTTTCATTAATTCCACATCTTCTGCTGTCCAACCTTTACCTGCTAATTCAGCATCGCGTGAACGGTGGTAGATTGCTTGTTTAACGCCTAGTTCAACCCATTCTTTTGCATCTTTTTCCACAGTCCAGTTACCGTAGATTTCGATTTGAATCTCTTTTTTCACTTTTAATTCTGGGTGAGCTGCATTGAAGTCATCAGCCACTTTTTTACATGCGGCCTTGGTTGCAGGGTGTGCAGCTGCTGAAACTGTTAACCAGTCTGCACCTGCTTCGAATGCCATTTTTGCAAGGATTGCACCACCGTCAGTGGTTTTTAAGTCGCACACGATAATGTGGTTTGGGTGTAATGCTCGTAAAGTAGAAACAGCTTTCATACCTTCTGCACATGCAAGAATAGTACCGCATTCAATGATCTCAACGACACTTTCTGCTTGTTTTGCGTCTGCTACCGCTTTTTCTAGGCTTAATGAGTCAAGTGCAATTTGAAGTAATGGTTTGGACATAATATTTTCCTTTTTAATAGTGGATAACGGAAAGTGGAGAGTGGACAGTGAAGCTCACACTGTCCATTATCCACTGTCCACTGTTCGTTAATTAAGCGCAGCATCAATCACTGCATAAACATCTTCTGCAGTTTGGCAACGGCGGATTTTATCAAGGTCAACGCCTGTTTCGCTGTCTGGGTCATCTAAGGTTTGGGTGATTTCCATTAAACCTTGCATATGTTGGTCTGAGTCGCTACCTGCTAAAGCAAACAACACATCTACTGGATCATCTTCGCCCTCAAAATAAACAGGCTCTTTTAAAGTAATTAATGCGAATGCAGTTTTTTTAACGCCATCTTCTGGACGTGCATGTGGCATTGCTAAACCTGGTGCAAGAATAATATAAGGTCCCATTTCGGTTACACATTGAATAATACGATCGTAATAACGAGGTTCTACTGCACCAGATTGAATTAATGGATCAATTGCTAACTTAATAGCTTCTTGCCAAGTGCTTGCACTTTGATTTAATTTAACTGAATTATTGTCGATAAGAGATTGTTTTAAATTCATTTGCTATTCCTTTCGTAGGGTAGGATTACATCCACATGTCTTGATAAATTGGGGTGGATATTATCCACCCCTATATGCTAATTATCTAGCGTTATGTTTATTAATTAATTCCACTAATTCATCACCGAATGAGTTAGGGTTTAACATGTTTTTCACGCCAAGTACTGATTTACCTTCAGGTACTTCGATTTCATTAGCTAAATGTTGAGATGATACGATAATATCAATTTCATTTAATTTGCCTTTGTAATCTGTTACTGCGCAAGAGTCCATCACATTTGGAATACCGCGTTTGTCTAAGTAGCCTTTAATTTTCATTTTCATCATCATTGATGAACCTTGGCCTGAACCACATACCGCTAAGATGCGTACTGGTGCCGCACCACTGTTTGCTACAGGTGCTGATTCAACTTTTACTTCTTCTTTCGTTGCTACTTCATCTAAGCCGTAGCCATCTAATTGTTCTAAGGTTAAGCCTTTCGCTGCAGCTTCAGCTTCTTCTGCACGTAATTGTTTTGATGCAAAGAACATGTATACCATTGCTAATGCGACGATTACAAAGAAGAAACCAGGTACGCTGATGATACCTTGTAAGATTGGTGGGAAGAATAATGCCCAGTCAGCCATACCCATCCAGCCGTTGAATACGGTACCTTGAGTTTCAAGCATGTGAATTACCCATGCAGAACCGAGAACTTCGATGATACCCATCACGAAACAGATTTTCATCACAGCTTTCCAACCACCGAATTGGTTCGCAAATACACCGATTGTTGCATTTGAGAAGAACATTGGGATAAAGCCAGGGATAATTAAGATTGAAGTCCAACCTAAAGAGCTAGAACCGATTAATGCTGCAACTGCAAGGAATTGACCGATAGCACCCCACATGAAACCGAATACCATTGCGTTTGGTGAGAATGCGTAGATCGCCGCACAGTCGATTGCAAGTACAGAGTTCGGAATTACACGCTCAGAGATACCTTTGAATGCTTCAGATAATTCTGCAACGAACATGCGTACACCGGTTACGATGATTTGAATCGCTACTGCGAATTTCAAGCCCATCTCTAGAATGTACATAAACCAATGTGTTTTACCTGCCATTTGTTGAAGGTTATCTAAACCGAATGAAAGGAGGATTAAACCAAAGAACACTGTCATTACGATAGCCGTTGCTGAGATACTATCGTGGAAGATATGTAACCATTTTGGTAATTTCATATGATCTACAGAATCTTCTTTATTACCAAGTTTCGGCGCAAGTTTTACAGCAATCCAAGATGCAATTTGTTGTTGGTGACCAATTGAGAAACCTGCACCGCCTGTAACTGCTTGAGTTGGTTTATACATCACATTAGATGAAATACCCCAGTATAGAGCCATTAACACAGATGTATAAATGATAGTCTCCCACATTGATGCGCCGATGATCATATAGAACACAGCAACAAGACCTGCTTGTTGGAACATAATGTGGCCAGTAAGCATAATTGTACGGATACCAGTGATTTTTCTAAATACAACTAATAATACGTTTAAGAATAACGCTCCAATTACCGCATAACCTACCCATGCGTAATTATCACCCATGGTTTGAATGGTTGCTTGCATACTGGTGTATGGGTCAATCACCGCACCAGTTAAGTTGTGATATTGAGATAGTCCTTTAATGACAGGAACGAAGTTCGATGTTAAGAAACCAGAACCTGCTTGAACAATCATAAAACCAACAATCGTTTTTACTGTACCTTTAATAATCGTTGTGGTGTCTTTTTTGAGAAGGATATAGCCGATACATGCGACGATACCAAGTAAGAAAGGTGCTTTATTTAGCACTTGGTCCTTAATAAAAAGGAGTATATCAGTTAGAAAGTCCATAATAGCCTCTATTAATGTGAGAGATTTAGTTTGGATGATTTTGGATAAAGAGAGATTCCCAATTAGATTGGAGGAAACTTTCGAGGTAATAATAACAATAAAAAAAGATTATAAAAGATTGTTATTGATTATTTGTGAGCAACTTCACAAAATTTATGATTATGGAGAATTATTTCAAGAAATATAAATAAATTTAATTTTTAAAATAATAAAAATGTTAATTTGCTGTTAATTCCTTTTAAATAAATGTTTAATTCTATTTTTAATAATAAAAAAATGCGAGGTAGATCACAAAAAAACAAAAAAGCGTTTTACAAAATTGAGTGATTGGATATGATTATTTGTGATTACTTTATTTAAATCCTAATAGGAGAAACCCAATGAGCAAAATTCAAGAAATCACACGCGAAAGCTGGATTCTTTCTACATTCCCAGAGTGGGGTACATGGTTAAACGAAGAAATTGAGAATGAAGTTGTACCTGAAGGCAACTTTGCAATGTGGTGGTTAGGTTGTGTGGGCGTATGGATAAAAACTCCTGCAGGCGCAAATATCTGTATGGACTTATGGTGTGGCCGCGGTAAATCAACCAAAAAAGTAAAAGATATGGTACGTGGTCACCAAATGGCAAATATGGCTGGTGTACGTAAATTACAACCAAACTTACGCGCTCAACCAATGGTGCTAGATCCATTTATGATTAACGAAGTGGACTTCATCTTAGCGTCTCATTACCATAGCGATCATATTGATGTAAATGTAGCTGCTGCGATTATCAATAATCCAAATTTAGATCATGTGAAATTCGTAGGTCCGTGGCATTGTGCAGAATTATGGAAAAAATGGGGGGTGCCAGAAGAGCGCATTATCATTGTTAAACCGGGTGATGTCGTGAAATTAAAAGACGTTGAAATTCACGCATTAGATTCATTCGACCGTACTTGTTTAGTGACTTTACCTGTTGAAGGCGCAGAAGAACAAGGTGGTGAATTAGCTGGTCTTTGCCCATCAGATGAAGAAATGGGTCGTAAAGCAGTTAACTACGTATTCAAAACACCGGGCGGTACAATTTACCACGGTGCAGACTCTCACTACTCAATTCAATTTGCAAAACACGGTAAACAATTCGATATCGATGTGGCATTAAATAACTACGGCGAAAACCCAGTAGGTATCGCAGATAAAATGACATCTGTTGATTTATTACGTATGGCGGAATGCTTACGTACTAAAGTAATTATTCCAGTGCACCACGATATCTGGACTAACTTTATGGCAAGTACTGATGAAATTATACAGTTATGGCGTATGCGTAAAGACCGTCTACAATATAAATTCCATCCATTCATTTGGGAAGTGGGCGGTAAATATGTTTACCCACGCGATAAAGATTTAATTGAATATCATCACCCTCGTGGTTTCGACGATTGCTTTGAGCAAGAGCCAAATATTCAATTTAAATCAATGCTTTAATAAAAAACGCCCAGCCACCCTGTTTAAGGGTGGCTGATTGTTCATTATTAATTAGGGAGTAGAAATAATGAACGAAAATTATAGACATAAACAGCTCTTAAATTTATTAAATCAAAGAAAAATTCTTTCAACCCAAGAGATAATTGATTCTTTAAGTATTTCGCCTGCGACAGCTAGGCGCGACATTAATAAGCTAAACGAATTAGGTTTACTGAGAAAAGTTCGTAATGGCGCTGAGGCGAATAGTTTAGATATTCCAGTTAATTCCTTAGATATCCTCAATAGTGAGGAGAAACAACGTATTGCAGAAGAGGCGAGTCGGCTTTGTCGAGAAGGAGAGAGTGTCTTATTGACCTGTGGCTCGACTATGATGATGCTAGGTAGCCACTTATGTGGGCGGAAAGTGCAAATAATGACGAATTACTTACCGCTTGCAAATCACCTTATTGAGCACAACCATGAAGATATTGTAATTATGGGTGGCCAATATAATAAAAGTAAGGCAATAACGTTATCTCTTAATACTCAAAATGAGACAACTTATATGGCAAACATAATGTTTACGAGTGGTAAGGGGCTCACTGAGGATGGTTTATATAAGACAGATATGATTATTGCTAACTCAGAACAACAGATGTCTGCTAAATCGGGAAAATATGTAGTATTACTTGATAGCACAAAATTGGGCAAGCAAGTTGGAATGCTCTTCACAAAATTGAATGAAATCGATATTTTAATCACTGGCAGAGAAGCTGATTCTGCTATTATTCAAAAACTGAGAGAAAAAGGGTTAGAAGTTATTTTAGCGTGATTTGCTGAACATTTTTAAAAAGTAACCGCTTGGTCTCAGTAAACACAACTGTATATCATAATAAAAGGAGTTTTCAGTGAGAAAACATAAATTAGGTATTTACGAAAAAGCGTTGCCAAAAAATATTAGTTGGCAAGATCGTCTTTCTATTGCTAAAACTTGTGGTTTTGATTTCGTTGAAATTTCAGTGGATGAAACCGATGAACGTTTAGCGCGTTTAGATTGGACAAAAGAAGAACGTATCGAACTTGTTAAAGCCATTATCAATACTGGTGTGACAATTCCATCAATGTGTCTTTCTGGACATCGTCGTTTTCCGTTTGGAAGTAGAGATGAGGCGACTCGCCAAAAAGCTTACGAAATTATGGAAAAAGCGATTCAGTTGGCGGTGGATCTCGGTATCCGCACCATTCAATTAGCAGGCTATGACGTTTATTACGAAGAGCAAGATGAAGGTACAATCCAACGCTTCCAAGAAGGTTTAGAATGGGCGGTTGAACTTGCGGCAAGTAATCAAGTGACTATTGCCGTTGAGATTATGGATACCAAATTTATGAGCTCAATCTCTCGCTGGAAAAAATGGGATGAGATCATCGATTCGCCTTGGTTTACTGTTTATCCAGACTTAGGCAACCTATCAGCGTGGAACGATAACGTGGCAGAAGAGCTTAAACTTGGTATCAACAAAATCTCAGCTATTCACTTAAAAGATACTTATAAAGTAACTGAAACCTGCAAAGGTCAGTTCCGTGATGTACCATTTGGTGATGGTTGTGTAGATTTCCCTGCTTGCTTCAAAACATTAGCAGAATTAAATTATCGCGGTGCATTCTTAATTGAAATGTGGACTGAAAAAGCTGAAGAGCCAATTGCAGAAATTATCAATGCACGCCGTTGGATTGAACAAAAAATGAAAGAAGGTGGTTTCGAATGTTAAAAGAACTTCGTGAAAGAGTATTAAAAGCAAATCTTGAGTTACCTAAGTATAAATTAGTGACTTTTACTTGGGGTAACGTAAGTGAAATCGACAAGGAAACAGGCTTAGTTGCAATCAAACCATCAGGTGTGGATTATGATGTAATGACCGCCGATGATATTGTGATTGTTGATTTACAAGGTAATAAAGTGTGGGGCGATAAAAAGCCATCATCAGATACCGCAACCCACTTAGAGCTATATCGTCAATTCCCTGAAATTGGTGGGGTAGTGCACACTCACTCTCGCCATGCAACAGCGTGGGCTCAAGCAGGGGAAGATATCCTTGCATTAGGCACAACCCAGGGCGACTATTTCTACGGTTCAGTACCTTGTACACGCCGTATGACTCCAGAAGAAATTGCCGGCGAATATGAGTTAGAAACAGGTAAAGTGATTGTAGAAACTTTCCGTAAACGTAATATCGAAGCGAGCATGGTTCCAGGCGTTCTAGTTCATTCACACGGCCCATTCACTTGGGGTAAAGATGCTTTTGATGCGGTACATAATTCAGTGGTATTAGAAGAAGTGGCGTATATGAACTTCGTCAGCCACCAAATTCGTCCAAATATCGGCTCAATGCAACAAGAGTTATTAGACAAGCACTATTTACGCAAACACGGTAAAAATGCGTATTATGGGCAGTAGTTCAACCGTTTGTAACTTGTAAGGTGCCTGTAAACACACCATATAACAGGACATAGAAAGGGAACCAGTTGGTTCCCTTTTGTTTGATTATCTATTCAACCATTCCATATAGGCTTTTGTGCCTTCCGCAACGGTTTTAAATGTACCTGTATATCCCGCTTCGCGTAACTTGGTTAAATCCGCTTGGGTAAATGCTTGGTAGCGTGATTTTAAGTGGTCTGGGAATGGGATTGTTTCGATTTCGCATTTTTTGTGGAAATCTAACACCGCTTCCGCAACAGCACGGAATGATTCCGCATTACCTGTACCTAAGTTAAAGATACCCGACACGCCATTTTGCCACGCCCATAAATTCACTTTCGCCACATCTTCTACATACACAAAATCACGTAAGAAACCTTCTGAACCTGCGAATAATTTCGGGTTTTCGCCTTTTAAGATTTGGTTGTTTAAGTGGAATGCTACACTCGCCATTGAGCCTTTGTGTTGTTCACGTGGGCCATAAACGTTGAAGTATTTAAAACCACATACTGGTGAGTCTGCTTCTGGTAAAATTTGGCGTACATACTCATCAAATAAGAATTTTGAATAGCCGTAAACATTTAATGGGCCTTCAAATTTACGCTCTTCGATAAAGTTATCAGTTCTGCCACCGTAAGTTGCTGCACTTGACGCGTAGAAGAATGGGATTTGACGATCTAAGCAGAAATGTAATAACTCTTTTGAGTATTCATAGTTGTTCTGCATTAAGTATTTACCGTCCCATTCTGTTGTTGCTGAACAAGCACCTTCGTGGAATACAGCGTCAATTGGACCGAAATTATCGCCTGCAATTACAGAGGCAATAAAGTCTTCTTTATCGCAGTAGTCGGCAATATCTAAATCGACTAAGTTAATAAATTTTTCGCCATTTTTTAGGTTATCTACCACTAAAATATCACGGCGACCCATTTCATTTAATGCTTTAACAATGTTGCTACCAATAAAGCCAGCACCACCAGTTACAATAATCATATTCTGTTCCTTTTTTATTGATGATGGGTAAGTATGCCCATCCTACTAAATACTAAATTTACCGAGTTTCTGTTCAACTTTTTGGAAACTTGGCTCTTGTTCTAGACGTTCCACATAAGCACGAATATTTGGCAGATCAAGCGGTGAGTTTCGAGCGACAGCTTGCAAAGGGAAACTCATCATAAAATCAGCGCCAGTGAGCTGATCGCCTAATAGCCATTTTTTGCCTTCAAGGGATTGTTCTACGTGATTTAAGTGAGTACGCAGTTGTGGAATAACTAAATTGGTCATCACCGTCGCTACTAATTTATGTACGATAGGGCGAGCAAAGAACACCATTTTTTTCGCTGCAATACGTTTGAAGATCACCGAAATTAATAACCACGGCATTAATGACCCTTCTGCATAGTGTGTCCAGAATAGATAGTCGGTATATTCTTCGCTGTCTGCACTTGGCTTAAAACGGTTTTCTGTATCGTAACGAGAGAGTAGATACTCAACAATAGCGCCACTTTCCGCAATCACTAAATCACCATCGACTAAAGTGGGTGATTTACCTAAGGGATGAATCTCTTTTAGCTGTTTAGGGGCTAGAAAAGTCTGTTCATCACGGTCAAATAATTCCAGTTGATACTCTAATTCCAATGCTTCTAATAGCCATGCAATACGGTATGCGCGCGATTGTTTGATAGCATAAAGGGTAATCATAGTTCTCTCCTTAATTATGATTGTAAAAATTGGCTAGTTCCCTCTCTCTGATTTTCGCAAAGCCGTTACTTTGCGAAAATCTGTCTCTCTCCCAAAGGGCGAGAGTTATTTTGAGCGTGAAATCTGTTTTTTCAATTTCACCATTTTTTCACGAATACGCTGGCGTTTTAATTGTGAAATATGATCCACAAATAACACACCATTTAGATGATCGATTTCGTGTTGAATACAGATTGCGAGTAGTCCATCTGCTTCTAAGGTAAATTCTTCGCCATTACGGTTTAATGCTTTTACCGTTAATTTCTCTTTGCGTGGCACAAGCGCACGACAACCGGGGATAGATAAACAACCTTCTTCGATACCGGTTTCGCCACTGCTTTCAGTGATTTCAGGGTTGATTAATACGATTTGGTTAGCTTTGTCGCCTTCAATATCAATAGTAATTACGCGTTTTAATACATTTACCTGCGGAGCCGCTAGGCCGATACCTTCGTGTTCGTACATCGTATCAAACATATCGTCGATAAAAGCGCGTAGCTCATCATCAACTTGGGTAACAGGCTCGCAAACCTTCGCTAAATTATCATCTGGGTAAATTAATACATCTAAAACTGACATTTTTTTGTGATCTCTATCGAAAAATAAAAATTTATAAGTTGGCTATTTTAGACGTTTTCTTACTATTAGGGAATGATAATTAGTGGAAAGTGGAAAGTGGAAAGTGGAAAGTGGAAAGTGGAAAGTGGAAAGTGGAAAGTAAGGAGTTTATTGTGAATTTTGAATTATTGAAGTTATTACAGGTGCCACAATTTGGGGCGCAACGGATTGGGCGGTTGTTGGCGGAGGTGGATTTTGCCGAATTTTGCCAATATGACAAATCGCAACTGCGTCCAATCGGTTGGAATGAAAAACAGATTCAGCGTTGGTTTCAGCCTGATTTACGCTGGATTGAACCTGCGTTGGAATGGGCTGAAGGCGAAGATAATCATCTTGTTAATTTATTTGATGACGATTATCCATTTCTACTTAAGCAAATCAGTACAGCTCCCCCGATTTTATTTGTAAAAGGCAATACTAATGCGCTGTCATTGCCACAAATCGCAATGGTGGGGAGTCGGGATTATTCTAGCTATGGCGAATATTGGGCGGGCTATTTTGCTACAGAGTTAGTGAAAAATAATTTGGCGGTTACTAGCGGTTTAGCGATTGGGATTGATGGTTTTTGTCATCAAAAAGCGATTGAAGCTGGTGGAGTTACTTTGGCGGTGTTGGGGAGCGGACTTGCCAATATCTATCCAGTACGCCATAAAAAATTAGCAGAGCAGATTGTGGAAATGGGCGGTGCGCTAATTTCGGAATTTATTCCAACTCAACCGCCCCTTGCTGAAAATTTCCCACGCCGTAATCGCATTATTAGTGGGCTTTCGCTTGGTACTTTAGTGGTTGAAGCGACAATTAATAGCGGTTCATTAATTACCGCCCGTTATGCATTAGAACAGGGGAGAGAAGTGTTTGCCTTGCCGAATGTGGTGCAGAATCCTTATAGTCAAGGTTGTCATAAGCTGATTAAAGAAGGGGCGCTGTTAGTGGAAAATGTCGAAGATATTTTGGACGCTATTTCATTACAACAGCAACCAACAGTAACGCAATTCTCGTTATTTGATGAACAACCTAAAAAAGCTAAGCCACAAGCGGTTGTTTCTCCACAAAAATTTGCAAAACAACCCGAAAATCTCACCGCTTGTCAGCAACAGCTTTTTGAGCAGATTTCCCTTGAGCCAATCAGTATTGATGAGCTAGCCAAGCGTTGTGAAATGGATGTTGCTCAAGCATTAATCGAATTATTAAATTTAGAGTTGTTAGGCGCAATTAAACAAGTGGAAGGGGGATACGTTCAAGAGTACAATTAACACCTTTTTAAATGTGGATAATTAAGGTAATGAAATGAAAAAGACACCTTCTGTTTTTGGGGGCGCTTGTATTATTGCGAGTGCCTGTGTGGGTGCTGGAATGCTTGGCTTGCCAACATCGGGGGCTGGCGCTTGGACAATTTGGTCTATTTTAACGCTCTGTTTTACTATGGCAATGATGACGCTTTCAGGTTGGCTGTTGCTTGAAGCCTATAAACATTTCGATATTCGAGCCTCTTTTAATACGGTAACCAAAAGTTTGTTGGGTAATACCGCTAATACAATCAATAACTTAGCGGTTTGCTTTGTAGGCTGTATTCTGCTTTATGCTTACACCACCGCAACAGGTGGGATTTTAGGCGAATTAACTAGCAGTTTTATGTCGGTGGATTCACGAATTTGGTCGATTGTCTGTGTGCTATTTTTCTCGTTCTTTGTGTGGCATTCGACTCGTTTAGTTGATCGCTTTTCGGTGTTATTGATTATTTTTATGATCGTCACCTTTGGAATGAGTATCTTCGGTTTAACAATGAATATTGATTTATCAACGCTGTTAAATAGCCAAAGTAGTGACTCCGATTATGCGATTTATGCCATGGGTCTATTGCCGATTGCGCTAACATCTTTTGGCTACCATCACTCTGTGGCGTCAATGCGCGCTTATTATGGTGATGAAAATAAGGCGAAATACGCCATTTTAGGCGGTACCTTGATCTCACTAGTGCTGTATTTATGGTGGATTATTGCGATTTTTGGCAATCTTCCGCGCAATGAATTTATGCCAGTAATCGCCAGTGATGGTAATTTAGATGTGTTACTTAAAACCTTAGGCAATACCATTGAATCAGGCTCTGTAAAACAAGCAATCAGCGCGTTTTCAATCGGCGCTATTGTGTCATCGTTTATTGGGGTTGGCTTAGGCGTATTTGATTTCTTTGCGGATCTATTCAAATTTGATAATAGTAAAACAGGCAGAACAAAATCTTGGGCGGTCACCTTCTTACCCCCATTAGTGCTTTCGTTACTATTCCCATTAGGCTTCTTAAAAGCGATTGGTTACGCAGGTGCAGTGGCAACTATTTGGACTTGTATTATCCCTGCGTTATTGGTGTGGAAATCAAGACAAATGACAGGCGGAAAGCAGGGCTTTGTGGTTGTAGGCGGTTATTTGACTCCTGTGCTTGTGGCGTTATTTGGTATCGCAACGGCAACTTTCCATTTCTTAGCGATGTTTGAAAAATTACCGATGTTTAAAGGTTAATAAATATGAGAATGGGGACTGTTTGTCCCCATTATTTATTTTTCTTAGTTATTATTTTCTTATTAATATAATAACTGATTTCTATATAGGATGTTATTCCTTTTCGAACTAGAAAATTGACTATATGCACCATATAAAGCTGTTGTTTTAATATGTCTAAATCATAAATAGCTTGAAATACTCTCACTTCCATTGAACCATTATCGCGAACATTACAGCGATGATAGTGGCTTCTTAATGTGTCATTTTTCATAAATCCACCTTCTCTTTTCCTAATATATGTACGTGCTTTATTATATAAATTCTCACCACGTAGAATAAGTGAAGGAAAGTCTTCAAATAATGTTGGGGCATTCCAAAAATCGTGGAAAGCACGCTGTTGTTTTGGTGTTTCAAAAGGATCTACAGTAATATGCAATGCTGCATTTCCATTGTGGCGTAAATAGGGTTGGATATGATGATCGGTAATGACCGACTCAATATGCTTGATAATCCTATTTCGGCTCATTGCGGCAAGCACAATTTCCCACCCACGATCTAGAGAATCATCTTTAGTTATTCCACCTTGAAATGTTTCTAAGCGGCGATCCAAAATTGATGTTGCTATTTTGGCTAGGTAGTTTGCTAAATCTTGTTCTTCTTGATTTTCTTGTTCCTTAACACGCTGAAATTCAACTTCAAATTCCACACCATAACGCCATTTTGTATTTTGGAATGTATTTTCCTGTGCAACAGGTGTGTGATACCACAATGCACCTGTTAGTCCTATTCCAAAGTGGTCTAATTTATAGAATTCATACATCTCTGAAAGTTCATTCACACGATAACGAATTTCGCGTAAGTCTGGACAATCAAATAGTCTTTCATCTGGATTTAAACATCTAGCCATTATTAAGTTCCTTATGTATTTCAAATTAATCGAAAATAAATATTTGTTAAATTTAAGGTGCAAAAAACTGATACTTTTAAATGAATAAAAATATTATTTAGACTT
>MQVI01000090.1 GCA_002002485.1 Pasteurellaceae bacterium 15-036681
CTATATTACAGTGAGCCAGTTATTGAAAATTGTACCTTCATTCTAAGAACAGCTGATAATATAAATTATAGAGTTATAGATACCCAAATAGGTTTTAATTCAGTACAGAGAAAAAATGGTCTTGTTATTGAAAGCGATGCACGAGTTAAATTATTTAATAGATCTAATCAAGAAACAGAAAGTATATTTAGGGTAATAAAAATATTAGATTCTAAGCAAACATTTTTTCTTATCACAAATGATTATGTATCTTCAGCGATAAAAATAGTCGATCTGTACATCAATAGAAGAACTATTGAAAAAATATTTATATTCTTGAATCAATATATTACTTTTACAGAGCTTATGGGAGTAAGCAAGGAAATGAGTGTTCCAAGAATATATTTGAGTATGATTTTAGATATTATACTGGTCACATACAAGAAGACTAATAGTATTAAAGAATATAAAAGAACTCGTCAGAAAGTCGCATTTGAGCTTGCAGAATTGATTTTGAATGAAGGACTTGATGTCTAATACATGGGATAAAATGGTGAGGTTTTTAGAGGCGTGCTATGTACACGCCTCGAGATCAATCATTATTATGAAAATTAGAACTTAGCTAAAAGCATCGCTTCTAATTTCTCTTGGTCAACCGCAAATTTACGGATACCGTCTGCTAATTTCTCAACAGCCATTGGATCTTGGTTGTGTTCCCAATAGAATTCTGCTTCTGTCATCGGCGCTGGACGTGCTTCAACCGCACCTTTGTACTCTAATTTACGGATTAACGGTGCTTCGCTTTCGTTTAACTCTTTTAATAATGCTGGCGCGATAGTTAAACGGTCACAACCTGCTAATTCAGTGATTTCGCCTGCGTTACGGAAACTTGCACCCATCACTACTGTGTTATAACCGTACTGTTTGTAGTAGTTGTAGATAGAAGTTACAGAAATTACACCTGGATCTTCTGCTGGAGCATATTCTTTCTTATCTGAATTTGCTTTATACCAGTCAAGGATACGGCCAACAAATGGTGAAATTAGGTAAACACCCGCTTCTGCACATGCACGAGCTTGAGCTTGAGAGAATAATAAAGTTAAGTTACAGTTGATGCCTTCTTTCTCTAATTGCTCAGCCGCTTTGATACCTTGCCATGTCGAAGCAATCTTAATTAAGATACGATCATTGCTAATGCCAGCTTCATTATATAAAGCCATTAATTTACGTGCTTTAGCAATCGTTTTTTCTGTATCGTAAGAGTAGCGAGCATCAACTTCTGTAGAAATACGTCCTGGAACGATTTTTAAGATCTCTAAACCAATGTTTACCGCTAATTTATCTTCTGCATCGATAAGTTGTTGTGCTTTATCATCGCTTTTTGCTTTTGCATAAGCAATGGCTTCATCAATTAATGGTGCATATTGTGGAAGTGCAGATGCGCTTAAAATTAAAGAAGGGTTAGTTGTTGCATCTTCAGGTTGATATTTTTTGATTGCTTCAATATCACCTGTATCAGCTACAACCACTGTCATTTGACGTAAAGAGTCTAATTGATTCATAAAACGTTTCCTCTATATATGTAAAATGAAAAGTGTTTCCTATGATAGCAGTATCTTAAGAATGAGAATAGAAAGAATAATGTGATCTACTTCACAAAATAGCAAAGATAGGTAATATTAATCGAATTTAGAGTGTAATTTGCTCTAGGTGAGCTTGATTTAATCAAGTGGTGACTTTTTTGAATTTTTTTGCAAAAAACACTTGCAAGCCTTTCAAAAATCTCTATAATGCGCACCACACAACGACGCGCTGTTGTGAAGAAGTTAAAAATGCAGTGCGTCGTTATTTTTTGTTCTTTAACAATTTATCAGACAATCTGTGTGGGCA
>MQVI01000091.1 GCA_002002485.1 Pasteurellaceae bacterium 15-036681
CACCCCCAGCCACAAGTCATCCGCTAATTTTTCAACATTAGTCGGTTCGGTCCTCCAGTTAGTGTTACCCAACCTTCAACCTGCCCATGGCTAGATCACCGGGTTTCGGGTCTATACCTTGCAACTCGACGCCCAGTTAAGACTCGGTTTCCCTACGGCTCCCCTATTCGGTTAACCTCGCTACAAAATATAAGTCGCTGACCCATTATACAAAAGGTACGCAGTCACCCCGAAGGGCTCCCACTGCTTGTACGCATACGGTTTCAGGTTCTATTTCACTCCCCTCGCAGGGGTTCTTTTCGCCTTTCCTTCACAGTACTGGTTCGCTATCGGTCAATCAGGAGTATTTAGCCTTGGAGGATGGTCCCCCCATCTTCAAACAGGATTTCTCGTGTCCCGCCCTACTTGTTGTTAGCCTAGTACCACAATTTACTTTTAAGATACGGGATTATCACCCTCTGTGATTGAGCTTCCCAGCTCATTCTCCTTAGTTAACTGCTATCACTAACTGGCTCTTCCGCTTTCGCTCGCCGCTACTTACAGAATCTCGGTTGATTTCTTTTCCTCGGGGTACTTAGATGTTTCAGTTCTCCCGGTTTGCCTCATTTACCTATGTATTCAGTAAATGATACTAGGTTCTTCACCTAGTGGGTTTCCCCATTCGGAAATCTTGGATTAAACGCCTCTTATCGACTCATCCAAGCTTATCGCAGATTAGCACGCCCTTCATCGCCTCTGATTGCCAAGGCATCCACCGTATGCGCTTAGTCACTTAACCATACAACCTCAAGAGTTCTAATGGATAATGAAGAATGTATAATGGAGAATGTTCTCCTTTCTTCATTTCCTTCTTGAAGTGTTAATTAACTACTAAACACTTATCTTGCTTTTGTTCAAGATAAGATTTTTTAGAATTACTCAAGCTCTTTTTCATTTCAAATGGTGTGAATCATTATTCATTCTCCACTTTCCATTCTCCATTAGAAGAACTCTCAGTTTTTCAGCTTGTTTCCAATTTTTTAAAGAACAAAGATAACGCCTTTCGGCTATCATCATAACTAAACACTCTTTTCAAAGTACTTAGTTATGATGATTGGTGGAGATAAGCGGGATCGAACCGCTGACCTCCTGCGTGCAAGGCAGGCGCTCTCCCAGCTGAGCTATATCCCCATAACATCATAACTTCCTTTCGGCTTTTCACTCAGTTTAACTTTCGTTATTGAGTGGTGGGTCTGAGTGGACTTGAACCACCGACCTCACCCTTATCAGGGGTGCGCTCTAACCACCTGAGCTACAGACCCAAAAGGATGTCGTTCTACTTTCTATCAAACAATCTGTGTGAGCGCTCGTTGCGTCGATTTCTTTGGTAAGGAGGTGATCCAACCGCAGGTTCCCCTACGGTTACCTTGTTACGACTTCACCCCAGTCATGAATCATACCGTGGTAAACGCCCTCCCGAAGGTTAAGCTATCTACTTCTGGTACAACCCACTCCCATGGTGTGACGGGCGGTGTGTACAAGGCCCGGGAACGTATTCACCGCAACATTCTGATTTGCGATTACTAGCGATTCCGACTTCATGGAGTC
>MQVI01000092.1 GCA_002002485.1 Pasteurellaceae bacterium 15-036681
CTCGTTCAATTATTGTAAGATGTCTATAAGAAGTGTTCATGTTTAGCGTAAGTTTTTTGTGTGGTAGCAAAAATTATACTCTATTATGAACACTTCTTTTTTATTGCACTTGGATTGTAAATTCAAGCGCTAAAAATTGCGGTTCAAGGGCAATGCGCTTCTTATGATCCGTTAAGATCTGCGGTGAAGATTGGATAAATGCCTTATATTGCGCCGATTGAAGATGTGCTTGATACGCCTGCTCATCGGCATAGATCTCAAACATATATGCCATATTCGGATCATTTTTCTGCTTAATTGAGTACATCGCAAGGGTGCCTTGCTCTGCGCTAATTGAGGTTGTGATATTGTGGGTACCCACTTCATCATATTTTGCTACTTGTCCTTGCTGAATACCAAGTTCAAACAGATTAACGATTGGGGTTGCCTGTGCGCTAAGGGTTGTTGCAAAAGTTAAGGCAGCTGCCATAGTTTTGATTAATTTCATAGTGTTTTCCGAGAGTAAAAGTGCGGTGCAAAAATTTGGACTTTTCGTACCGCTTGTATATAAATCAACAAATTCATTGCTAGCTATTATATAATTTATCTTTTCAGATTACGACTAAACAGACAAATGAACAAACCAAACACTACTATTCAACCCATTCAATCACATCACTATGCCGATTACGTTGCGTTAATTGGTAAACAACTCGGTGAGGGGTATCTTAAAATCGCCGATTTTGAGGCATTAGCCAATAACCCACAAGCAATCTGCTTTGAGGCGGTTGATGAGCAAAATCACGTTGTCGGGGTGATTACATCGGTTACTTTAGACCGAAAAAGTGCATTGACCCTATTAAAAATCCAACCGCAAAATACCCCTGATTACGTTTTGCAAGCAGAACAAATCGGGATCTTCAAAACCATTGCGATAGATGAAACGAAAAAGGGCTGTAGGATTGGTTCAACGTTAGTGCGTAACTTGCTAGAAAGTTTTAAGCAGGCAGGGCTGAATAGCATTGCTTGTGTGGCGTGGCAATATGGCGAAACGGAAAATATTCGAGGAATTATGCAAGCCTTTGATTTTACTTGCTATGAGAAGATTGAAAACTACTGGTTAGACGATCCCGAACCATTTATCTGCCCAGCCTGTGGCGAACCCCCTTGCCGTTGCCAAGCAAATATCTATTTTAGACAGATTTAGGCTAGGCATAGAAAAGCCATTTGAGTAGTAATACCCAAATGGCTTTTTTGCAAAATGGCAAAAAAAGGCTTAATGGACAAAATGGTTGCTAATTTCGTCCCTAAGCCTCCTAATAGACAAAGTGGTTGCTAATAATTATTTTATCGGGTTATTAGCAACTCTTTTTATTTAAAAAATCCTTTATAAACATAAT
>MQVI01000093.1 GCA_002002485.1 Pasteurellaceae bacterium 15-036681
CACGCACCCTTGTATGAGAACATCAATGAGATAAAATAAAAAACGCCCCTGTTACGAGCAGGGGCGTCGGTTGAAAACAGAGTTGTACGCACCCTCGAGTAAAACTCGCGAAGTAGATAATAGCCTGTTTTCAATTGTCCACAACACCCCGAATAGTATCTTAGACGTGCTCTGCATAGTCTGCATTCACAAGGTTAGGAAGCATTATGGACGCCCCATTTTATTTTATCGGCATTGATATTGCCAAGTTAAAATTTGATGTTGCTGTAAAAAAATCACCACGAAAATACTTATCAGCTCAATTTGATAATAATCAGCAAGGTTTTGCCTTATTTTCTGAGTGGTTAGCAACACATACTAAAGGTCAGCCCCTTTATATCGTGATGGAAGCTACAAACATCTATCACGAACAGTTAGCTGATTATCTTTATCAAGCACAGCATTCTGTGGTTGTTATCAACCCTAAATGTAGTGCTAATTTAGCGAAAGGGCTTAATATTCGTAGTAAAACAGATAAAGTTGATGCTAAGTTATTAGCTCGTCTTGGTGAAATTTACCAAGATGAATTTGACTTATATCAGCCTAAATCTCAAGGTGAAAAAACTCTACTGCGCCGACTTCGCCAAGTTGAGTATTACAAATCGCTTAAAACCAAAGAACAAGTTCGCCAACAAACATTGATGGACGAGATTTGCCTTGCAATGAGCGAACGATTAATACAGCACCTTGAACAAGAGATTATTCAGCTTGAAAAGCAGATTAATCAACTTGTTAAAAATGATGAGAAACTTAATCAAAACAATAAGTTACTCAACACTATTCCTGCCATTGGTAAAACAACTGCGTGGTGGTTACTCGCCCATTTAGGCGATGGTACTCGCTTTAAAAATGGTAAAGCGGCTGCAACACACGCAGGTCTAACCCCAATGGTGAAACAATCAGGCACCAGCGTAGATAAAAAGTGCGGTATCTCTCGTATCGGACAAAGCGACCTACGCAAAGCCCTGTATATGCCTGCCACAGCCTTTAGCTTTGGCGTGCATAAAAATAGTATTTATGCCACTTTTGTTACTCGTTTAGTTGAGCAAAATAAAGTGGCTAAAAAAGCGGTGATTGTAGCATTGATGAGAAAACTCGTTACCATTGCTCAATCAGTCTTAAAATACCAACAACCCTTTGATGAAAAACGCTATGCAAATTTAGTTTAAGTTGCTATTGCTTTTGAAGGGGGCTTATAGTATCTAC
>MQVI01000094.1 GCA_002002485.1 Pasteurellaceae bacterium 15-036681
CAGGGCAAGATCGCACTTTTTTCAAAAATATGATCTAATAGCATCATTATTTATTAACAGAGCAACAAACAATGACCCTATTTGAAATTTTTGATGAATTAGAAGACCCACGCCGAAACATTAACCGCAAACATAATTTTCTTGATGTGATATTTTTGACAATGTGTGCTGTTGTTTCAGGCGCAGAAGGCTGGGCAGATATTCACTTATTTGGTAAAACCCATATTGATTGGCTACGAAAATATCGTCCATTTGAACAAGGTATCCCTGTAGATGACACGATTGCTCGAATCATTCGTCGTATTGACCCTGTGCAACTTAATAATATTTTTGTTAATTTTATCAATGAGATACGCAAAGTTGAAGGGAAAGAACTTATTGCTATAGATGGCAAAACCCTACGTCATTCGTTTGATGGTGACACTCAAAATGCACTTCATAGCATCACGGTTTGGAGTAAAAGCAGAGGGTTGATTTTGACACAACAAAAATCGTCAGGAAAGAAGAACGAACAAGCAGGTGTGTTGGAAATTTTGGACAGTCTAGTGCTAAAAAATGCAGTAATAAGTGTGGATGCAATGAACACGCAAAAGAAAATCGCTGAGAAAATCATCCATAAAAAAGCCGATTATGTGATGGCGCTGAAAAATAATCATCGAACGTTTCGCAATGAAGTAGAGGCTTATTTCCACAAAATATCGAGAGAAAACTCAAATGATATAGAAGTTTTTGAAGATGTGAACGCAGAGAGAAGTCGCATAGACCAACGAATTTACCGTAAACTTCCTGTGAGCGACTGGTTGAGTGAGGCAACTGAATGGGCAGGAATAAAGAGTGTATTGGAAGTAACTAGAATCCGAGAGGAGAATGGTAAACAAAGTCAAGAAAAAGTCTTTTACATCAGTAGCTTAAATACTGATGTAGAAACTTTAGCTACGAGTATTCGAGGTCACTGGGAAGTTGAGAATAAGGCGCATTGGGTACTAGATGTGGTTTATAAAGAAGATGATAGCACCATCGCAAAAGATGATGGTGCTGAAAATATGGCGATTTTACGTCGTTTTGCTCTTAATCTGTCACGCCTCCATCCGAGCAAAACCAGTATGCGCGGTAAATTGAAATCGGCAGGTTGGTCAGATAGTTTTAGAGAAGAATTATTGTTTGGGGCTAAGTAAAAGTATGCGGTTGCCCTG
>MQVI01000095.1 GCA_002002485.1 Pasteurellaceae bacterium 15-036681
CAATCACTAACGGTACAGATGGTAAAGACGGTAAATCTGTTGTAGCAGAAGTACAGCCAGATGGTAGTGTGAAAGTAAGTGAAGTTGACCCAGAAACAAAAGAGAAAACTGAAATTGCGACAATCACAAATGGTCAAGACGGCGCACCAGGTAAGGATGGCGCACCAGGCGCAGATGGCAAAGACGGTAAGTCTGTTGTAGCAGAAGTACAACCAGATGGCAGTGTGAAAGTAAGCGAAGTTGATCCAGAAACAAAAGAGAAAACTGAAATTGCGACAATCACTAACGGTACAGATGGTAAAGACGGTAAATCTGTTGTAGCAGAAGTACAGCCAGATGGTAGTGTGAAAGTAAGTGAAGTTGACCCAGAAACAAAAGAGAAAACTGAAATTGCGACAATCACTAACGGTACAGATGGTAAAGACGGTAAGTCTGTTGTAGCAGAAGTACAACCAGACGGCAGTGTGAAAGTAAGCGAAGTTGATCCAGAAACGAAAGAGAAGACTGAAATTGCGACAATCACTAACGGTACAGATGGCAAAGACGGTAAGTCTGTTGTCGCAGAAGTACAGCCAGATGGCAGTGTGAAAGTAAGTGAAGTTGATCCAGAAACAAAAGAGAAAACTGAAATTGCGACAATCACTAACGGTACAGATGGTAAAGACGGTAAGTCTGTTGTCGCAGAAGTACAACCAGATGGCAGTGTGAAAGTAAGCGAAGTTGATCCAGAAACAAAAGAGAAAACTGAAATTGCGACAATCACTAACGGTACAGATGGTAAAGACGGTAAATCTGTTGTAGCAGAAGTACAGCCAGATGGTAGTGTGAAAGTAAGTGAAGTTGACCCAGAAACAAAAGAGAAAACTGAAATTGCGACAATCACAAATGGTCAAGACGGCGCACCAGGTAAGGATGGCGCACCAGGCGCAGATGGCAAAGACGGTAAGTCTGTTGTAGCAGAAGTACAACCAGACGGCAGTGTGAAAGTAAGCGAAGTTGATCCAGAAACAAAAGAGAAAACTGAAATTGCGACAATCACTAACGGTACAGATGGTAAAGACGGTAAATCTGTTGTAGCAGAAGTACAGCCAGATGGTAGTGTGAAAGTAAGCGAAGTTGACCCAGAAACAAAAGAGAAAACTGAAATTGCGACAATCACTAACGGTACAGATGGTAAAGACGGTAA
>MQVI01000096.1 GCA_002002485.1 Pasteurellaceae bacterium 15-036681
TTTAACTTATTGAAAATAAGAATAAATATTACACAAAATAATATTACAATAGCATTAACTAATAACCAGCCATATTGCATAGATATTAGTGCTCCTATAGAAAATGAAGCTATTAAATTAGCAATATATGTTATTAGGGCGCTTTTTCCTTGCAATTTATGCTTATTTTGAGTATGTTTTATTTCATTTAAATAAAATGTCCCTCCATTAAACATAAAAGCCCATCCTATACCTGCACACACAAGAGATACTAGATACCCAAGATAATTATTTGAAAAAAAACAAAACAAAGCCCCTAGCATATAACATAAACTACCCACTAGAATTAAATAATTTGTTTTTATTTTTTTTATAATAAAAGGTAATATTAATGAAGGAGAATACATTGCAAAAAAATGAAATTGTAATGCTAGAGAACTGTCATGTACTGTATAATTATGATTATGCATAGATAATGGAGCTGCATTCATAATTAATGTCATTAATGAGAATCCTACCGCACAACTTATTGTACCAATGATAAATTTTTCTGTAACATTTTCTCTTACCACTATGGCAATAGAGTTATTTAATATGATTTTCTTTTCTTTAAATGATAAGAATAGCTGAGTAAATATTAATAATAAAAATATAATTGACGTTAAAACAAAATTACCAATAAATTTAAAATTTTCTATTAAGTCTATCCCTTTTACTGCAAAGTATGGTCCTAATATTCCCCCTAATATGCCTCCGCTAATAATAATAGATGTTGAACGTTTTATAAAAACAGGATCATTAGAAATATCTGCTGCTGCGAAACGATAGAATTGGTTAAATACAGTAGAACATCCTAATATAAAAGTTGATGCACAAAACAAAATAAAATTAGTATAAATAATAGCAATAATAGCTATTAAGCTTCCTACCAATCCTATTAATCCTCCTATTATAAATGATTTTTTCCTACCATAATATTCCATTATATTAGAAGCTAAATAAGCCATTATTGCTGAACCTAAAATAGTTGTTGTAATTGGTAATGTTGATAGAAATGAATAAGGTGAAAGAGAATTTCCTATTAATACTGATATTAATGTTAATAATGAAATAACAGTTCCTGTCAGACCTTGCCCTAAAAATAGAGCTATAAGAGTGATGTATTTTTTCATATTCCCTCCTAAACTAGTTGAATATTATAGAT
>MQVI01000097.1 GCA_002002485.1 Pasteurellaceae bacterium 15-036681
ACGCCCCTTGTATGTTAAATTTATAGTACACTAGCAACACCAAAGCATAATGTTATCCACAGCTTGAACGCCCCTTGAGAAGAAACTCGTTCTGTAGCGTAGGCGTGGATAACTTCATCAGCAAAACCGAACAGTTGACTTAATAAACCCGAATACAAGGCAGGTTACCGATGAACGATCCAATTTATTGTGGTATTGATGTTGCTAAACGTAGTTTCGTTATAGGCTTTTCTCATCAGAAAAAAACTAAAACCGAAACCAATAATCCCAAAGGTATTCAACATACTTTGGAGTATTTAAGCCCGTTTAACGTGGCATTGATAACCCTTGAAGCGACCGGTGGATTAGAAATCCCAGTTGCAAAAGCATTAGCTCAAGCTGGTTATCGAGTGCTTATCGCTAATCCCAAGAAAGCGAGTGATTTTGCAAAATCTCAGACTTGGGCAAAGACTGATGCAAAAGATGCTCACAATCTCGCATTCTATGGTCAAATGCTTGATATTAAAGGCGAAGCTGAACACTTACGTTACGTTCCGTTGACAGAGCAAGAAGAGCTATTGGAAGCGCTCGTTGTACGTCGTCGCCAACTTGTTGATATGCGAGTAGCAGAGCTAAACCGCTTACAACAAAGTCATGAAACACAGCATGCTAATATCAGACAACTTATTGAAACGCTTGATAAATTAATCGCTGAACTGGATAAAGATATCGACGATCATAGTCAGCATTTTAACGATAAAGCGGATTTAATTTCAGACATAAAAGGCGTCGGTAAAAACTGTATTGCCGTGATTATGTCTAGCTTACCAGAGCTTGGTAAGCTAAGTAGCAAAAGAATTGCGTCGCTGGTTGGCGTTATTCCACACCCACAAGAAAGCGGGCAATGGAAAGGACAATCCTTTTGCTGTGGTGGTCGAGCAGCAGTAAGAAGTGCCTTATATATGGCAGTTCTATCAGCTGTACGCTACGAACCTGTATTTAAAGCCTTTTACGACCGTTTAGTCGCAAGAGGTAAACTTAAGAAAGTCGCTTTAGTTGCATGTATGCGTAAACTTTTAACCATTATGAATGCGTTAGTTAAGCGCAATGAAAAATGGGATGCGACACGCCACTTATCCACAGAAACTGTGGGTTAAAATTGAATAACTTTTTTGTGTAGGAACACAGTTGCTAC
>MQVI01000098.1 GCA_002002485.1 Pasteurellaceae bacterium 15-036681
GTAGATACTGTCTCTCAACCCTAAAGTCAAATTGTTTTTTGCACTAAGCTAAAATAGTTTGCGGTTGATAAACAGATTTGTTTTTTAACACCCCAAAGCAGATATGTACTAAACGACGCATTGCAGCACCAATTGCTTGCATTTTGGTTTTACCCTTAGCAAGTAGTCGCTCGTAATGCGCTTTAATATCAGGGTTATGGCTTTTAGCTGAAACAGCTGGCAAAAAGAGTAATGCTCGGATTTGTGGCGAGCCACGTTTACTTAGCATTATCTTGCCTTTCATTGTCCCTGATGTACGTTCTTTGGGAATAAGCCCTAAAAAAGCTGCCATATCAGCGGCTTTTTGGAAGTGTTTGCTGTGGTAAACCACGAGCATTTGTTTGGCAATCACATCGCCTACGCCCGGTATGCTTTTCAGTAAAGCCTTGTCTTTCTTAAGTTCAGGATTACCATTGATATGGTCATCAATATCTTGAGATAAGGCTTTAATTGAGTCCTGCAATGCCTTGCGAATATGATGAATGGACTGCAAAACTTCATCAGGTAAATTACCTGATTCCGCTTGTTCTAAGCGGCTGTTTTCTCGTAGTAAATCGCTTTTTAACGCTTCTAAACGAGAGAGCTTCGCTTTTAATTGGCGAATACTCAACGGCTCAGGTTGCCAATACTCGTGTGGGTTTTCCGCACCGAGTAGGGCTAATAGTTTGCAATCACCACGGTCGTTTTTATGCACAAAGCCTTTATATTCGGCGAATTTGGGCAAACGAGCGGGATTAATTAAATTCACAACGAAACCATTATCGTGTAAGAAGTAAGCTAAAGCTTCGTGATACACACCAGTGGGTTCGAGAGTAATATGGATTGTAGAAAAGTCATTGCTGACATTTTTCTTAATCCAATCAAGTAGTTGGTTAAAGCCAGCAGGCTCATTATCCAATACTTTAGTTTTAACCATTTGGCGTTCTTTATCTTTTAGATAAGCCACGTCAAATTTCTTTTTCGCAATATCAATACCGATAAAATGTAAAACGTTCATTGTGTCTATCCTTGTGAATGCAGTGTCTAATCAACCTGTGATTGCACTATGATACCTTGTTCAGATTACAATATGAAAATCAGGATAAGTTAATCTACGACACAGTGT
>MQVI01000099.1 GCA_002002485.1 Pasteurellaceae bacterium 15-036681
GCCGTCGTGGTAACTGTTGGGACAATGCACCGATGGAACGTTGGTTCAGAAGTTTTAAATATGAATGGATGCTGAAAGGTGGTTACAGTGATTTTGAAAACGCTGTAAACGATGTGAGGGAATATGTGATGTACTATAACCATATTCGCCCACATAGTTACAATCAAGGTCTATCCCCGATTTTAGCAAAAACAACTTATCGGGGACTGTTAAATTAGTTGACCACTACAGGGTGGTTTTATCTTATTAGGTATTAGTGAAACTGAAGAAGATAAACAATTCTATATTTCAGGGGTAGAGGATCCTCAAAAAGTTATTGATGATCTCTACTCCCAAGCTCGCGGAGGACAAAAGATTAGCCATCATTCATTATCCGATGAGTCAGTGAAATACTATGATACCACTTCTACAGGCAAGAATGTCATTGCAGTTTATGTTCAGAAGACAGAAAACCATCATCTCCCTGTCCACTTAAATGGTGATATTACGCAGTCCTATATTAGACTAAATACAGGAGATCATAAGCTTAGTCAAAATGAATTGAGAAATTACCTTTCCAGCTATACTAAAAATCATCAAGACAGCAAAATTATTCCAAATACTTCTTTAGGTGAATTAAATCTCGCTACGTTACAAAAATACCGCCAATATATTAAAAACTATAATCCATCTAGTCCTCTGTTAGCACTAGATGATATTGAATTTTTACGCAAAATAAATGGCTATGCAAAAGACATTGAATCAGGAAAAGAAGGACTCACTTATGCTGGGCTATTAACTTTTGGTAAGTTATATATCATTCGTTCTCTGCTTCCTCAGTATTTTTTAGATTATAAAGAGAAAGATAATAGCGAAAGATATAGTAAGCGCATTACTTGTGATGATATTGAAGATGGTAATTTATTTGAATTTTATTTAGCTATTTCTCCTATATTATTCGATTTTGCCAAAAATAGACATTTTGCGTTACATAATTCAAAGAGAACAGAAGAAAATCAAATTACGGAATCTTTAAGAGAAGCATTTATTAATATGCTTACTCATTCTGACTATTTTAATAATAGTGTTTCATTACTTATTGAGA
>MQVI01000009.1 GCA_002002485.1 Pasteurellaceae bacterium 15-036681
TTACATTTATAGCGTTGCTTATCTTTGACTTTGCCGTATTTTTGGACATCTTTGCTATTGCAGTAAAAGCATTTTTTGCGTTCAAAGCCTTTAAACCTCGTTAAATCCAGTTATAGTAAGGCTTTAACGAGGTTTTGACCATTAATTTTGTCCTTTACGCCTATTTTCAGGAGAAATTATTATGAAAAAACACAATATTGCATTAGTTATTTTGATGTCTCTAGGTGCTGTTGCTTGTAGCAGTGGAGGTGGTTCATCTAATACAACAACCAAATCAGAAACTGTTGTTCCATCAAAAATATCAGGAAAGGAAGTAATTATCCATACTGGTGGAACTACTACGCCATCTAAAACTGAGACAACAACTCCAACTGCGGAAGTCACTCCACCTAAAGCGGAAACAACTACTCCAACCACGGAAGTAACTCCGCCTAAAACAGAGGTGACCCCTCTACCTGCCCAGCCTACACCAAAAGAAATTACAGATATAGCTCCTAATTTTGACAATGTCTATGTTAATAATTACAAATTCTCAGGAGTGCGTTTCCACATTCCAAGAGAAGATGGAGGAGAGGTTGAACATTTTATGGATTGGAACCCTAAAGGTAATGGTGGTTTCTATGTGATTGACGTTGATGGTAAAAAATTGGATATTGTACCTGTTGGTATGGAAAATAACAAATCCATCAATATTAGTGGTCAAAATATAACTCGTATCATTAAACAAGGTGAGCATACGGTATGGGGAATTGTTGATGCTACTGATACAAATCATATTGCTATCGTATCCAAAGGTATAAATCCTACTCAGAATATGCCACAAGCGGGAGAATTTAAGTATAAAGGAACTGCCCACCATCTCTATGACGCACTCAAAGTTGGTAATGTTAATAAATTAGAAGATGGTAATATTGAATTAACCGCTAATTTTGATAATAAAGAGATTCGAGGAACAGTTAGCCCTGTGGTAGAAAATAATTCTTTTAAAGCGATAGAACTAGGTGCAAAAATTAAAGGCAACTATTTTGAAGGTACTGTAGATGGAATAATGACTCAGGGTGGATTCTTTGGTGATAATGCTAAAGAGGTGAGTGGAAACTATGTTAGACCAAATTCTGGTTCAGATACTGTACTCGGTGTATTTGGTGCAAGTAAGCAATAATTAATTTGCCTAAACAAAAAAGCGATAGCCTGTCAACTATCGCTTTTTTTAATCATTTACCCTACCACTGATAACGATACATCGCCTGTACTGCAAATGGTTGATCTAATCGCTTACCATTTGATACCTTAGCTTCTAATCCTAAACGGTGGTTACCTGCTTTTGCACTAAAGCCTAATGCGGTTTCAATGCGTGATTTCATTGAAGCTACATCAAAATCGTATTGGTTTACACGCACTTTGCTTGAGTTATTTTTTACATTGACGCCATTTACTTCCGCATAAGGTTGTAGACTCCAAGTCGCAAACTCAATATTTTTCGCCACTCTTGCACCTACACGCGTATAAAGTGCTGATAGACTATCTTCATCTGCTTTTGAAGAGAGTTTAGACCAAGCTAACTGTACTTGTGGGGTTATTGTCCAGCCATTACCTAGAGTGTGGATACGTCCCACTTCTGTGGAAACCGTATAACCGTTATAACTACGCTTACCTGTAGCATTAGATTTCGCATTCAAACGGTCATATTTAACGATATTATCCCAATATAGCCCATTGTCAGCTAACAATGTACCGTATAAACCAACTGATTGGTTGTTTACTTTACCCGAACCATATTTACCATTGAAATCCACATCTGATTTCGCTGCCCCTACAAAACCACCTACGCGGAAATTATCAGACGTTGCAATATCAGACCCAACTTGAACACCATGATAATCTTGGCTAAAACCTGAAGATTGGCTGTTATTGGCTGTTTGAAGACGGCTTACATCACTACGAGAATTTAGGTTTTTTACCCAAACATTGCCTTTTTCAACTGACTTAGTTTCACCTAATCGCTGATGGATACCTGCTAAGTTTTGTTCGATATGAACAAGTTGCGCTTGACGTAATGAAACGAGAGCATTTGATTTTTCACTTAGCATCACTGGCTCAGGTTGTTTTACTGCAGGTTTATTTTCTACAATTGGAGTAGGTTTAACCTCAGGTTTTGTTTCTACGATCGGCGTAGGTTTAACTTCTGGCTTTTCTTCTACAGTTGGAATGGTAATCTCGTTCTTAGCTTTTTCAGCTTCTTTATTAGATAAAATCCAATTAGTACCTTCTTTCGCTAAACGGTAACGATATGCCCCTGCATCGACATAATCACGATTTAATAAAGAGAAATCCGCTGTACCTGTTTGTGTTTCAATAAGCGTCACTTTGCCATTCGGTGTATCAGGTTCATTACCACTGTCTTTAATATTTAAACCAAATGAACCTGAATCAGAGCCTTGAACTACGACTTTGTCAGATTGTTGGCTTGCTAAATCAGTACTGAGAGTAAAATTACCTGTGCCTGATAGGTTTCCTAATATATTGAAAACCCTAAATTTGTATACAATTTTATCATTGCCATCAAGATATACATAACCACTATTCACCGTCACATTGGAATTAGTTAAGAAAAGATTAGTGACATTTGGCGAAGAAATATAGCTGTCTGTACCTAAATTCCAAGATGAATTTTCTAATGTGACATTAAATGTATCATCTATAATTCCTACGCTATTAGGTAATAAACGAACAGCACCCTCTAGGCTAGAATCTTTCGCAACTACATTAATATTCTCAATAATTTGTTTTGTTCTTGAACTATCTTCAGAATATGGAGGAATTCCCGTTGAATAAAATAAAATACCACGCTTCAATGAACTGTTAGTAAGAGTTAAATCAAGATCTGCTTGTTCTACTTCTTTTGTTAGATGCCAAATAGAACCAATTCCACCTTGGAATGAAGAGTTAATAAGATCTACTTTTGATTTACCTTCCCCAATTGTCAAGAAATCAGGATATGCTCTAACATCGGTGCTCTTGGTATTTTCAAGAATAATTTTTCCATTATTACTTGTAGAAATATAGCTATCCGCTCTCGCATCTAAATCAAATACGCTATCTTTAACAATTACAGTTCCATTTGTTACATCAAGGGCAGATGAAGCCTCTCCAACATAATCACCTGATTTTTGCATACGTATGGTACTGTTTAATAACGTCAAATTAGAGCTATCAACTTGAATATTAAACTGTGATGAGCTGGTTGGTTTAGTATTTATTATTGAGTTTTCAATATTTACATCAGAGTTCTCACTAATAGATAGAGCACTAATAAAAGACGGTGCGCCAAATCCCTGACTTTCACTAATTGCCTCAAAATTACTATCCTTAATAGTGACTGTTGATGAATTTATTCGAAGGTTATCCTTATTTGACGCAATAGTCACATTATCTAACAGGATATTTTTGCTATCCGTAATCCCCAACGCTCTAAAACTATTTTCATCTACTGTGGTAATACTACAATTTTTTAGAGAAGTACCCATTTGTGCATTTATTGAATAAATAGCACAATCAACTCCTTGAGCATAACTTACTGAAGATAGTCCGCCACTCAAAAATAGAGCAACATAAATAGGTGATAACTTTAACTTCCTCATATATTTTCTCCTTAAAATGACAAAAGCCAACCTTTCAGTTGGCTTAATTTTATATCAATAAACCCTATGATGCGATACGTTTTATATCATCCAAAAGCAAAAGAAAATAAAAGTGGCACCTCATGCTTCTTCAATATTGTAAATACTAATACCCTTTCGCCCCAAAATCTGGTGAAAATTCACTATGCCCTAAACGACGGACTAAAGTTTCAATAGTTCCATCAGGCATTAAATTAAGCTCACGCCAACCTTGAGGGCGCGGGTCTAAGCCAAATTCATCATGATTAGCTTTAAATTGAATACAAGTTGAGGGAGTTGCAAACACACGATAATCAAGCCATTTGCGATCAACTTCTTGGTGAATATGGCCATGCAAAATGGCCTTCACATTTGGGAACTGCTGTAGTACTTGCGCAAACTCATCTACATTCGCCAAAATATGTTGATCTAACCAAGCAGAATTGGTTGGTAATACATTATGGTGTAATACAATCAAGCTATAACGTTCAGGATATTGGCTTAAAGATTTGTACAAGAAATCAAGTTGCTCTTGGCTTAAACGCCCACCTGGGATGCCATAAACTTGGCTATCTAGCAAAATAACCTGCCATTTATCTCCTGCTAAAATATGCTTGGCAGGTTGAATCTGCGCGTACATCGCGAGTGCATTACTCATTTGTGGTTGAATATCATGATTGCCCTCAACCCAAAAAATATCTTTTTCAAGTGGGCGTACCATTTTAGCAAAACGATGGTAAGCCTCTCGATTATGATCTTGCACAAGATCACCAGTCGCAAGTACAAAATCATATTCGAAAGGCTGTTTTAGGATAGCATCAAGCACAGCTTGAAAACTTTGTGCAGTATTTACACCTAATAGTTGCCCGTCGTCCGAACCGAACAAGTGTGGATCGGTAATTTGTAAAATGCGAACAACGGGCTTACTATCGGGAAACAGGTAAACATCGTCCATAATATTTCTCACTAAAAAATTAAACACGAGCGACACTTTACCGATTTTATAAAGTAAGATCAGCAAGTAAAATGCAAAAATGTGCGGTACCGCACATTTTTCACGAAAATTTACAATATAAATAACCTTTACATTACAACCTATTGATATAACTATCAAAATCTACCTTTTTTTGTAGATCTTTCAAGCGATTATTTCCCTCTAGGAACTGCTCAACTTCCGCCAATAATGAAACAGCTTCTGGCAAAGAATAGTGCTCTGGCACAGTCACATGATTTGCAAAAAACTCCGCTAAATCGACCGCTTGCTGATTAAATAGAGTAAACATCAACTGCTGCAGGTTCTGCTCTCGCAAGCAACTTGGTACTTTTAACAAACTTAGGCGGATTTTACCCTGCCACTGCTTTTGTTGAATTTGAAAGCCTAAAATTACCAAGCTTTGCTCCAACTGCTGCCAAACAATAGCTTGCGCTTCATCTAGCGTGAGATTCAGTGGAATCAGCAAACCCTGACTATCTGATTTTTGTAGCTGCACTTTGAGTTTTAATCGTGCTAATTTTTCCAGAGAAATAAGATAAAATTCTTCACCCTGTTTTAATAATAGTGCTTTATGTTGAACGACTGCCAATGCTTGCAAATATTGACTTGAAACTTCTGGAACTTGCTGAATCACAGACTCAACAAGCGGTTCGATTTTCGTTGTATTTTGCAAATTATCCGTAAAATCAGACCGGTTGTTATTACTAAAAGTCGGTTCTGAAGGTGTTGCTAATAACTCGCCATACCATTTCTGTTCAGACTTAGTAACTCGCTCTGAACTTGCATAGCTTGGTCGTTCCCAGTTTGATGATCGCCCTGAGGAAGCTCGCTCGTTGTAAGTTTGTGCAAAAATATTCTGACCCGAAGCCGCACGATTAGTATCTTTCATATAGCTTGGCATTGGCTCGGCTAAATCACTATCAACAAGCGGTAAATCAACTTGCCCTTCTAACGCATTTAGAACGCCTTGATGAATAAAATCATGAACCAAGCGTCCTTGATGAAAACGCACTTCGTGTTTAGCTGGATGCACATTAACATCTACGTGGCTGGGATCAATATCCAAAAACAGCACAAAAGCAGGATAGCTCTCTTTTGGAAGATGCTCGCCATAAGCTTGGCGAATGGCATGATTGATGGTTTTATCTCGCATCATGCGCCCATTGACATAGCTGTAACTTAAATCACTTTGACTACGTGCTAATCTTGGCGAACCAATCCAACCATAAAGATGCAAATCATCGTGTTGCCAATCCAAATGAACTGAATTTTGAATAAACTCATCACCACAAATCGCCGCCACACGTTTTTGTTGCTGCTCCACGCTATTATTAGCAACCGCTTTGTAATAACGCACCTTTTTATCATTATGAGTTAAGATAAAAGTTACACTCGGCTTCGCTAAAGCAATGCGGCGAACCACTTCATCAATATGAGCAAATTCGGTTTTATCGGTACGTAAAAACTTACGGCGCGCAGGGGTGTTGAAGAATAAATTTGCCACTTCTATTGTCGTACCAACAGGATGCGATGCTGGTTTAATCTCAACTTCCATATCGCGTCCTTGTGCATAGGCCTGCCATGCTTCAGGTTGATATTCAGGACGAGATGTCAGGGTCAAACGAGATACTGAACTGATACTTGCTAATGCTTCGCCACGAAAGCCTAAACTTAAAATTGCTTCTAAATCTTCTAATGTTGCAATCTTACTCGTTGCATGGCGTGCTAATGCCAAGGCGAGATCCTGTTTACCGATCCCACAGCCATTATCGCGGATGCGGATCAACTGCGCTCCGCCCTTTTCAATATCAATTTGAATTTGGCTCGCTCCTGCATCTAAGCTATTTTCAACAAGCTCTTTTACTACAGATGCCGGACGCTCCACCACCTCCCCTGCTGCGATTTGGTTCGCGAGTTGTGGTGGTAAAATTTGAATTAAAGGAATTGGCTGGCTCATAACGATCTCTGGAATGAATAACTTTTCTCATATTTTAGAGATCAAAGGAGGGTTGTCAAACGGAATAGACTCGTATCATTCAACTCTACTCAAACACTTCCATCACCAACTTCGTTAAACAATTCAGTAGCATCAATTCTTGATTTACCGCATTCACTTCAACTAAATCTCGTTGAGTCTGTTGAATAATTTGGTGGCCTTTTAACAGAGCTTGCGAAGATAAGCTTTGGCTGAACGGAATAATCCCATTTTGTAGATCAGGATTTACCCAACCAATTGCAATATCCATTTTGGCTTTAAGAGCGTCATTAAAAAAGCTATCGAGCCATTCAAGTTGCTCTAAAGCTTGCTCTTTCTCTTTATCAAAAGTAGAAAATAGTAAAAACACATCGCGGTTTTTGTAGAACTGCCAGAAAGTACGCAAGAAATTTTTGCGGTTCTGCAAGCGGTCGTTTTCTAAGAAAGTTTTACAAATCAGTGGTCGATTATGGCAAAGGCGCAATGCAGTTTCTAACTCGCTCAACTCGAGGTGCGGAAACTGTTGCTGTAGCCATTGATATGCCAAAGAAAAATCAGGGGCGTGGATTAACCACGACTGGCAACGGCTCTGAATAGTTGCCAACATTGCTGATTGCAGCGGTGCTTCCAACAGAAAATAGACATTCTGATGTGGCTCTTCAAGATTTTTGAGAAGTGCATTGGCAGCCGCTTCAGTCATTCGCTCCGCTTGGTGAATATAAACTACCGAATTTCCCCCTTGTTGAGCGAAATTTTGTAGCTTAGTCGTCATATCTCGAATTTGCTCTACCCCAATATCTTTATTGTCGATCGATTCAATAAGATGAAAATCGGGGTGATTGCCACTCTGCCACAACAAACAACTTTTACACTGCCCACAGGCCTGCTCACCTTGCTGATTTTGGCAAAATAACCAATGAGCAAAGTGGCGAATTAATTCGCTTGTGCCTAAACCAACTTCGGTTCTAAATAGCAAAGCGTGATGACCGCGCCCATTTAGAAAGGATTCGGTGAGTTGGGTATAAGTATGGGTATGCCAAGGATAGAATGTGTTCATATGTTCTTTTCACAAATCTCCCCCTAAATGTAGGGACGTGGTGCCCACGTCCGCGGACACGCGCAGCGTGTCCCTACAAATTTTTGAGAAGATTTCTTATTTCAACCAATTTTCCAATGCTGTCTTAATATCGTCCGCCACTTTTTCCATTGACTGACCTGCATTGATAATAATCGCTTTTGGATTGTTTTCTGTGAGTTCTAAATAACGCTGACGGGTGCGATGGAAAAAATCTAAACTTTGTTGCTCAATACGATCCAACTCACCACGTCCACGGGCACGGGCTAACCCCTGTTCGGGATCAATATCTAAATAGATGGTTAAATCAGGTTCAAAGTCGCCAAGTACGGTATCTTTTAGCGCTTGCATTAAGTGACGATCAATTTGACGACCGCCCCCTTGATACGCCTGTGAAGACATATCATGGCGATCACCTAACACCCATTTCCCTTGTGCTAAAGCGGGCTTAATCACATTATCCACAAGCTGAATACGCGCCGCATAAAGCATTAATAATTCCGCTTTGTCGGTTACAGGTTCTTCGGTTTCGTGTTTGATAAGTTTACGTAACTTTTCCGCTAAGGGCGTGCCGCCTGGTTCACGGGTCATTACCACATCATGAATCCCTGCTTGATTAAGGATATTTAATACAACTTGATGAGCGGTACTTTTACCTGCGCCTTCTAAGCCTTCAAGGACAATAAATTTTCCTACCATTATTTATTCTCGTTTTTTCTGTTTCGTTCGATTTGAATCCACTCACGCACCGCACGATTATGTTCATCAAGAGTACGGCTAAATTTATGGCCACCAGTACCATCCGCCACAAAATAGAAGAATGGTGTTGTATCAGGTTGTGAAACTGCTTTAAGAGAAGCTTCACTTGGCATTGCAATCGGCGTTGGCGGTAAACCATCAATCATATACGTATTATACGGAGTAGTTTCTTGTAAGTCTTTTTTACGAATATTACCATCATAACGCTCGCCCATCCCATAAATGACTGTTGGGTCTGTCTGCAAACGCATTTTAACACGTAAGCGATTAACAAAAACCGATGCCACTTGTGGACGTTCTGCTGCAATTGCGGTCTCTTTTTCTACGATAGAAGCTAAAATCAGCATCTCATACGGGTTCGCAAGCGGTAAGTTTTCTGCTCGATTTTGCCAAGCTAAGTCTAAATCTTTTTGCTGCTTCTGATAAGCACGTTTTAGCACATCCACATCATCTGAATTTGGCACATAGCTATAGGTTTCTGGTGCAAGCCAGCCTTCTAATTTATCATTCGGTGCGCCAATTAAGTTCGCAATTTCTGCTTCAGATTTTCTGGCTAAGGTTTGGTTTAAATAGTTCGCTTTGCTTAATTGCTCACGCCATACTTTAAAGGTTCTACCCTCAATAAATTGTACATTCAACTGCACTTCCTTACCGCCATTTAAGTGCTGTAATAATTCACGCACATTAGTTAAACCATCAAGGGAATAAGTGCCCGCCTTGAAGTTACTTAATTCAGGATGCAAACGGATTAAATAAGGTAATAAATCGCTATCTTGGCTATCAATAATGCCTTCTTCTTTTAATTGAGTCGCTAATTTTTTACTTGATGTACCTTTTTCGACTACAAAGAATTGATCTGCCTTTGTCATTAAAGGGTGTATCGCTAAATCATTTAATTTTTGGTAAGCATAAAAACCAACACCAGCGGTTACTGCACCAACTAAACCGAGTGAAATAAGAAGTTTTTTTAACATAAATAGAATAAATTGGAATTGAATAAAAATCGGGGTGAACCTTACTACAACAGCAAATAAAAAGCCATTACAACCAGTTAGATTTTTAGAAAATTTTGCAAATGATTTGAAATAAAGTGGTGGGTCGTGAAGGATTCGAACCTTCGACCAACGGATTAAAAGTCCGCTGCTCTACCGACTGAGCTAACGACCCAAAAGGGAGTGTTCTAAAGTGGTGGGTCGTGAAGGATTCGAACCTTCGACCAACGGATTAAAAGTCCGCTGCTCTACCGACTGAGCTAACGACCCTTTAGAAAGGAACGCGAAGTTAAGTGGTGGGTCGTGAAGGATTCGAACCTTCGACCAACGGATTAAAAGTCCGCTGCTCTACCGACTGAGCTAACGACCCTTAACGTTGCGTAACAGGCGCATATCATACTGATTTTACGCGCTCGATCAACCTTTTTTTTATAATTTTAATTTATTTGCGTAGTTTGCAAGCAAAAATAAGAAAAAATAATCGCCCTCTCTCTGTTTGAATGACTGAACGTCATTCAAACTCTCTCTCCCGCAGGCGAGAGAGAGGAAAAAGTTAATTATGCTTTTGCTTTTTCAGCTGCTTTTACGATTACCGCAAATGCTGGTGCTTTTAATGATGCACCGCCTACTAATGCGCCATCGATATCTGGCTGAGTGAATAACTCTGCCGCATTCGCATCATTTACAGAACCGCCGTATTGGATAATTACTTGATCTGCCACTGCTTGAGATTGTTTTGCAATATGACCACGGATAAACGCGTGAACTGCTTGCGCTTGCGCTGGAGTTGCTGATTTACCTGTACCGATTGCCCAAACTGGTTCATAAGCGATTACTGCACCGTTAAATGCTTCTGCGCCTAAAGTATTTAATACTGCATCTAATTGACGTGCGCATACTGCTTCAGTTTGACCCGCTTCGTTTTCAGCTTCTGTTTCACCGATACATAATACCGGCACTAAACCTGCTGTTTTTAATGCAGCAAATTTTTTCGCGATAAATTCATCGCTCTCTTTGTGGTAAGTACGACGCTCTGAGTGACCGATAATGATATATTTTGCACCAAAATCTTTTAACATTTCAGTTGAAATATCACCAGTAAATGCACCGCTAGTGTTTAAATCCACATTTTGTGAACCTAATGCGATCACATCTTGGCTCGCTAATGCTGCTTCTGCCTCTGCAAGATACATTACTGGTGGAGCGATTGCTACACCACAACCTTTAACATCTGCTAATTCAGCTTTTAAACCTGCAATTAATTCTTTAGTGAATGCTTTGCTACCGTTTAATTTCCAGTTACCCATTACGAGTGGACGACGTGCCATTTGAGTTTCTCCTATGATGAGTGAAAAATAAAAATACAAGCGGTGCAAACTATACCAAATTTTACAAAAGATTTTATGATTTTTATCACAAATTTATAGGTTAATTGCTAAAATACACTCCTTTTCCATTGTGTTTACTATAAAAATAATCAAGTATGAAGAAAACAACTAAACAACAAAATATTTTTAAGGTTAGTCTAGCTGCCTCTGTGGTTGCAACTAGCTTACTAAGCTTATCCGTTGAAGCTTCTCGCGTTCGTAGCGATGTAGATTACCAATACTTCAGAGATTTAGCTGAAAACAAAGGTCAATTCACCGTTGGTGCAACTAATATTACTGTGTATGACAAAGACGGTAAGGAAGTGGGCATTATGTTGCCGAATATTCCTATGCTTGATTTCAGTGCGACTATCCGTACAGGTGGTTACGCAACATTAATTGAACCACAATATGTAAATAGTGTGGAACATAATGGAAGCTACGGTTTAGTGCAATTTGGTTACGCGGGTGTTAATCCCGATGCACATTACTATGACTACAATTTAGTGGATCGTAATAACTACTTCAACAATAGTAGCACAGCTATTCCACGAGAAACCTTAACAAGAGATTTAAGCGAAGACTATCACACGCCACGTTTAGCAAAATTAGTGACGGAAGTTGCACCAATCGAAACCTCTGAAGCAGGTATTGACGGTTTTGCTTATATCGATAGAACCAAAGAATCGCGTTATACCTACTATTTACGTGCAGGTTCAGGCGGTCAACGTATTGAACACCCAAATGGTACCATTGAAGCCGTAAGTGCAATTGGACCTTACTTAACAGGTGGGGTACCAATGCGTCCATATACGTCAATGATTGGTGCAATTAACTTTAATGGTAATGCCTATACAACACATTTTGGCCCAATGGTCTCTTTCACTCAAGGTGGCGACAGTGGCTCTGGTCTTTATGCTTGGGATAGTATTGAGAAGAAATGGGTATATGCTGGCGCGATTGTAACAATTTCAGACGTAAACAATAACTATCTACTTTATCGTCCACAATATACCGCAAATCTAAAAGTGGAAGATACCGCTGGCACATTAACTCCAACAACAGCTCAAAACTTTACTTGGGCAATGAATGGCACCAACAGCAGCACGATCAGCAATAGCGATAACAGTATCAAACTTGATGTAAGTACCTATGATCCATCTCTAGCTAGTACAGATACTGCTCAAGCTCGCCCTTCTTTAAATAACGGTAAAAATGTTTATATTGAAGGCGCTGAAAGTACAATCACCTTAAATTCAGATATTAATCAAGGTGCGGGTGCATTACATTTCAATACAAGCTCAACAGTTAAAGGTGCGACTACCAATACAACTTGGTTAGGTGCTGGCGTTTCTGTGGCTCAAGGTTCAACAGTCAACTGGCAAGTACATAACCCAGAAGGGGATCGCTTATCAAAAATTGGTGAAGGTACGCTTAATGTCACTGGTACTGGTGTAAATAAAGGTAGCATCAGTGTAGGTGATGGTACTGTTATCCTAAATCAGCAAGCCGATAGCACAGGTAATAAACAAGCCTTTAGTGAAGTCGGGATTGTAAGTGGTCGCCCAACAGTAGTATTAGCGGATAACAAGCAAGTTGATCCAAATAATATCTACTTTGGCTATCGTGGCGGTCGTTTAGATGTAAATGGTAATGATCTCACTTTCAACTACATTCAAAATGTGGATGATGGTGCGCGTATTGTTAACCATAATGCAACTCAAGAAGCGAATGTAACTATTACAGGTCGTAAAGAAATTCCTTCTATAACAAATGATGACTTAGTGATGAAGGAATGGGGACAAGCTGATGGAGATGTTTATGAATATGTCCGTTGGGGGCAAACAAGTTACTTTGTTTCGAAAACTAACCGATATAGTTCTTACTTCCCTGCTCACGGTGCATCTAACGATAACTGGGAATTTATCAGTCACGATAAACAAGAAGCGTTAAATATTGTTACATCTCGTAAAAATGACGTTATCGCAGAACAGAATAAGAGCGAGCTAGTAACTACAGCGGCTTATAACGGTCATTTTGGTGAAAGTGATTCAACTAAAACCAATGGCAAATTAAACGTCACTTATAATCCACAAAAAGATCATCTATTGATGATCTCAGGCGGTACAAACTTAAACGGTAACTTAACCGCTGAAAGTGGCACATTATTGCTTTCTGGTCGTCCTACGCCACATGCTTATGATATGACCAATAATAAAGATGTGGTTTATGATGATGACTGGCTAAACCGTAGCTTTAACGCAACCAATATTAACGCAAGCAACAATGCGACTCTTTATGTTGGGCGTAATGTAAGTGAAGTAAATGCAAACTTCACCGCAAAAGATAATGCAACCTTAAGTTTAGGCTTTATTGATCAGAAAACACCTGTTTGTATTCGTTCAGACTACACTGGCAATATGAGTTGCGAAGTACAAACATTAACTGAAGAAGTGGCTAAAACAGTACCTGTAACCAATATTACGGGTAATACAATCTTAACGGGTAATAGCAGCTTAGTACTAGGGAAAGCAAATTTAGTCGGTCAAGTTCAAGGTGAAGCAACAACTCAAATGAGTTTAAGCAACCAAAGCCACTGGGTGATGACCGGCAATAGCACTGTAGGTAATTTAACCCTTGCTGAAGGTTCACAAATTACCCTAAACAAAAATGGTACTAGCCCATATAACACCTTAACTGTTGGTAACTTATCGGGTAATGGTCTATTTAACTATGCAGTAAATATTGCAGAATTGGTGGGCGATAAAGTAGTCGTAAACGGCACGGCAAGCGGTACTCACAAGCTTAATATTCGCAACAGTGGACAAGAAGTTGATCAAGCTCAACGTTTAGATCTCTTAACGGTAAATGGCTCAAAAAACAATTTATCAGTGAGTTTAGCAAATACTAATCAAGAGGTTGATCTCGGTGCTTACCGTTACCAGCTAATTGAAGATGGTAATGTGTTCCGCTTATACAATCCTGAAGCAGAAAAAATCCAAACCCAAAATGGCGAAGGCGTAACTGCTGAGGCATTACCTGAGTTTGAAATGCCTGTAAAAGCTCAAAATGGTGAAAGCGTTACTGCTGAAGCACTACCTGAATTTGAAATGCCTGTGGAAACAGCAAAAGGGACAAGCGTTACTGCTGAACCATTAGAAGATTTGCATTTTCAAATTGATCCATTAACCGTAAAATTACCAAGCTATGAGATTAATGAAGGTGTAGCAGATACAGTGCTTTACGAGCCAGCAAAACCAGAGTTCACTGTTAGTGAAGAAAAACCTGCTCAACCAACACAAGCTGACATTACCAGCCGTTATACAAATACAGCGGTTTCTGAGCTTTCGGCACAGGTAAATTCAGTGCTACAAGTGAGTGCTGGTGTTGATCAAATTATTCGTGAACAAGGCACAGATAGCTTGCGTGTTTGGACTAAAGGTGAAAACCAAAAAACGCAAAATGAATCGGAAAACTACCGCTTGTATAGCCAAGAGTTAAATCTCACTCAACTGGGTGTAGAAAAAGCTGTGGGCGAAAAAACACAAATCGGTGCGATTCTTTCTCACTCAAAAGCGGATAATAAATTTGATGACAATATCAACGGCAAAGCAAAATTAACTCTATTTACCGTTTATGGTAAAAAAGCGTGGGAAAATGGCGTATTTGTAGGTGTTGATGCAAGTTATGGTCAAGCGCGTAACGAAATTGCGAGCGATATTCGCTTTAAACGTAGCATTAGCTCTGTGGGGGTAAATGTGGGTCGTGCATGGGATATTTTAGGGGTTGAATTAAAACCTTCTATCGGTGCTCGTTATAACCATTTATCTGCGGCTAACTACAACTTTGATGGTGCGCAAGTAAAAACTCAAGCAGTAGATTTAATGGCATACAATGCAGGCTTATCATTAAGTAAAACAATGGCTTTAGGTACAATTAGCTTAACGCCTGAAATTTCATCTTACTATGTGGATGCAAGCCATAAAAATTTACAAGGTAATGCGTTAATCAATGTGAATAACCATAACTTTAACCAACAATTTGGTCGTTACTTCCGCCATGAATTAGGTTTAAATACCAGCGTGGGTAACTGGTCTGTCGCAACCAAAGTTGGTTTATTAGACGGCAACCAATTTGGTAAACAGCGTTTTGCATCATTGAAAGTTGGCTATAGTTGGTAGTCAGTAACAATTAATGCTGTGCGTTTTTAACGCATGTTCTAAACTTTGTATTTAACGTGAGTAGCTTTGAGCTATTCACGTTTTTTTTTGATAATGCAAGACTAAAAGGTTGCTTAAATTGAGTATGATAAAGATAGATATACATCATTATGATGCATTTTTTGATGCTCTGGCTGATTAGATCACATAAAAAAATCAATTTGTCTAATAACTATTAAAACAGAAGGAAATTATTGTAAAGATTCTTGTATTTATATATTCAAATAGTAAGTTTCTTCTATTTTGTAATTATTGTGAGACAAAAAACATGTCGAAATCATTATCTAATCAACCTCTGTTCAAACTAACTTCTTTAGCCTCATTAGTTTTATTGTGTGGTACTTCTTCCTATGCGTCTACGGTACGCAGTGATATCAATTACCAATATTTCCGTGATTTTGCTGAAAACAAGGGCGTATTTAGCGTTGGTGCAACTAATATTGATATTAAAAATAAAGAGGGGCAAAGTATCGGTACAATGATGGCAGGGATAAAAATGCCTGATTTTAGTGCCGCTGAGCGTGTAAATGCGATTGCCACAGCCATTGCCCCTCAATATATTGTGAGTGTTGAACATAACTCTGGCTATGGTAGTGTTGAATTTGGCGATCGCGGTCATCGTGCAGACGCACACAATTTTAAATACCAAATAGTTGATCGCAACGATTACCCTGATAACAACAATGCGCCCAAAGATTATCATACTCCTCGCCTACATAAATTGATCACTGAGATAGTGCCTGCAGGAACTTATACAACTGATCTCAAACATGATATTTATTTCGACACTAACCGTTTTGGACCTTTTGTACGTTTAGGTGCTGGAGCACAGCATATTCGTGATAAAGAAGGTGCACAAACTGCTTTAGCAAATTCTTATACTTATCTCACAGGGGGAGCCGCACAAAAGCTAGTGCAAACTAATACAGGCTTGGCTGATGTAAGTAGTAGCCTTTATGAAAATCATTATGGACCAATGGCAACCTATGGTATGCCAGGGGACAGTGGCTCGCCTATTTTTGTGTGGGATAAGCAGGAAAATCGTTGGGTGCTATTTAGTGTGCTCAGCAACTATTGGGGAGATAACGGTGAACGTAATCGCACGATGGTCATTCGTCCTGAATATAATCACCAGAAGCAACAAGAAGATATCGGTGCAACTATTCAAAATACTATTCATGACAATGTGTATCTTTGGAAAGCCAATGGCAAAACGAGCTCAATTAGTGATAACAGTGGTAATAGCTATCAAGTCGATTTAGCCGATCTTCAATCCTCTGGTGCTGATTCGGAAACAGCGAAACCATCACTAAATCACGGTAAAACATTCCATATTGAAGGTAACCGTAGCACGTTGATTTTAAAAGATAATATTAATCAAGGGGCAGGGGCAATTTACATCAATGCAGGAGTGGCCATTAAACCTGAATCGAATCAAACTTGGCAAGGTGCAGGGATTGTCGTTGAACAGAACAAACGAGTTGATTGGCAAGTTAAAAATCCAGAAGGTGATCGCTTATCGAAATTAGGTAAAGGCTATCTGCATGTCAATGGCGTAGGCGAGAATAAAGGTTCGATCAGCGTGGGCGACGGAACGGTTGTGCTTGAGCAACGTGCGGATAGTCAAGGTCACAAACAAGCTTTTAAGGAATTGGGGATCGTAAGTGGCCGACCTACTGTCACATTGATGGATAATCAACAAGTCGATTTAAATAATATCTATTTTGGCTATCGTGGCGGTCGCTTAAATTTAAACTCACACAACTATGAAGCTCGTCGTATCCAAAATATTGATGATGGTGCCAAAATCGTCAATAACGGTTCTGGTGCCACAAATCTTACCCTAACTGGACGTAAGAGTTTTACCGAGAGTGATATTCAATGGGGTAAATGGGCAGAAACAGGCAAAGACTTATATGAATATGTGAATAATCATCGCCGTAATCGCACCGATTACTTTATGCTGAAAGGTAGCCCAAATGGTTATTATCCGCTCGATCAAAATAGTGACGGCAACTGGGAGTTTTTATCAAGTGATAAACGCACTGCCATTCAAATGCTGGTTAATCGCCGTAATCAAGAAGTGGCTCATGACACCTACAATGGTTATTTTGGAGAAGATAGTCAAGGTTACTATAACGGTCAATTGAATATTCGTTACAGCCCAACTATCAAAGATTCAGCGGTATATAACATCACCGGTGGTTTAAATCTTAATGGCGATTTTACCGTTGAAGGTGGTAATCTGTTGCTATCTGGTCGCCATACTCCACACGCTTATGACTATCTAAAAGGGCAAGAGGTAATTGATGAAAAAGATTGGATTAACCGTAGATTTAATGCGACAACTTTAATCACCAATAACGATGCGAATCTCTTTATTGGGCGTAATGTAACACAGGTTAATAGTAACTTTATTAGCCGCAATACTTCGAAACAGTATCTTGGTTTTGAACAAGAGAAAGGCACTATTTGCCACTATTCTGATTTCACTGGTAAGACAAACTGTCAAGCGCAAGCGGTTATTTCAGCAGATACTTTTGCACAATTACCCACAACCCAAATTCGCGGTAATGCAATTGTAGCAAATCAAAGCGAATTACACTTAGGTAAGGCTAATTTCTATGGCGTGATACAGGCTGACCCACAAGCAAAAATCAATATTAGTCGTCATGGGCAATGGATTAATACTGGTGATAGTAAAGTTGGTCAATTAACACTAGCGTCAGGAGCTACAATTACCCTTAATGAAGCATTCCAAAACGGTGCATTGCCTACTCGCTTTAATAAACTAGTTATTGATGGCAATTTATCTGGTATAGGGCGTTTTAACTATTTAGCAAATGTTGCCGAACAACAAGGCGACCATGTAACCGTCAATGGTGTGGCTCAAGGTGCATTTTTATTGGCTTTAAAAAATACAGGGCGTGAACCAAATGCGGTAAGTCCATTAAGCCTGCTTACTTTAAAAAATACTCAACAGGATCAGCATAAAGTAACTGTGGCATTAGAAAATGGTTATGTGGATCTAGGTACATATCGTTATATTTTGGCAAATCAAAATAATGATTTCCGCCTATATAGTCCATTGCGTGATGCAGAAACTCGCCCAACGATCACTGCTGATTCTATCCAAAATGCATTGGATGAGGCGCAAAATACGCTGAATCGTTACAATCAAGAAATGGCAAGCGTAAATCAAGCCTTTGAGGCTCGTCTTGCTGAAAAAGAGCGTGCAGAGCAGGAATTAAATCAAGTCAATACAAATGTGAGTAATGCACAACGTAAATTAGATGAAGATACTGCATACGTAAATTCTCGCTGGTTTTGGACTCGCTATCGCAAATCAGAATATTTACTCTCTGCACAACAAGCATTAGAAGTAGCTCAACAGCAGCTAACAGGAGCGACAAGTAATTTCGATGTGGCAAACAATGCATTTCATCTTGCTCAAACGGCATTACAGCAAGCACGCGATAAGGTAGCAAATGCGACAGCAACTCGTGATGATTTGAGCAAACAGCGTCAATTAATTGACAATCTCAGAACCGCAAGTGAAATCGAAAATGCTTTAACACAAGCTCAGTATGATTTGGCAAATGTTAATCAACAACTGACCGCTTTAACTCAGTCTTTTGAGCAAAAGCAACAAATGCAGCAGCAAGCTAATCAGGCTCATGCAAGTAGCGTTGCAGCCCTTGCAGAGGCACAACGTCAATTTGATGAACAAAATGCTTACGCCCAAAAACGTTGGATTTGGACCAAAGCACGTAAAGCGAGTTATGTCGCACCTTATCAAGCCGCTTTGGACAATGCAAAACAGCAAGCGGACCAAGCTCGTTCAACTGCCGAACAAGCAAACAATGATTTTTCTCAAGTGGAAAGCGCATTAAATCAAGCGAAAGCGCAGGCTGCTAACTTAACCAATCAAGTGTCTGATTTATCTTATCAGTTAGTATTAGCTTCTCCACAGGATAAAAAACGCTATGCTGAAATGCTATGTTTAAAAGAGTATAGTGCAGAGCTTTGCCGTGATGCGATTGAAATTTCTGCAAGCCGTGAGCTTGTGAATGATTTCTTCTATAAATCAGAGCTTGCTGATCAATTGGAGCGTTCAGTAAATGAGGCACAGCAAACTTATCATTCGGCAGAACAAGCATTAGTAAATGCTAAACAAACTGGCGATCAAGCTGCGATAGAGCAAGCTCGTGCTGCATTAAATATAGCTCAAGCAACCTTAATGGAACTTCGTACTATTGCACAAAATGCTCGTAATGATGAAACCAATGCGTTGTTGAAAATCAAAGACTTTGTCAGCAATGAGGAGCTCAATGCAATTTTGGCGGAAATGTTTGAGAATGAAAATAGCTCAGCGGTAACAGCTGCAACAGCAGTAACTAAAAATAATAAGATTGAGCAACTTGTTAAACAGCGTGATGGTATTAGCGTGTATGCAAATAGCGCTCTATCGGAGCTTTCTGCCCAAGCAAATGCACTGCTACAAATTGGACGAAACTTAGACCGCCAATTGCTCGCTCATAAAACAACGGATTGGGAAGTATGGGCAAATAGTGAATATCAGCAAAGCCAGCATCAATCGGATTATTTCCGTCAGTTCAAACAGAATACCAATTTAACTCAAATTGGGGTGGAAAAAGCATTAAATAGCAATTTTAGATTGGGATTTAGCCTTGCAAATTCTCGCTCGGATAATGAATTTAGCGATAAAGCCACTGCTAAAAATAACTTGGTTATGGCATCTCTTTATCTCAAAGGGCAAACAGAACAGGGCTGGTTTGCGACTTTAGATGCTAGTTTTGCGAATGCTAAAACCACGTTAAATGTCGAAGGAAAACAAGCAAAATTTAAGCGTAATCTTACCGCTTTCGGATTGAATCTTGGCAAAGATTGGGATTTAAATGGTGTAGAAATTCAGCCATCTATGGGGGCGAAATATTACCGTTTAGCTGGCGTACAATATCAGCTCGATCAAGCTCAAATTGAAATCCAGTCGATTAACTTTGTAGCCTACAATGCTGGTTTAAAATTAGCTAAAAATTTACAAGTGGGGACTGCAATAATCACCCCAAGTTTTTCTAGCTACTATGTAGATGCTAGCCATAAACAACTAAAGCTTAGTTCTAATGGACGTGAATTAAATCAACAATTTGGGCGCTATTTTAACCATGAATTTGCTTTAGCAGCTCAATTCAGCCATTTCAACACTCGCTTGAGTTTAGGTTTGATGGACGGCAACCAAATTACAAAACAGAAGTATGCATCACTAAAATTAGGGTATAATTGGTAAATCGAGTAAATGACCAAAAAGGCACTTTCGAGTGCCTTTTTTATTAAGGATTGGCAATGCAAAAATTAAACTATCTGTTTGGTGAACCACAACAAACAGGGCGATTAAAAGCTGAATTTAAGGACTTTATTGTAAAAGAAGAACTTGGCTACGAGATCAGTGGTGAAGGTGAATTTGTGGCATTAAAAGTACGTAAAACTAATGCTAATACCCTTTTTGTTGGAGAGAAATTAGCAGATTTTGCAGGTATCTCAGCAAAAAATATGAGTTACGCAGGGCTTAAAGATCGCCATGCAATCACAGAACAGTGGTTTTGCTTGCACCTTGCAGGCAAAGAAACACCTGATTTTTCTCAATTTGAATTAGAAGGTGTAGAAATTTTAGAGGTAACTCGTCACAATCGCAAAATTCGCGTGGGCAGTTTGACTGGTAACCATTTTGAAATTTTATTGAGAGACGTAACGCCAAGTGACGATCTCACCTCGCGTTTAAAGCAAATACAAGTAGGTGGATTTCCTAATTATTTTACCGAACAACGTTTTGGGCGCGATGGACATAATCTGACTCAAGCACAACGCTGGGCAAGCGGTGAGATTAAGGTAAAAGATCGCAAAAAACGCAGTTTTTATTTATCCGCAGCACGTAGTGAAATTTTTAACTTAGTGGTTTCAGATCGTATTCAACGTGGCTTGACTCAGCAAGTGATCGCAAATGACATTGTACAATTAGCTGGTTCAAATAGCTGGTTTGTAGCACAAACCGAAGAATTAACCGAGCTAAACCAACGCTTAGCTGAGCGAGATATTTTGCTTACCGCAGCGTTAGTTGGTGAGAATTCTTTGGAACAGACAGTTTCAGAATATGAGCAGAATATCGTTGCACAACAGCAGCAATTGCTGAATTTAATGAAACAAGAACGAATGAATAGTGCTCGTCGCCCAATGTTTTGTAAACCACAAAACTTTAGCTGGGATTTTGAGTCTGACGGTTTGCGTCTGCATTTCTACCTAGATTCGGGAAGCTATGCAACAGCTTTAGTGCGTGAATTAATTCAATTAAGTGAAGAAGAATAAAATGAATATTTTAGTCAGTAATGATGATGGCTTCCATGCCTCAGGTATCCAATTTTTAGCGAATGCATTACGTGATGCAGGACATAATGTAACTATCGTTGCACCCGATCGTAACCGCAGTGCCGCTTCAAGTTGTTTAACTCTCGTTGATCCATTACGAGTGCATAAATTTGAAAATGGCGACTATACCGTAATTGCAGGAACACCTGCAGATTGTGTGCATCTAGCCTTAAATGGTCTGCTGGATACGTCATTTGACCTCGTGGTATCTGGTATTAATCATGGTGCAAATTTAGGTGATGACGTGGTTTATTCCGGCACAGTTGCGGCTGCATTGGAAGGCCGTTATTTACCTTTACCCTCTATCGCAGTCTCTTTAGTTGGACCAAATGGTTTGAATTACCTGATTGGCGATTGCCATTTTGATACTGCTGCACAAGTGGTACTTGATCTACTACCAAAAGTAAAAGAGAACATTATTCCTGCTAATCAAGTATTAAATGTCAATGTACCAAATTTACCCTATAGTGAATTAAAAGGTGTTAAAATTACTCGTCTAGGTTCACGTTCACCAGCGGCTGAGATTGTTAAACAGCAAGATCCGCGCCATTCTACAGTCTATTGGATTGGTACTAACGGCAAGCCTGTTGATGACAAAGAGGGAACTGATTTTTATGCAATAAACAATGGGTTTGTCTCAATCACGCCTGTTCAAGCAGACATGACAGCACATCAGTCAATCTCCAAGCTAAATGAGGTATTCTAATGAAACTATTTGGCACAATTTATGACAAAACAATGGCGTGGTCAAAACACAAATTTGCTGCCTTTTGGTTGAGTTTTGTGAGTTTTATTGAAGCAATTTTCTTCCCAATTCCGCCAGATGTGATGTTAATACCAATGTCGATGAGTAAACCACAGATGGCAACTCGCTATGCGATTTATACCACCATTGCCTCAGTACTCGGCGGTATTATTGGTTATGCGATTGGTTATTTTGCTTTTGATTGGGTAAAAGAGATTATTGCAAGTTGGGGAATGCAAGCAAACTTTGATAAAGCGATGAGTTGGTTTGAAGAATGGGGCGTTTACATAGTTTTTCTTGCTGGGTTCTCGCCAATTCCTTATAAAGTGTTTACAATCTGTGCCGGCGTAATGCAGATGGCATTTTTACCTTTTGTCATCACCGCAGCAGTTTCTCGCTTTGCGCGCTTTTATTTAGTAGCAAAACTTTCTGCATGGGGCGGAGAAAAATATGCGGACAAAATCCGTCGCTCAATTGAACTTATTGGTTGGGGAACAGTAGCACTCGCTGTTATTGCCTATATAATCTACACCTTATTGAAATAGAAGGATATTTATTATGAAAAAATTTATGTTATTACCTGTAGTTGCTGCATTTGCTTTAGCAGCTTGTACAAATACAGAGACAACAACTGCAGACGTTTCAGATGCTAATACTGCATGGCAAACAGATGTTCAATCAACATCAATGCCAGCATCAATGACAACACCAACTTATCAGCAACCGACTTACTCACAGCCGACTTACTCACAGCCAACTTATACTGCACCACAACCACAGCCAGTATACAGCCAACCAGCAACAAGCTATGGTAATGCGGAAACTGTAGGTAACTGTCAAGTAGTACGCGATACCAATAACACTCCTATCTATAGCCAAATGCAAAAAGGTTGCTACACAGATAGTACCTATACAGTAGGTAAAAGTGATACTGTGTACTTAATCTCGTTCTTAACTGGCACGAGTGTAAGCCAAATTGCATCATTAAATAACTTAAGCCAACCATATCAATTACGTGTTGGTCAGAGCTTACGTGTACGATAATTTATCATACTGACGAAAAGAGAGAGTTGTGCATATAGCTGGCGACTTTCTCTTTTTGTATTAAAATTTTCATTCAGGATCATCATGAAAAAATCATTTTTACTTCTTCCATTAACGGCATTAGTTCTTGCTGCTTGTAGCTCATCTCCACCCGCTCCGGTTGTCGATGCAAATGGTGCAGATTTATCCCCAGGTGTAATGCAACCTGTGGCAGGCACAGGAGCAATGGATAACAGCTATGGCTGGCAAACAGATGTGCAGAGCACTCCGATGCCTAGCAGCATGACAACACCAACTTATTCAGCACCACAGCCAGTTACTCCTGTAACTACGCCTGTTACAACGCCAGTAACAAAGCCTGCGGCTACAGAATTTCCACCAGCACCACAACCAACAACTAAAACTGTCACTCGCACAGTAACTAAAACGGTGCAAGTGGATAAACCAGCCCAAAAGGCAAATCAAAATTTTGAGATCCCACGCGATCAAAATAATGCACCGATTTATAGCCAAATCGATAAAGGTTTCTATAATGGAGAAACTTATACCGTTCGCAAAGGCGATACCATGTTCTTAATTGCTTATATTGCAGGTAAAGATGTGAAAGAAATCGCTGCCTTAAATAATATGAACGAACCTTATCAATTACGAGTTGGCCAAAAATTAAAAGTAAATCAACCACAGAAAGAAACTAAAACGGTTCAAGTACAAGAGACTGTCGAAGTCCCTGTTGAACCACAAGTTGCTTATGTTGATGCAGGTAATGGTACAACGTATGGTTCCGATGGTACTGTAACAGGCCCTGTGAAAGCTGGAGCAAGCACTTCACCATCTGCTACTTCTGCAGTTACAGCTGTAACCGCATCAACAGCATCTGCACCAACAGTTAAAGCTACAACTAGCAGTACACCAACTATCACTGCAACAACAGCAAGCAGTGGTGTTCGTGCGACAACAAGCTCAAGTCAGAACGCAGCACCTGCGTCATCAATTAGCTGGCAATGGCCAACACAAGGTCGCGTGATCTCGGGCTTCTCATCAGCTGAAGGTGGGAATAAAGGTTTAGACATTTCTGGCACTAAGGGCCAAGCAGTTAAAGCAGCTGCAGCAGGTCGTGTTGTATATGCAGGCAATGCATTACAAGGCTATGGTAACTTAATCATCATCAAACATAACGATGATTTCTTAAGTGCTTATGCGCATAACGACAGCATTAAAGTAAAAGAGCAAGATAATGTTAAAGCTGGTCAAACTATTGCGACTTTAGGTAGCACAGGCACCAACAGTAATAAACTTCACTTTGAAATTCGTTACCAAGGTAAGTCTGTTGACCCAGCTCGCTATTTACCAAGACAATAACATTTCCACTGTAACCACCTTATCGCACCATACGGTGCGATAAGGATTAAGGATACACTATGAAAAAACCTCTTAGTTCTGCAATATTAGCGCTTATTCTTACCGCTTGTACTCACACCCAAACATCATCAATTAACGAGAACAGTAAAGACCTTCACGGTTGCACGTCAGCTAATCAAAGCTATTCATTTCTAAAACAAACTTGTGTAAAACTGTTTGAAATTGCGGATATTAAATTAACCGATCCCACAAATCACACGTTATCAGCATATGTACTGCTATCTGAAGATAAGCAACAAGCAGAAATCTTTGCCCTCGACATACCTGAAAACACAATATTAGATGTGGTGAAAGGAGGCTATCTCTCAAAAGATAATAAAATTCGTTTAATCAAAACAGCAAATTCATGGAAAATAATTAAGTAGGAACAAACGATGATTACACGTTGTAGCTGGGCTGGCGATAGCCAAATTTATATCGACTATCACGATACCGAATGGGGTAAACCTGAATACGACAGCCGTAAACTATTCGAAAAAATCTGTCTTGAAGGACAGCAGGCAGGGCTTTCATGGATTACTGTTCTAAAAAAACGCGAAAACTATCGAGAAGCTTTTCATCAATTTGATCCTGAAAAAATCGCTCACATGACTGAAAGCGATCTTGACCGTTTAATGGAAAATAAAGGTTTGATCCGCCATCGTAAAAAGCTTGAGGCGATCATCAAAAATGCTAAAGCCTATTTAGTAATGCAAGCTAATGGGGAAGACTTTAGCCAATTTATTTGGGCATTTGTCGATCATAAACCTCAAATCAACAATATGCCAAACTTTGATAATCTACCAAGTAAAACACCAACCTCTATCGCCATGTCCAAAGCATTGAAGAAAAAAGGCTTTGCCTTTGTCGGCGAAACAACTTGCTATGCATTTATGCAATCTATGGGCTTGGTGGACGACCACTTAAATGACTGTTTTTGTAAAACAAAAAAATAGATAACTATGCCAACTTTACCGATTGTTGAAATTCTTTTCGCTCATAATGATGAACCACTCCCAGAGCAATTTCATCATTATGCTAAACCAGAAAATAAAACGATTGATGAATTATCTACACGCCAGTTAAGCAAGTGGAAAAGTCGTCGAATGGCGCATTTTTTACTGCATCAACTATTCGAAAGACATAATCTCGATACTACCCTACTCAATCAAATTCACAAAACGGCAAGCGGTCGCCCTTATGTTGATCATCCTCAAATCGATTTTAATATCAGCCATTCTGGTGATTGGGTTGCTATAATCCTTACCGTTTGCCAGCCTAAAATAGCAACAGGGATCGATATAGAACATCCACAAAAAACTCGCAGATACCTTGATTTATTAAACTATTATGCAGATGAACAAGAGATTAAAGAGCTTGCCTCTCATTCTGTTTTATCTACACTACCGCATCGTTTTTATTTAAGTTGGTGCTTACGTGAGGCGGTGCTAAAATCACAGGGTGTTGGTATTGTGAAACTCTCAGAAGTAGCACATTCTCCAAGTAGGTTACTTATAAAAACCGCCTATGCTCCTAAAGGTAAATTATACTTTTATCATCAACTGCCGTTTTATTTAGCTTACTTTATCGAACAGCCAGAATCTGGGTTATTAGCACCAACATTACAGCAATGGAAAAACAATAACTATCAAACAAGCGGTCAGTTTTCACCGATTATTTACCAAGTGAATTAAGAGGAATATATGAATCAAATCCTACAGTTTAATCAACAAGACTTAGAAATGGTCAAAGAAGAAATCGTCTATAAAGGCCATTTCACTATGAAGAAAATGCACTTCCGCCACAAATTATTTAAAGGTGGAATGAGTGATATTGTCACTCGAGAATTAATGATTAAAGGCCAAGCCTCCGCACTTATTGCTTATGACCCTGTTCGTGATAATGTGGTACTCATTGAACAAGTACGCATCGGCGCTTATAACCCCAATAGCGATCAATCACCGTGGTTAATCGAGCTAATTGCCGGTATGGTTGATGAAGGTGAAACCCCTGAAAATGTTGCGATCCGTGAAAGTTATGAAGAAGCAGGATTAACCGTTGAAAATGTTGAACATGCATTAAGTTTTTGGGATAGCCCAGCTGGTGCAGTAGAACGTTTACACCTATTCTTAGGTTTAGTAGATAGCTCACAAGTAGGTGGTGTGTATGGTTTAGAAGAGGAAGGCGAAGATATTCTCGTTCATGTTGTAAGCCGTGAGCAAGCTTATCAATGGGTAGTCGAAGGAAAAATCGATAATGCTGTTGCTGTAGTGGGATTACAGTGGTTACAGTTGAATTATCAGAAGTATATACAGCAGTAGATCGCGGTATTATGTAGTTGTACAAGCTTTATTTATACCCTCTCCCTCTGGGAGAGGGACAGACCGGAGGTGCGTTCAGCACCGTAGGTCAGGGAGAGGGTAATGTGCAGAATATTTATAAAATATCACCGCTTGTTGCCCTCTCTCTGCCAAAATTGCTGAACGCAATTTTTGCGGTCTCTCTCCCAAAGGGAGAGAGTAGTAAATGCAAATATTTGTTTGTGCAAGTGTTACATGATTTCGCATTCTTGCCCACTATAATTCCCCTAAAAGAAAAACTCACCTCACCGATCAATAATCAACTGTGGAATAACTACCGCCCAACGGTTAATTTTCTCAGGATAACGATCTCTAAATGCTTCATTTTCTTGTTCTTTATAGCGTACATAGAACTCTGAGACCATTGCTGTAATCTTATTTGAGTAAGGGGGTAGATCCGCTTTATTTGAACTACGCGCAATAGCAACGCCATCTCGACAAAATTCATAAGCTGAACCATTGGTGCGAATTTGCAATGAATCCCCCACTTTAAGCTGACTAATCAATGTTAAACGAGTCAAAATTTCTTCTGTTAACACAGGCGGTTTTTGATAACTGCGTGCACAAAATCCAATATCTAATTCCGATAATGCTAGCACTCGATATTCTGTATCTAATTCTGGTTCTTCTCTCAAATTCACTACTTGAACCGTATCGATATCCTCCGCTAATCTTGAAATCCAGAGATGATTGTTCCCACTTTGTACAAGAGTAAGTGTCTCTATCGCTCGAGTCATTGCTACATAATATAAACGTTGCTCTGCTTCATCTGCACTTTGCCAATGCCCATCGAGAACAAAAACATGCTTAAACTCTAAACCTTTGGCAGAATGAACTGTACCCAAAAATATGCCTTTTGAGCGAATATCTGTGCTATCTGCTACATATTGATAAAGCCATTCTTTTAATGCGACATGAGTAAATAGCTGTTCTTCTTTATTTTCTTCTGTTATGCCATAGTCTTGAATAAAATCCTGTTTTATTTCTTCAAAATAGCCTTGCCATTTCTCCCCCACTTCTCTCATTGTCAAAAGCTGCATAAATGCGTGAGCTTTCCACTGAGGAATTCGATTAAGATCTTCGACCAAATGCACAAATTCACGCATACTACTCAAACGAATCTTATTTTTCTTATCTTTAGCAAGAAAATAAGCAATATGATTTAATTCACACCACGCCTGTACTGTTTTTAGTGCTATATTATCCCTTGCGAGAATCGCAATATCATTATACTTCATATCAGCACAAGCTCTCAGTCTATCAATCTCTTGCATAACCGCCTGAGCTTGATAGTTATTACGCTGTTGAGTAGAAAAAGTGGCTGGCAATTTTATTACTCGAACTTTCCCTTGTCGCTCACTATCTTGCTGTTGCCAGATACCTCCCATAGCCATATTTTTACGCTCAGGATTAACCGTTATTGCTTGCTCTGCTTTCAAGCGCTGTGGCATATTTTGAATCACGCTATTAGCAGCCTCGATAATATAAGGACTACTGCGATAGTTATAAGTTAAATAATCAGGTACTTCAACATTATAATCCTGCTGAAAACGTTGAATATATTGATTACTACTGCCATTAAATGCGTAAATATTTTGATCGTCATCCCCTACTGCAATAATAGTAAGTTTAGACAAATCATCCGCTTGTCGACCGGCCAATGCAGACACAAGATTATAATGATGTTCACTAATATCTTGGTATTCATCAACAAGAATATAACGGAAACCAGCCATAATTCTGTCTCGATCATCATCCTCTTCCGCATTGGTTGTTAGACCTGTTGTGAGCATCTGAGTAGCTTGCTCACACCAATGTTTAAAAATATCATCCGTTTTCTGAGACTCTTCTAGTTGCGCGTCATAGCGAACGCCCAGTAAGCGCATAGCCATTCCATCATAAGTTAAAACTGTCACGGCTGATGCAATATTACCCACTAAGTCAAACAACCTACGCTTAATTTCTCTAGCAGCTAGGCGATTAAAGGCAAGTACAATGATTGAACTTGGATCAGTATGCTGAACACGTAACAAATAGGCAACACGATGCACAATAACACGAGTTTTTCCTGAACCTGGCCCAGCTAAAATTAAGCGATTTTGATCGCTTTTATCTATTACAATCGCTTTTTGTTGGGAATTCAAATTACTCGTTATCTTTTTCAAAGTTTCATTAGAGACTGATTCTTCTAACTCTGCAAAGCGACCTCTAAACCATTTATGTTTAAACTCTTTCTCCTCACGCGTAAAGTAATCGCCAACCATTTCCCATGCTTGACTAATACTTTGTAACGCCTTTATGGCATATTCATGCATTACATGAATTTGGAACTTTTTCTCTTTATAAAATATCTGTAAGTGCTGATAATCGTCTCGCACATATCTTTTCTGCTCCTGCAATGCCTTAGGATTTAATTTTAGTGTCATTGAGTGACGTAAAATCGTCATACCGTGGTTAAGTTTAATAACATCTTGTTTGTGCAAAAACAGTAGTGCTTGTTTCAAATACCGCTCTCGCTCGCTTATAGGGATCAAGGCTGCAAGAGCTAAATCATCATCAATAAGCTGCCTTAACTCCCCAAAACTCGTTTCGACAATTGCATCTTTACTCCGCACGCCAGCTGTTTTCTGAACCAAAAAAGGTAAGAGCAGCGAACAAATTTGATGACGCAGAACGGCACGTTCTTCAAGATCATCCCAGCTTTCATTAGCATATTTAAAGCGCACTCGAAGTAGATCATTACCTGAATCATTTATCTCAAGGCTACCACTACTACCTTTTTTCGCTGACGCTTTATCATAAGAAATAGATTGGAGTAATAATTTAATATCAGCTGGAATAAGCTCTTGGTTGTAATTTTCACGCATCTTCTGACACACTGCCGAAAGGGCTAAATTCTGCCAAATTTGTAGCGCAGCATCAGGAATTTCCGTTCTCAATAACTGCCACAATTGTTTTTCCCATTCCAATACTTTAACCAAACGCTTTTCAGATGGACGGCTATTATCAGTACGTAAATTGATAGTCATACGAGTATCATTTACAAGTACTCCAAGTTCCTCCAATGATTTCAGAATACCTCGTAATTCCGTAAAACTACAAGCGGTCGCTTTTGCTAAAGAATCTGTATTGAGTGGCTCATCATTAGGAGCAGCATAAACTAACTCAGTAACAACACGATACAAATCTTCTTTACGCCGTCCTAAATTTGCCTTTTTAATCTTATTGATAGCTTGCTCTAAAGTGATATTTCCCGAACGAGATGGGAATATACATGTCTGATTCTCAACTCTTTCAAGTAAATTCGCACGCTCTAGCCAAGCCAAAGCAGCTTTCACTTTAGTATCTGCTTGCATATCATCACTATCAAAACTCATATAGGCTTCAGTATCACGTAAAATCTCTCCTCCAGTAATCACCAGTTGGGGAAATTCCTCCTCACTATGTAACGTCGCAGAATGATGTAAACGCCCTAATTTCTTCCAAATTTGATCGAGATCTCTTAGTTCTAATTGTGAATGGCGATTTAAGCTAAATTGAGTATCCACATCTTGGCTATCGAATAAAAGAATACATTTAGCATCTTTTTGATCTCGCCCTGCACGTCCAGCCTCCTGCAAATAATTTTCTAGAGAGCCTGTGATTTCGGCATGAATAACTAAACGAACATCCGATTTATCAACCCCCATTCCAAACGCATTAGTCGCAACAATTACCTTTAATTCACCTTGAATAAAGCGCTCTTGAATATCCGCTTTCGTGTTTGCGGCTAATCCTGCATGAAAATGCTCACACGCCCAGCCTCTCGTTTTGAGATAATCAGCATATTGCTCAGCACTACGCTTTCTCGCTACAAAGATCACTGCACCACCAGATTGGTTATACAACTCCCTATGAAGTAATTCGTGGATGCGATTATATTTTTGGTTACTAGCCGTTTCTAAAACTTCGTAGGACAAATTAACACGCTCGTTATCCCCTATAAATTGTTTAAATTCAATTCCAACTTCATCACGAAAATGTTCAGTAATATCTCTTAAAACATCTGGTTTCGCCGTAGCTGTAAAACAGCTAATAGGTGCAATATTTTCATTCTGCCTTTCTAAATGATGCTTTTTAATAAATTTCGCTGCATAAAGATAATCTGGACGAAAATCATGTCCCCACTTAGATAAGCAATGAGCCTCATCAAATACCCAACCATTAATTTGACGATGCTGAATAGCATTAATAAAACTAGTATTTCTAAACTGCTCTGGCGCAATAAACAAAATACCAATGTCTCCCAATGCAACTTTATCAAGTACATCTGCTCGTTCAGTGACTGATAACATGCCATTCAGAGTGGCAACCCCAAGTACACCTCGATTAACAAGATTATCTACTTGGTCTTTCATTAAAGACTGCAATGGTGAGATGACAATGGTTAATCCGCCATTACGATAATAACGGTTTAAAGCAGGTAACTGAAAACAAAGAGATTTACCACCTCCTGTAGGCAAGATTGCCAGTAAATGCTCTCCTTTCATGCCAGAACGAACAATTATCTCTTGCCCTCCATCGACTCCTTTCACAGGCCTAAAAGAGTTAATCTTCCCACCTTGTCCAAAATAGCGTTTAAGCTGTGCAATCGGATTTAAGACATCCATACAATAATGGCAATTCGGCTGCCCACAGTCATAATCTCGTAGCTCTGTGATCAATTTTGCTGTCGTTGGAAATTGGTTTCGTACCCAAGGCGCTAGAACAGATTGCCCACCAGAGACAGTCAGCCAAGAAAGTGCATAGGCAAGATCCATATAAATCTCTGGATTATCAATATCTTGTTTGACCAATTGCAAAAAGCGAGAGCGACAAACTTTAAGCGGAGTATCGATAACATTAGAAAGAGAAGATGTAGAATCTTTTAGAAGTAATTTTATCAAATGGACAATTTCATTTTTGCTATAGGTCGCTGATTCAAATATCACTTGTCCATTTCTAGTTATCGGCAAAGTACCAAGCAGATATTTATAAATCGCTAATTCATTGGGATCTTTGGCCGCAAAAGCATCACATTGATCTTGGAAAAGCTCCCAGCAAGCTTTGCAATCTGCGACAGGAGAATTTTTAGCAGAAGAGATAATTTTGTGATTTTTAATCAATCGATGATAGGGATTTTGTGGAAAAGCAAGAGGGGATAAGCGTAAAGTATCAATAATAGGCAAATCTAGCCAAGTTGGTTTAGGTAATAATGAGGATAGATAAGTTAAATCGTGATGAATAAAATTATGCCCCATCAAGAATTCAGCACCAGCCACTAAGCCCTTAGTCTCCATTTCGGCAAGTGCTTGCTGAAAGCTAGGCAACCCCCGAATTTGTCCACTCTCAAATTCAAGCTCTAAATCAGGTCGATAAGCGCCCAGTTTAAACACCTGATTGGTTTTTGGATTAACCTCTAAGTCAATAATAAGTACCGCAGGGATTGTGTCTAACATAATGTTATTATTAGTAAATAATTAGATAGAAACAAAATAGCATAATTTCCCCTCAGGGTGCAAGTATCCAACCTGCCTAAAAAATGATTACCGCCAAGGAATGTGAAAGGGTAAAGGGCATTTGGAGGTCCTACAAAACTATTTTTGTGATCTTCATCGAAAAATGAAATTTCTTTTGTTGCCAGAATTCACAACTATGGCAAAGTAATTCGACTATTAATTGACCTTTTAGTTTCACTACACTAAACTAACTGAGTGAACTAACAAGTAAGGAGTTTCTATGGAAACCGCTATTCAAACCATCAATATTCATCAAGCGAAAACACATCTTTCACGTATTGTAGAAGATGTAGCATTAACGAAACAACCAATTATTATTGCTAAGGCAGGTAAGCCGAGAGTGCAGATTATTCCACTGACTGAAACACCTAAGGTACGCAAAATGGGAACATTAAAAGGTAAATTTAGTGTACCTGATAACTTTGATGATCTCTATTCCCAAGAAATTGCCGAGCTATTTGAAGGCAAAGAGTCATCAGATATTGAGTTAATTACAGGGAGAAAGTAGTGAATGAAATACTTGTTAGATACACACGTTTTACTTTGGTTTCTGCTTGATGAGCGCCAACATTTTTCTAAACGAAGTTTAGATTTATTGTTAAATGAAGATAATATTTTGTATTTTAGCACCGCTAGCATTTGGGAAATCGCAATAAAATCTAGTTTGCAAAAGCCTGATTTTCCCTATGATCCGCAACTGATTGCCAATGAGCTGATTGAGCAAGGTTTTATCGAACAACCTATTTCCCTAAAGCATACTTTTGCCCTACCTAAACTTCCTTTTCTCCACAACAATCCCTTCGACCGCTTGCTTATCTGCCAAGCAGAACAAGAAAATCTACAATTTCTCACTGCTGATCAAAAGATTCTGCAATATCAAAAAAGTTTTATTTGGGATATTCGTACATAGATAAAACATCACTGTAGGGTGCACCATTTGTATAACATATTGATTTATCGGTGCGTTTACACGCACCCTACGATTTTCTATAGCAGGCAAACAACAAAAGGCTTGGGTTTCCCCAAGCCTTTGTTTTGCAATACAAATTGCAACCTTGCGAATTAGTCGCCAAGACGCTCTTTGATACGTGCAGATTTACCTGAACGCTCACGTAAGTAGTAAAGTTTAGCTTTACGTACCGCACCTTTACGTTTAACAGAAATGCTGTCAACTACTGGTGAGTGAGTTTGGAATACACGCTCAACGCCTACGCCGTTAGAGATTTTACGTAAGGTAAATGCTGAATGCAAGCCACGGTTACGAATTGCAATAACCACGCCTTCGAACGCTTGCAGACGTCTTTTACTACCTTCTACTACCCATACCTTAACTTCTAATGTGTCACCTGGACGGAAGCTAGGTACGTTTGATTTTAACTGTTCTTGTTCGATTTGTTTGATGATGTTACTCATTTTAAAAACCTTCTATTAAGTCCTAGAATTAACTGATTTTGTGTTGTTTTTTGACTTTCGCTAACAACACGCGTTGTTCGTCAGTCAGAGCTAGGCTATCCAATAGCTCAGGGCGTCTTAACCACGTTCGTTCTAGCGATTGTTCTAAACGCCATTTACGAATTTGTTCGTGGTGACCCGACATCAGCACATCCGGTACAGGCATACCATCTAAAACTTCAGGACGGGTATAGTGTGGACAATCTAATAAACCGTCAGCGAAAGAGTCTTCTAATGCTGAGGCCTGCTTGCCTAATACCCCTGGGACAAACCTTGCAACAGCGTCAATTAACGTCATTGCGGGAAGTTCCCCCCCTGTTAGCACGTAATCCCCGATTGACCATTCTTCATCAACTTCAGTCTGGATCAATCGCTCATCAACCCCTTCATATCGTCCACAGATTAAAATCAGCTTTTGATTTGAAGCCAGTGTTTGCACACCTTGTTGATCGAGCTTACGCCCTTGTGGTGAAAGATAAATTACCTTTGCTTCCACACCATCTTCTGCTTTGGCTGCCGCTTTAGCTGCATGAATTGCATCACGCAACGGCTGTACCATCATTAACATACCAGGGCCACCGCCATAAGGACGATCATCCACTGTTTTATGTTTATCATGTGTGAAATCACGCGGATTCCAACACTGAATTTGCAAAAGATTTTGTTTTACTGCTCTACCTGTTACCCCGAATTCGGTAATTGCTTTAAACATTTCGGGGAAAAGTGAAATAATACCAATCCACATACAATTAATTCGCCGATAATGCTACTACTAAAGCTAACCGCATACCTGAGGTTAGAAACCAGCGTCCCAATCCACCGTAATTGTTTTGGTGGCGAGATCTACTCTTTTAACTACTTGTTCATATAAGAACGGAATTAATCGTTCTTGCTTGCCGAAAGCATCTTTGCTGTTAGCACGCACCACTAGCACATCATTTGAACCTGTTTCCATCATTTCGGTTACTGTGCCCATTGTGTAGCCTTCAAGGTTCACTACTGTGCAGCCGATTAAATCGTGCCAGTAATAATCCCCGTCTTCCAATTCCGGAAACACTGCTAAATCCACGCCGATTTCAACGTTAGTTAATAGCTGTGCCGCTTCACGGTCATCAGTGCCGACTAATTTCACAATCAAATCATTGCTGTGATAACGCCAGCTTTCAAGTTCAACCGGTTGCCATTGACCTTTAATTTTTAAGAACCAAGGCTGATAGTCGAAAATGCTTTCTGAATATTCTGTCGATGAATAAAGACGTAACCAGCCACGGATGCCATAGGTTGACCCTAATTTTCCGACAACTTCAATTTTTGGTTGTGTAGCTTGTTCGCTCATATTCACCTACATTTAATAATTTTGGAAATTAAGCAGCTTTACGCGCTTCTTTCACTAATGCTTCAACACGATCTGAAAGTGAAGCACCTTTAGCAACCCATGCATCAACTTTAGCTAAGTCTAAACGTAAACGTTCAGCTTGGCCTGCAGCGATTGGGTTGAAGAAACCGATACGCTCGATAAAGCGACCGTCACGAGGTGAACGGCTGTCCGCTACCACGATTTGATAGAATGGGCGTTTTTTAGCTCCGCCACGAGTTAAACGAATGGTTACCATAACCTTCCTCTAAAAGTTTCGATAGTAAAAAGAAAAACCCTCGTTCGAGGTGAGGGCGACTACTTATCTCTCGAAATAGAGAGAATAAGCGGAAGAATTATACTGATTTTTTGCAAAAAAACAAGCTAAAAAGACCGCTTGTGATGATCGGGTGGCTTACCCAAAATTTCTTAACAAAAAACCTCTAACTTTTCGGCTAGAGGTTTAATTTAATTCAACTTAATTATAATGCGCTTGCAATACGATCTAATTCAACTTTCGCTGCTGTTTGTGCTTTTTCTACAGCTTCAGGGCCAAAACCTAATGCTTCTGCGTAAACAAATTCGACATCAGTGATACCGATAAAACCTAAGAATGCTTGAACATAATTTTTTGCTAAATCTGTTGGGCTATCTTTATGCATACCGCCAGTTGTTAAAATAACAACCGCTTTCTTACCTGTAACTAAACCTTGTGGGCCTTCAGCTGTGTAGTTAAAAGTAACGCCAACACGTGCCACATAGTCAAAATAGCTTTTTAATTGCGCTGGTACACTAAAGTTATACATAGGTGCATTAATTACCACAACATCCGTTGCTTTTAATTCAGCGACTAATTCATTTGATAGCGCTAATAATGCTTTTTGCTCTTCATTTTGTGGCTCGCCACGAGTTGCCGCCGCAGCATTTCCATTAAAATAAGGTAATGGTTGCTCTGCTAAATCACGAGTTGTGATATTTACTGATAATTTTGAAACTAAATAATCACTTAATAAAGCTGATTGAGAGTTTGCACCAAGAATACTTGATTTTAATACTAATACGTTTTTCATTTGGGTCTTCCGTTATAAAGTTGAAAGGAAATAGTTGTGCATAGTTTACTCTTTTCCCAATAAAGATAAAGAGTGAATAAATGAATAGAGTATTTACTAAAACTGAATAATCACTCAGGATTTTTATTATAACCAGAAGGAAACATATCTATATCACAATTTAATTTGCTTCTAAATACAAAAAAGCCGCAATTTCAACTGCGGCTTTCTTCTTAAAATTAACGAACTTGGTTTAATGGCACTTCTGCATCAGGTTCTTTCGAGATACGGTTACGTAAATCGCGACGGATAACCTCGATGGTCCAGAACCAGAAAATGTGACCAACTAATTCAGAAATGTGCTCATATAAAGGCCATTCTGCAACTGGTGGTGTTAAACCTAATGCTGGGAATGTGATGTAGTGAACACAGATGTTAGCAATAATACCAGCGCCGATACCTTGCCAGAATTTGATTTTCGGGAACACTTCAGCTACTAAGCAGTAACCAATTGCGAACACTAATGAGAAAATCATGTGAGTCACACCGATTGAGTTGAATGGGTGATCCGCAAACATAAATGCAACAGTTTGGTAAGGGTCGATACCGATGTAGTCACGTAAGAACACTGCTGGTGGGTTTAATACCGCACGTGAACATTGTGCTAATGCGCCGTCCATTGCTAATGCACCAGACTGTAATGCATCTAATACAGGTTGTGGACAAGCTGCTGTAAATAAATCGATTGGGCTACGTGGTGGGAATGGATGTTCCGCACCCCATTTTACGAACGCAGAAATGATACCTGCAATAATACCAACGAATACCGCTAATCCATAGCGGCGACGATTTGGGTTTGTTTGTTCGAATAGATTCATAATTTTGATTCCGAAAAAAAGTAACAGTTTATTTAATTCCATTTTTAAAATAATTATCAAAAATGGTGTGCACATTTTGCACTTTCTATTTTAAAAAGCAATCCCTCTCAGATAAATAATTTGATATATATCAAACAGCATTTTACAGAAACAAAAAAGACCGCTTGCAAAGTATTTACAAGCGGTCCTTTAAAGGATAAATCTTACTGTTTTTTACCACCGAAGCCGATACCCTCATTATCGCTATCGTAATAACTCTTATTAGGCGAATAACTTACTGTTCCACTAATTTCTTCAGCATTTGGTCCAAAAAACTGTAAGTCGTAGTGTTTTAAAACATTTTGATCAACAGACTTCTCACTCACACTTTTACCATGAATACCAAGTCCATCTTCAATAAAAGTATACTGAGCATTCGAATTGAGTGTGTGTAAGTTACCTATATTTCCTTTTTCAAGAGTAATTTTTCCGTATTGATCAAAGCCCGTAATTTCCCCGTATCCTTGTTTATTAGCAAAATCCACATTATAAGTTAGCAAGCCTTGTTGATCTTGATTAAAAGCAACTCCTTTATAAATTGCCGCACCTGCTGGCAAAGTTTTTGTATTAACACCACTTACGGTTAGAACCTCATAATTATCATCTAAAGCCTCACCATCCTTGGTAAACTCCATATCTCCAACGACACCTGAGTAAAGCTGGTTATAAACTCGCCAAAACCCTTTATCAACTCCCTCTTTCCCATTCACAGTATAAGTATTGATGTAATTCTCAGTAATTATTTTATTCTGTGGAAAAAGATCTAGAGAAACATAATCATCCGTGCCAAAAGTCCTATTTACAATAAGAAATTTCCCATTTTCAGTCACCCCCTCTGCTGTTTCGATAATAGCTCCATTTGTGATTTTTTTCTTTGCAATCAATTCTTTCATGCTTTCTGAAATATGTGTAGAGCCACTATCATTATTTATTGGTGAATCAGAACTAGCACCTGAGCCACCGCCCGAACCACAAGCAGCTAGACCGAACATTGCTAATGTTAAAAACGATAATTTGATTGAAATTTTCATACAATTTTCCTTTTGGAAGAGAAATAAAATATTTTTGAAAATTACTGCTTCGTCCCACCGAAGCCAATTTTAGCATCTTTATCTTCGTACTCTGATATTTTGTCATTCTCTTTACTTGTGATAAAACCACCAACTTCTTCTGCATTTGGGCCAAAGAGTTGTAGCTCATAGCCATCTAAAATATCTTTATCGACTTTAATTTGGCTCGTTGCTTTACCTTCAATACCCAGCTGATTATCATTGAAACGTTCTCTGTATCCAGGAGTTTTATTCTTAATATTACTGATACTCGCCTGTTCAAGATCTATTACACCATATTTATCAAAACCTGTGATTTGCCCCGAACCTTGTTTTGTGCCAAAATCAATATGGTAAGTGAGATCGCCTTTTGTGGTTTCATCAAATGCAACTCCTTTATAAGTAGCACTACCTGCTGTGGGTAATTGTTGTTGTGTTGTATTCACACCTACAATAAGCCCTACCATATAGTTAATAGGCCAACTTTTTAAACTTTCTGGATTCGGTCCCTCAACTATATTTTCTTGAATTGCAACCCCCACCGTTCCAGAATAGAGCTGGTTATAAACTCGAAAAAAACCCTTGTCTATCAGCTTATTTTCACCTGCTTTATAAGTATCCGACCAATCTGTTTGTACAACTTGATAACGAGGAAACAAATCCAGGCTGATCGCTTCTCGACCAAATTCTTTACCTAAAAGACTCACTTTATTATCAAAAGTTGGAATCTCAAAAACTTCTTCTACATATGGCTCAATAACTTTCTTCTGCTTAATTAACTGCTCCATTTCTGTAGAAATAGGGGGAGGAGCTACAAGAGAATTTTCAGGTGGATTAACAGGCGGGTGATTCTGATCTTGCGCAGTTCCATTACCACCAGCACCACCGCTCGAACCACAAGCAGTTAGACCTAATATTGCTAATGCCAAAAACGATAATTTGATTGAAGTTTTCATACAATTTTCCTTTTGGAAGAGAAACAAGCGGTTGGATTGTAGCAAAAATTTGCATAGTCATTGAATTATTTACAAATACATTTTTAAAATGCAAACGTTTGCGCAATCGGTTATAATGCTTCGAAATCTATTTTTGTTAAACTATGGAAGCAAAGCAAATGACCGTACAAACCTTTCGTGGCTCGCCTGCCTTATCTGAATTCCGTTTAAATCAACTTTCTCAAAAATTCCAACAAAATCAATTGCCTGTAAAGTCTGTTTATGCAGAGTATGTGCATTTTGTTGAGTTAAACCAACCGCTTGCTAACGAAGAAACCCAGAAACTTCAAGAGTTACTTCACTATGGCCCAACTTTAGCGGAGCATGATCCTGTTGGTTTTTGCTTAATTGTGACACCACGTGTGGGGACTATCTCTTCGTGGTCATCAAAAGCAACGGATATTGCGCATAATTGTGGCTTGAAAGCAGTTAACCGTATCGAACGCGGTCTTGCTTACTATTTTGAATTTACCCAACAACCAACAGACGCTCAAATTGAAACCCTCAAAGGCTTATTACACGACCGTATGTTAGAAACGGTACTAGACAGCCAAGAGCAAGCAAACTCACTCTTTGCGCAACATGAGCCAAAACCATTTACCACAGTTGATGTATTAAATGGTGGTCGTAAAGCGTTAGAAGTGGCAAACGTGGAATTAGGTTTAGCCCTAGCGGAAGATGAAATCGACTATTTAGTGGAAAACTTTACCGCATTAAACCGCAACCCGAACGATATCGAACTCTATATGTTTGCACAGGCGAACTCTGAACACTGTCGCCATAAAATCTTTAATGCAGATTGGACAATCGACGGTGAAAAACAAGAAAAATCATTGTTTAAAATGATTAAAAACACCTTTGAGAAAACACCGGATTTCGTACTTTCAGCCTATAAAGATAATGCGGCAGTAATGGAAGGTTCAACGGTGGGGCGTTGGTTCCCAGATCAAGACGGTCAATACCGTGCGCACCAAGAAGATGCACATATCTTAATGAAAGTAGAAACCCACAATCACCCAACCGCAATCTCGCCATTCCCAGGGGCGGCAACAGGTTCGGGCGGTGAAATTCGTGATGAAGGTGCAACGGGTCGTGGTGCAAAACCAAAAGCAGGCTTAACCGGCTTCTCCGTATCTAACCTTGTGATTCCAAACTTTGAACAGCCGTGGGAAAACCCACTTTCAAAACCAAGCCGTATTGCTTCTGCGTTAGATATTATGATTGAAGGCCCACTTGGCGGTGCGGCATTTAACAACGAATTTGGTCGCCCTGCGTTATTAGGCTACTTCCGTACTTACGAAGAAAAAGTTAACAGCTTTGCGGGTGAAGAAGTACGTGGTTATCACAAACCGATTATGCTTGCAGGCGGTATCGGTAATATCCGTGCGGAGCACGTGCAAAAAGGTGAAATCCCTGTGGGGGCGAAATTAATCGTGCTCGGTGGTCCTGCAATGAATATCGGCTTAGGCGGTGGTGCAGCCTCTTCAATGGCTTCAGGTAAATCAAAAGAAGATTTAGACTTTGCTTCAGTACAACGCGAAAACCCAGAAATGGAACGCCGTTGCCAAGAAGTGATCGACCGTTGTTGGCAGATGGGCGACGACAACCCGATTCTATTTATCCATGACGTTGGCGCAGGCGGCTTATCAAATGCCATGCCAGAATTAGTGCATGACGGTGATCGTGGCGGTAAATTCGATTTACGTAAAATCTTATGTGATGAAAAAGGCATGTCTCCATTGGAAATCTGGTGTAACGAATCGCAAGAACGTTATGTATTAGCGGTTTCAGCAGACAAGCTTCCATTATTCGAACAGCTTTGCCAACGTGAGCGTGCGCCTTATGCGGTAATCGGTGAGGCGATTGAAGAGAAACATTTAACCCTTTCAGACGATCATTTTGGTAATAATCCAATCGATTTACCAATGAATGTATTACTCGGCAAAACCCCGAAAATGCACCGTGATGTTTCGTCAAAAACGGTACAAAACTCACCGCTTGCACAAGATGGCATTCAATTAAAAGAAGCACTACATCGTGTTCTACGCTTACCTGTAGTGGCAGAAAAAACCTTCTTAATCACTATTGGCGACCGTTCTGTAACGGGTATGGTAGCGCGTGACCAGATGGTCGGCCCATGGCAAATTCCTGTGGCAGATTGTGCAGTGACGACCGCAAGTTTAGATAGCTACCACGGTGAAGCAATGTCGATGGGCGAACGTGCGCCGGTGGCATTATTGGACTTCGGCGCTTCTGCTCGCTTAGCGGTGGCAGAATCGATTACTAATATCGCCGCAACAGATATCGGTGATATCAAGCGTATTAAACTTTCAGCAAACTGGATGTCTGCAGCAGGTCACGAAGGTGAAGATGCGGGCTTGTATGAAGCAGTGAAAGCTGTCGGTGAAGAGCTTTGCCCAACTTTAGACATTACCATTCCTGTGGGTAAAGACTCCATGTCGATGAAAACCACGTGGAATGAAAATGGTGAGCAAAAAACTGTTACCGCTCCGCTTTCATTAGTGATCTCGGCATTTGCTCGTGTGGAAGACGTACGCAAAACCGTTACCCCACAATTACGTACCGACAAAGGTGCAACTCGCTTACTTTTATTAGATTTAGGCGAAGGTAAAAACCGCTTAGGCGCAACGGCATTAGCACAAGTTTATAAACAATTAGGCGACAAACCTGCAGACGTGGTTAATGTAGAAACCTTGAAAAACTTCTACAACGCAATGCAAGCCTTAGTTAGCCAACAAAAATTACTGGCATACCATGACCGCTCGGACGGTGGTCTAATCACAACCCTTGCAGAAATGGCATTTGCGGGTAATTGCGGTGTTCAAGTGGATATCAGCGCATTAGGCGACAACGACTTAGCTGTGTTATTCAACGAAGAATTAGGTGCAGTAATTCAAATTGCGGACAGTGAATTAACCAATGTGCGCGCGGTATTAGCAGAGCATAACTTACTCGGCATTGTGAAAGAAGTAGGTGCAGTAGTGGCTGGCGAGCAATTTGAAATTCGCCGTGGTACTCAAGTACTACTTAACGAAAAACGTTCTGAACTACGTGGAATTTGGGCGGAATTAACTCACCAAATGCAACGCCTACGTGATAACCCAGAGTGTGCAGACCAAGAGTTCGAAACCAAGAAAGATCCAAATAACAAAGGTTTATCTGCGCTCTTAACTTATGATGTAAACGAAGATATTACCGCACCATTTATCAACCGTGGTGCAAAACCGACGATCGCAATTCTGCGTGAACAGGGCGTAAACAGCCATTATGAAATGGCGGCAGCCTTCGACCGTGCAGGTTTTAATGCAATTGACGTGCATATGTCGGACTTAATGGCAGGTCGCCGTAATCTTGCTGACTTTAACGCATTAGTGGCGTGTGGTGGTTTCTCTTACGGTGATGTACTTGGCGCAGGTGGCGGCTGGGCTAAATCGATCCTATTCAACCCAATGTTACGCGATCAATTCAGCCAATTCTTTGCAAATCCAAATACCCTTGCATTAGGGGTATGTAATGGTTGCCAAATGGTTTCAAACCTTGCGGAAATCATTCCGGGCACAGAAAACTGGCCACGCTTTGTACGTAATAAATCAGAGCGCTTTGAAGCTCGTGTAGGCTTAGTGAAAATCAATGACACTAACTCATTATGGTTTAAAGATATGGCAGGTTCACATATGCCAATCGCCGTATCTCATGGTGAAGGACAAGTTGAGTTTAAATCGGCAGATCAGCTCGCAGGTTTACAACAACAAAACTTAGTTGTTGCACAATATATTGATAACAACGGTAACCCAACGGAAGTTTACCCAGCCAACCCGAATGGCTCAGTAAACGGCATCACTGCAATTTCCAACCTAGGCGGACGTGTCGCCATTATGATGCCACACCCAGAGCGTGTATACCGTGCGGTAAGCAACTCTTGGTATCCAGAAGACTGGACAGAGGATGGAGCATGGATGAGATTGTTTAGAAATGCGAGAGTGGCGTTGAAATAGTGTGATGTAGATCACTGAAAATTTGATTAAAAAAGCGGATAATAATGAGTGGTTATTGTCCGTTTTTCTTTGAGAGAACAAGAGTGGCTCAAACGTATTTTCAAATTAGATATGAAGACAAAATGGAGCCGGGTTAACCATTTAAAAAGAGTGAAATTATTTAATAATTATATAAATTAAAGAGGAGTACATATGGAAAATAGAATTATCTCAGGGTATATGAATGAAGGGTTCAAGAAAGATTATGGAGTTACTATTTCCAATGAAGCAGAACTATTTGAAATGTTTGTTAATTATTGCATTATATCTAAAATTCATCCAGAGGCTTTCTCAACAGACTTTGAAAAAATAGAAAGTATGAATATAGGCGGGGGAGAAGATACCGGAATTGATGGTTTAGCTATAATAGTTAATGATCATTTAATATCTGATATTGATGAAATTAAGGACTTTAAGCAATATTACAATAAGCTAGAAGTTAAATTTATATTTATACAAGCAAAAACCTCACCTAAATTTGAATCAGAGAAAATAGGTACGTTCATTTTTGGTGTAAAGGATTTCTTTAGAGAAAAACCATCATTAAAATTTAATGAAAATATAAAAGATTATAGAAAATTGAAAGATTTTATTTATGAGAATTCATTAGACTTTAGAGGTAAGCCTATTTGTCAAATGTATTACGTTACAACTGGTATATGGAATGATGATAAAAATGTTTTAGGTCGAGCTGAACAAGAAAAGCAAGACTTAGAAAAGTTAGGAATATTTAGTAAAGTAGAATTTATTCCGATTGATGCTGATAAATTAGGAGATTACTATAGAGAAATAAAAAATAAGGTAGAGAAAGAGATTATCTTTGAAAAGAGAACTGTTCTACCATCAATATCTGGAGTAAAAGAGTCATACATAGGTGTAATTCCTCTCACTGAATATATAAAATTAATACAAGATTCAGATGGAAATATACAGAGGAATTTATTTTATGATAATGTTAGGGATTTTTTAGGTGAAAACTCTGTTAATAATGAGATAAAAGACACTATTATTAATAACAAAGAACAGGATAAGTTCGCTATATTAAATAATGGAGTTACTATTGTTGCAAAATCTATAGAGATAATCGGGGATAAATTTATTATAAGTGATTTTCAAATAGTCAATGGTTGTCAAACAAGCCATGTTATTTTTTATAATAAGGGCTATCTTGAACAGAATAAGAATGCATCTATACCAATAAAACTTATAGTAACAGATAATTATGAGGTTGCAAATCAAATAACTAAGGCGACTAATAGACAAACTGAAGTAAAAATTGAGGCATTTACATCTTTAGAACCTTATCATAGAAGATTAGAAGAGTATTTTAACTCTTACTCTAAGGATGAAAGGATATATTATGCTAGACGTAGTAATCAATATGATAATGTTATACCCCCAATCCCAAAAGAAAAAGTCATCACTTTGGCTGCTCAAATAAATGCTTTTATTTCGATGTTTTTAAATGCACCTCATAGCACGCATAGATATTATGGTGAACTACTAAAAGCAAATAAAGGGAAAATCTTTAATAATACACATAACCTAGATATGTATTATATTAGTAGTTTTACATTACATAAAATTGAAAAGCTATTAAAAAACAAGGATTATAAATTAGGCTATATAAAGAAATTTAAATTAAAATATCATTTGCTTTTAGTGATACGTATCATAATTTCTGGTTTTATGTATCCAAACCCTAGTAGTAAAAAAATGTCTGACTATTGTAATAAAATACACAAAATTTTATTAGATAATGATAGTATGCTAAAGGTTTGTGAAATAGCTAGTGATATTATTAAACGTGAGTTAAATAAGCTACCAGAGGAGGATCGTAAGGATTCTCATAGGAAAAAAAGTTTTACTAGTGATATTATAAATGAGTCAAAAAAACATATAATGGAATAAAAAAGAGTTTTTATATGGTGATATTATTTCTATTATAATGAATACTCAAAAGCCAACTTACCTCTAAAAAATCAAAGAAGTAAGCTGGCTTTCTTTTTGGCACGAGCGGGACGCTCGCGCCAGCTTTAGAGTTAGAGAGTTAATCTAAATTAACAATCCTGCTTGCCATACGCTTCTTGACGAAGGATATTTCTTACACTCTCATCAAATTGCGCTAATACTTGGTCGGCATCTTTTGGATCTGTGCCCTTTGCATCTAAGTAGAATTTGATCTTAGGTTCTGTGCCTGAAGGGCGTGCGATTAAGCGGCTGCCGTTTTCAAGAACAAAGACTAAAATATCGCTTTGGCGATCTGTTTTGGTATGGTCTAAGAACTGTGCTACTTTAAAGCCACCGATTTCGCTTGGCGGGTTGTTGCGTAGTGCAGTCATTAATTTACCGATTTCAGCTAAATCATCCACACGGATTGAGATTTGGCCACTTACATAAGCACCGAACTCTTTAGTAAATTCATCAGCGTAGTCTGCTAATGTTTTACCCTGTTTCTTCAAGTTACGTACTAAATCTAAGAATGCGATAGCCGCTGAAATACCGTCTTTATCACGTACTTTGTTAGGGTCAACTAAGTAACCTAATGCTTCTTCAAAACCGAATACTAAGCCATCTACTTTACCGATATATTTAAAGCCTGTTAAAGTTTCTTCTGAGCTGAAACCGTATTTCTTCGCGATTTCTGCTAATGCTGGGGAAGATACTAATGAGCAAGCTAATACACCTTGTTTACCTTGGTTTTGTTTTGCTAAATACCAACCTAAGAAACAGCCGATCACATTACCGTGTAGAGGTTTCCAGTTGCCTTCTGCATCTGGCACAGCTACCGCTAAACGGTCTGCATCTGGGTCGTTTGCAATGATAAATTCAGCATTCTTCTCTTTCGCTAATTTGATTGCTAAATCTAATGCGCCTTTCTCTTCTGGATTAGGGAAGTTTACTGTTGGGAAAGTGCCGTCTGGCTGAATTTGTTCTGTCACTAAATGCGGTTGTGGTAAACCTGCTTTTGCTAAAGTTTTGCTTAATACTTCATAACCTACACCGTGCATTGCGGTATAAACGTAGTTGATATCCGCTTGTGGCTCTTTTGCTAATGCTGCAGTAATGTCGATATAGGCATTGACTACTTCATCATCTAATACTGTGAAGTCTTGGCTACGAGGTAAGTCGTTGATATTACCTGCTGCTACTTTGTCGATTAATGCCGCAATATCTTTATCTGCAGGTGAAACGATTTGGCCGCCGCCATTCGCTTTACCTAAATACACTTTATAACCGTTATCTTGCGGTGGATTGTGGCTCGCTGTTACCATTACACCCGCTGTCGCATCAAAATGTTTGATTGCATAAGCTAATACTGGAGTTGGTAATTTACGTGGTAATAAAAGCGCTTTAATACCTGCACCCGCCATAATTTCTGCAGTATCTCGTGCGAATACATCTGAGTTTTTACGGCCGTCGTAACCAATTACGATTGAAGGCTCTTTGTCGTAAGTTTTTAAGTAGTCCGCTAAACCACCTGCTGCTTGTGCAACTAATACGCGGTTCATACCCATTGAACCAGCCTGCAATGGACCACGCAAACCTGCTGTACCAAATTGTAAACGGTCAGCGAAGCGGTTTGCTAATTCAGCATTTGCTTTTTCATCACCAGCTTGTGCTTGTTCAATAATTGCTGCTAACTCCGCACGAGTTTCAGCATCTGGGTCTTGGTTTAACCAATTTTGAGCAACAGAGATAAAAGTTGTCATAATAGTGTCCTTAAATGATTTGATAGGAAGTTATGCTAGCCTATCTTAAAATGAAAAGAAATAAAATGCTTAATAATCAAATAGTTGATATAAATAAAAAGCAACCGTTTGCTGTTTAAATTTTAGATATAATTAAGCGGTTTGATTATGCCGAAAATTTGCAAAACTTTTCTGAAATCAAACCGCTTGAAACTACAATAGTAAGGCTGCGCCCCACTTTATAATATCGAAGAAGAATTTATTTTGTCCCGTTGCAACACCATCACTGTTTGTGATTTTGTCGGTTTTAGCATCTTCAACCATTCCACTCTTATACTGCCCTTTGACGACCGCCAAGTCATCTTTTGCTTTGTTACGCAAGGTCTGACATTGTTCGCTATCGAGTGCTTTAACTTTATCCGCTTTGACTTTTTTATATAAATAAGTCGCATAACCCATTGATTTTTCGTCATCTTGGATTATTTTCACATATTGCTCGCCAATAATATCTTCTAGTGGATAAAAATAGACGTATTGCGAATAAATATAGGCATCTTCTTTCGCAAAATGTTCATATTGGATACGAGTTAAATTCGGATAAATACACTGCTCTACTTGGCGACTAGCCTGTGCCCAACGTTGTGCGTCGGTTTCAGATAATATGTAGTCGGCATTGGCAAATTCACCAGGGAAATAATCTGGCTGTGATTCCGAGCTACAAGCAACTAATGTAAATGCAATACTGGATAATAAGATCTTTTTAAACATATCAATATGAAATATAAGGAATATGAGATATATAGAAACCGATTCTAACAATAATTGAGCAATTTAGAAAGGATTAGATGATAAAAAACCCACTGAAAATCAGTGGGCTTAAAATAAGTGGCGGAGGAAGTGAGATTCGAACTCACGGAGGGCGTTAACCCTCGCCGGTTTTCAAGACCGGTGCATTCAACCGCTCTGCCATTCCTCCGAGGTTGAAAACATTTTTCAAATTAGATTGTATTTTCTCTCACTTTAGAGAGAGAAAACCTGCTGATAACAATATCAACAGGTTATAAATTAAGTGGCGGAGGAAATGAGATTCGAACTCATGAAGGGCGTTAACCCTTGCCGGTTTTCAAGACCGGTGCATTCAACCGCTCTGCCATTCCTCCGCTGAAAACAGGCGAAATAATATAGATAACAGCCGTTTAGGTCAAGCACAAAATGTGTTTAATTTCACAAACGGCTTATTTTTCGCCATAAATCTTATTTTCTAATCAACCAAACACCGCTTTCGATGTGATCCGTATAAGGGAATTGATCGAATAGCGCACAACGTTCAATACGGTGTGTTTTGCTTAATTGTTGTAAATTATCCGCTAGAGTGTGTGGATTACACGAAATATATAAAATACGTTCGTAGCCTTGCACCATATCTAAGGTTGCTTGGTCCAAACCTGCTCGTGGTGGATCAACAAAAATGGTATTGCAATCATACTGTTTTAAATCCACGCCACGTAAGCGATAGAACTCACGCACACCGTTGAGCGCTTGAGTAAACTCTTCCGCTGACATACGGATAATCTGCAAGTTATCAACACCATTTTTCTCAATATTGTATTGCGCTGATTCTACCGATGATTTTGAAATTTCAGTGGCTAACACTTTGCGGAAATTACTCGCAAGGGCAATGGAGAAGTTGCCATTACCACAATAAAGCTCAAGTAAATCCCCTTCGCTATTAGCCGTACAGCTTCTTGCCCACTCAAGCATTTTAATATTCATCTTACCGTTTGGTTGAGTAAAGCTGTTTTCCACTTGGCGATAGATATAATTTTTGCCATCAACTTTCAGCACTTCTTCGACAAAATCGTTATCTAAGGCAATTTTTTGCTTCGTTGCACGACCGATCAGCTGTACATCAAAGCCATAACCTGTCAAACGCTGTTTAAGCAATTTAGCTTGTTCAACCCATTCATCCGTTAGCTTTTTATGATAAAGCATAGAAACCGCAATTTGACCGCTTAAAGTGCTTAGATAGTCAATCTGGAACAATTTCTTAGTAAGCAACTCATTACCTTTAATTTCCGCTAGGATAACCGTCATCATACGGTTAATTAGTTGGCTTGCGATAGGGAATTGATCGACTCGGTAACGTTCTTTAGTCTCTTTATCAAACATAATATGATAAAGATCGCCATCTTGATGCCAAACACGGAATTCCGCACGCATACGGAAATGGCTTGTTTCTGATGCAAAGACTTCAAGCTCTGGGGCAGAGAAGGGGGCTAGTAAAGCGGTTAGATTTGCAGATTTTTTTGCAAGTAAATCAGGGTATTGGTTGATTGGTAAAGTCATAATTATTTTAGTAAATTCCCTCCTTTGAAAAAGGGGGGCTAGGGGGGATTTCCAAAAAAAGAAAAGGCTTTTACAAGCCTTCTCACACATTCAGATTACTCTGAGTCATCACCACTTAATTCGCTACCGCTTACATCACCTGAAAGTGTGTAAATACGTTTTGTTGTGCTCGTTAAGCTACGGTATTTAACCCAAGTTTTTTCTAAGAAAGTTTCTGCAATTTTGTCGCCTTTCATTACCGCTACAAATTGCTCTTCTTCAGCAGTTACTGGCGCACGGTCACCGTTTTCTAACGCTAAACACGCTTGACCAAACTGTTCTAAAGTTTGTGATTCACGGATTGTGTAATCACCGTGACGAGAGAAACCACGTGGGTAATTTTTGTCATCGAAATAACGACGATCTACGCTAAAACTTGCTGCCATAATATGCCTCTATCTGCTCTGTTTCTTTAAATTAAAAATCGGGCAAGCATTAAAGCAAATATTGAGAATAAATCAAGCTAAAATGCAAAAAATAGGCATTTTTTTGTGATCTTCGTCGAAGAATGAAATTTTATATTTTGCATAATATTTCTTAATCTTATAAAAAGTCTTGGCAGACTTCTTGATACGCTTGTATTTCACATAATTAAATTATAAGATACTTATGAATTTATAAGGTTATTACAATGAATAAACTTATTTTCAAACCCAAAGCCATTAAACAGCTCGCAAAGATTCCTGAACAACAGAGAATTCGTGAGAAATGTAATACGTTAAAAGAATTCCCTTATTGCCAAAATGTAAAAGCATTAACTAATCATCAATATGATTATCGGCTACGAGTCGGCAATTATCGAGTATTCTTTAACTATGGCTATAATGAAACAATTAATATTGTGTCTATTGAAGAGGTGAAAAAACGCGATGAGAACACATACTAATTATCAGATTATTCATGATCAACGTGGCTTGCCTGCTTTTGTGGTTATTCCTTATAACGAATATCAAGCTCAACTTAAACAGCGACCTATCTCTTTAGAGGATGGGGTGCCAAGTGAAGTGGTAGATCTCTTCTTCGATAAACAATATTCTGCTCTTAAAGCATGGCGAGAATATTTAGGTTTAACCCAAGCCGAAGTTGCGAACCGCTTAGGTATCAGTCAATCTGCTTATTCACAACACGAAAATGCTAAAAGCCTTCGCAAAGCAACACGTGAGAAAATTGCGATTGCGTTGGGCATTAAAGCTGAATTGTTAGATTTCTAAAACAAAACGACCGCTTGTATTTCTCAAGCGGTCGTTTTTATTCAATATCTTGCGAATTGAGCAAATTAATCAATCGCAGGTGTGTATTCGCCTTTTGCAATCGCATCTTTAATGCGGTCGCTTTCTGCTAATACTTGCGCTAATAATGCTTTCACATTCTCAAGAGTAGCGATTGGGCTTAATGTGGTCATCTTCAATGATTGATTGTTGCCCACTTTCGTTACACCGATATTTGCTTCACCACGTGCAAATAATTCATCTGCAATATTTTGGTTTAAGCTATCCACAAATTCTGCTGGGTAGCCAGCCGGAACGACACGGAATAGCACTGATGCGAATTGTGGCTCAACTAATAATTCTAAACTATCTGTTGCTTTGATGTAGTCTGCCACTTGGCGAGTTAAGTGTACGCCGTGGTCGATCATTGAAGCGTAAAGCTGTTCGCCTAATGCTTCGATAGTGAACCATAATTTTAACGCATCAAAACGACGTGTGGTCTGTAATGATTTCGCCACTAAGTTTGGTACACCGTGCTCTTCGTCGTACTCTGAGTTTAAGTAGTCCGCTTTATAGTCGATAAAGCGATAGTTTGCTTCATCTTTTAATAAGAATGCACCACAAGAGATACTTTGGAAGAAGTGTTTGTGGAAGTCTAACGTGATTGAGTCAGTTAATTCGATACCGTCTAAGAAGTGACGGAAATCTTTTGATAATAGTAACGCACCGCCCCAAGCTGCATCCACGTGCATCCATGCACCATATTTATTGGTGATTTCACGGATCTCTTTTAATGGATCGATAGCGCCTGCATCTGTAGTACCTGCTGTTGCTACCACACAAGCCACAATTTTACCTTCAGCAGTTAAATCGGCTAAAGTTTTCTCTAATGCCACAACGTCCATTTGCGCATTGGCATTTGATGGAACAGTAACTACCGATTGGAAACCCATCCCCATCATTGCCATGTTTTTTTGCACAGAGAAGTGAGCGTTTTCAGAACACACCACTTTCACTTTTTTCATTGCGTCAGCTGGGATACCATCACGCTGTACTGACCATTCAGAACCGTCTTCATTTTTCCAGTTTTTTGCAATCGCCCAGTCACGTGCTAGTAATACACCCATTAAGTTTGATTGGGTACCGCCTGAAGTGAATACACCTGCTGTACCTTCACCATAGCCGACTTTTTGACGTAACCAATCGATTAACTGCACTTCCATTAATGAACCTGCAGGGCTTTGGTCCCAAGAGTCCATTGATTGATTGGTTGCGTTAATTAACACTTCGGCAATTTGGCTGGTAACCATAGTCGGACAGTGTAAGTGCGCTAATGAATGTGGGTGATGTACTTTTAAACTTGGGTTTAAAAAGATATCGACTAAGTGTTTGAGTGACTCATGAACGCCAACACCTTGTTCAGTTGGGTTGAAGGCAATTTTTGAGCGAAGCTGTTTAATGCTGCCACCCGTGTACATTTTTTCATTTTTTAACCAAGCACTTACCGCTTGCACCGCTTGATTCATTGCACTTTCGTAGTCCGCGATAGATTGCGGATCGTTACAAAATAGCGCTTGTTTATGTTTTGCAAAATCGACCATTGTTATATCCTTTGAATAAAACAAAGGGCGGGCACAGGACCCGCCCCTACGTTTTAATAAACATTTTATATTTATTTACGTGATAAATAATGAATAAACTTTTCAATCCCATAAAATAACAGCAATAAAACGATACTTACTGCATACCCAATAAATAGCGAAATAATCACTTTTAACCACAATGCTTCATTGGAAAATAAGCAAAAGAAACTTACTGAAGCAAATATAGCTGTCAGAATAAATAAGAGTTTCCGGTAACGCTTAAATATCACTTTTGAAAAGCATTCAAGTATAAATTGTAGAATTATTTCAAGCATTATTAAGTAGGTCGGGCATTTATGCCCGACGAATAAAATTAATTGCTTCATGTGTCGGGCATAAATGCCCGACCTACAGGATTTTAAAAAGATTTCTTACCCGCGCACAGCCTTAACCGCTTCCGCAACAGATTTAGTGAGGCGTTTTACCATCTCTTCACATTCTGCTTGGCTGATGTTTACAGCACAAAGTACGCGAACTACGTTACCGCCACGGCCACCACGTTCTAACAATAATTTATTGTTGAAACATGCTTTTTGGATTGCTGCCGCTAATTCGCCATCTTCAGGGAATGAACCCATGCGGTTAGCCGGTTTGCGCTCATCAACAATTTCGATACCCATCATTAAACCGCGACCACGAACATGACCAATGCATGAGTACTCTTTCGCTAACTCTTTGATTGCGTTTGATAAGTATTCACCACGATCGTGAGCATTTTGCGCAAGATTTTCTTCACGCATCATTTTTAATGCTGTGTAACCTGTTGCCATTGCTAATTGGTTGCCACGGAATGTGCCTGTGTGACCTGCTGGTAACCATGCGTCGAACTCTTTCTTAATTGCTAATACTGCAAGTGGTAAGCTACCACCGATTGCTTTAGACATTACCACGATATCTGGCTCGATACCTGCGTGTTCGAACGCAAACATTTTACCTGAACGACAGAAACCCGCTTGTACTTCATCTACGATCATTAAAATGCCGTGTTTTTGAGTTACTTCACGGATTTTTTGTAAGAATTTGATTGGTGCTGGAACCACACCACCTTCACCTTGGATTGCTTCTAAGATAACTGCTGCTGGTTTTACTACGCCGCTTTCCACATCTTCGATAAAGTTTTCGAAGTAGTAAGTTAATGCGTCTGCACCTGCTTCACCGCCTAAACCTAATGGGCAACGATATTCGTGTGGGTATGGCATAAATTGCACTCCCGCCATTAAGTTTTGTACCTTGTTTTTCGCGCTTAAGTTACCTGTTAATGATAATGCACCGTGCGTCATACCGTGGAAACCACCAGAGAACGCGATTACATTACCACGACCAGTAAAGGTTTTTGCTAATTTGATTGCTGCTTCGTTCGCATCTGCACCTGATGGGCCTGTGAATTGTAAGCAGTATTTATCTTTCGGGAAGAATGATAATAACTCTTCAGAGAAAGCATCTTTTAATGGAGTAGTTAAATCAAGAGTATGTAATGGTAAACCGCTTGCTAATACATCTTGAATTGCTTGAATGATTTTTGGATGGTTGTGCCCTAAAGCTAAAGTTCCTGCACCTGCTAAGAAGTCTAGGTATTCATTACCTTCAACATCAGTTACCCAACAGCCTTGCGCTTTTGCGATAGCTAAAGGCAATTTACGTGGATAACTACGCACATTAGATTCCATTGCGTCTTGACGCTCTAAGTAGTATGCGTTGGTAGCTTGGTTAATTGGATTTACAGGAGTATTTGTCATTTTTGGAATAGACCTTCTATAAGAGGTTAAAAAAATAAGTCGGGTGCCTTGCGGGAAGCCTAAGCTTTCTTATCCTGAAAGATAAGATGCCATGGGGCATTTGACTCGCTACTTATTAAAAAAAGCGTTTCAGCTTTTTTGTTTTTGCCCTAAATTCCGAAAGAATTGGATAGGTTGGAAACAAATTTTGTTACTTAAATCTAGGCTGATTTAAGTCGGGCAATAGTACCCTTTTTTTATAAAAAGGGAAGCTTTTTTGTAAAAAATTGTTACAAAAAAACCCAGCACTAAGGCTGGGTTTTTAAAACTCAAAAGCAAATTATTTGATTTTTGCTTCTTTGTAGATAACGTGTTTACGCACAACTGGATCAAATTTTTTGATTTCCATTTTTTCTGGCATATTACGTTTGTTTTTATCTGTTGTGTAGAAGTGACCTGTTTCTGCAGTAGAAACTAAACGGATTTTCTCACGATTGCCTTTTGCTGCCATGGGTTACTCCTTAGATTTTTTCGCCACGAGCACGGATGTCAGCTAATACTGCATCGATGCCTTTTTTATCGATAATACGCATACCTTTCGCTGTTAAGCGTAAAGTTACGAAACGTTTTTCACTTTCAACCCAGAAACGGTGAGTGTGAAGGTTTGGTAAGAAACGACGTTTTGTCGCATTCATTGCGTGTGAGCGGTTGTTACCAACAGCTGGACGCTTGCCTGTTACTTGACAGACTCTAGACATTTGAAATTCTCCAATGATTACTTAAGCTTAAGCTAAATGGTTCGGGCTACCGAAGGGCTCAACACCTTCTAATATGCCTCGTCAGGCAGATACACCCGACCCACGACTATTATAAAGACTGCGAATTATACTTGCTTTGGTTGCTTCATACAAGGGAGAATTGCTAATTTTCTTGTTGAATTTTCTCTTCTTCGAATGAAAAGTAATCACCTTTTCCGACGATAATATGATCAACAAAGCGAATATCGACTAAATCACACGCCATTTCGATCTTTCTCGTTAAATAACGATCCGCTTCACTTGGCACACAACTCCCTGATGGATGGTTATGTGCAACGATGATCGCCGCCGCATTGCACTTCAATGCTTCTTTAACAATCTCCCTAGGGTGAACTGCGGCTTGGTTGATCGTGCCATAGAACATTTTCTCTTTTTTGATCAATCTGTGTAAATTATCTAAAAACAGCACCATAAAGACCTCTTGCTCATGATCTTCTAACTCGGATTGAAAGTACATCACCGCTAAATAAGGCTGATCAATTGTCTCGCTAAACTCCATTTTTTGTGAGAGATAGCGCTTTGTCATTTCCTTCGTGGCTTGTAGCTGAATATATTGAGTCTGCCCTAGTCCTTTGATCTCACAAAAAGATTCTAGATCAGCGGTTAATAAGCCCCGAAGAGATCCAAATGCATCTAACACATTTTGAGAAAGATCCATCACTGGAATGCCTTTGATCCCTGTTCTTAAGAAAATCGCCAATAACTCAACATCTGTTAATGCTTCTGCTCCATATTCAATTAATTTTTCACGTGGCATCATCGTAAAAGAAGAAAGTGTATTCATATTTTTTATCCAATTAGTTTTAATCGGCAAAAGCATAGGCTTAGTAGAACACTGTGGCAAAATGCTTTTTGCAGTTTTTCGACGAAGTTCGAAAAAATCGGGGATTGTGAGTGAGCGCCTATTTGCGTAGAATAAGGGGCAATATGAAAAATAACATTCTGAGACATTTTAAATGTTAAAAAACAAAAAAATCCTCGTTGGAATTACGGGCGGTATTGCTGCTTATAAAACGATTGAGCTCATTCGCCACCTTAAAAATGCGAATGCCGAAGTGCGAGTGGTGCTGACGCCAGCTGCAGAAGCATTTGTCACCCCTCTCACTTTACAGGCCATTTCAGGTAATGCAGTTTCCAATTCACTGCTTGATCCCCAAGCAGAGCTAGCAATGGGGCATATTGAACTGGCGAAATGGGCTGATTTAGTCGCCATTGCTCCAGCTTCGGCTGACTTTATTGCACGTTTACGCATGGGTATGGGCAATGATCTACTTTCAACGGTTTGTTTGGCGACCAGCTCCCCGATTCTACTTGCCCCGGCAATGAATCAGCAGATGTATAAGCAAGTCGCAGTACAAGAAAATCTTGCCGTTTTAGCACAACGTGGCATTCAAATGATTGGGCCAAATAGTGGCTTTCAAGCCTGTGGAGATGTCGGTAAAGGACGTATGTCTGAACCTACAGAGATCTTTCAAGCAGTTTGCGATCATTTTGATCAGAAAACAGATTTGGCGGATCTAAGCGTAGTGATTACTGCTGGCCCAACCCAAGAAGCAATTGATCCGGTACGTTACATTAGTAACCATAGTTCAGGCAAAATGGGCTTTGCGATTGCAGAAAGCTTTGCGAAACGTGGGGCAAAAGTAACGCTAATTGCTGGTCCTGTTAATCTTAAAACGCCAAATAATGTAGAGCGTGTGGACGTGATTTCAGCTCGCGATATGGCAGAACAAGCGGTAAGATTAGCGCCACAAAATACAATTTTTATTGGTTGTGCTGCTGTGGCTGATTACCGTGTTGAACAAGTCGCTGAACAAAAAATTAAGAAAACTGGCGATAATGATGAGCTCACCTTAAAACTCGTGAAAAACCCTGATATTATCGCAACTGTTGCTGCACTTACAGAAAATCGCCCTTTCACCGTTGGCTTTGCTGCTGAGACTCAAGATGTGGCAAACTATGCCAAAGATAAGCTTCAACGCAAAAACTTGGATTTAATCTGTGCTAATGATGTGTCTGGTGGTCAAGTATTTGGACAAGATCAAAATGCATTGCACCTATTTTGGCAAAATGACGATAAAATCTTACCGCTTGCGGATAAATCACAGCTTGCAGAAAGTTTAGTGAATGAGATTGTAGCGCGTTATAAAGCATAAATATGTTGTAGGGTGCGTGTAAACGCACCATTTACCTCCACGGTGCGTTTACACGCACTCTACTCCTAGGAATAGCAAATGAAACAAATCGACTTAAAAATTTTAGATAAACGTATTGGCACTGAATTTCCACTTCCAGCTTATGCAACGGAAGGTTCAGCAGGTTTAGATTTACGTGCGTTAACCGAGCAAGCAATCACTGTAGAACCGGGACAAACGGTATTAATTCCAACAGGGATTTCAATCTATATTGCTGATCCAAATCTTGCAGCAGTAATTCTGCCTCGTTCAGGTTTAGGGCATAAAAATGGCATCGTGTTAGGTAACTTAGTCGGTTTAATTGACTCCGATTATCAAGGCCCATTAATGGTGTCTGTGTGGAACCGTAGCGATAAACCTTTTACGATTGAAATCGGCGATCGTATCGCACAACTTGTATTTGTGCCTGTTGTTCAAGCAAGCTTCAATATCGTAGAAGATTTCACTGCAACAGAACGTGGTGAAGGTGGTTTTGGTCATTCTGGCAAGCAATAAGAGGTAGTAATGACTCAACCGGTAGTAAAAATGCCTAAGCGCTCTGTTCAGGAGCGTCGTCAGCAAGTGTTAGAAGTACTGATCAAATTGCTAAATTCTGAAGACGGAATGCAACGCATTACAACTGAACGTCTTGCGAAGGAAGTTGGTGTATCAGAAGGCGCGCTTTACCGCTATTTTCCAAGTAAAACAAAAATGTTTGAAGCCTTGATTGAACGCATTGAGATCACCTTAAATAGCTATATCAATGCCAATAAACGTAAAGAGAATACCGAAGCCATTGTAAAAGCTATTTTACAAACAGTGATTGATTTCGCTCAGAAAAATCCTGGGGTAACGCGTATTTTAACTGGCCACGCCCTAATGTTTGAAGATGAGATCTTAAAAGCTCGCATTTCAAAATTCTTCGATGGACTCGAACTGCAATTTGCCAACATTCTGCAAATGCGCAAAATTCGTGAGGGTAAAGCTTTCCCAGATGAGCGTGCGCTAGCTGCATATTTGGTGAATTTTTGTGAAGGACAATTCGTCCACTTGATTCGCTCAAATTTCAGTTTTAATCAACATCAGCATTTTGAAAAGCAGTGGGCCTTTATCAAATTGCTATTTATTTAGAGGTAATATGATTATTCCTTGGCAAGATCTTGAAGAAAGCACTCTTTATAACGTACTCGACTCCTTTATTCTACGAGAAGGCACTGACTATGGCGAACGTGAGCTTTCTCTTACAGAAAAACGAGAACGCTTACTCGCCCAGTTGAAAGCCGATAAAGTTGTCATTGTTTGGTCAGAACTTCATGAAAGTTTGGATATAAAAGAAAAAAAATCTTTCTTAGGCAATATGTAAACTTATGATACAATTCTTTACGATTATCTACTCAGGGGCTTATCTATAAGCCCTTGCACTATAAATGAATTATAGAGGCTTTTATGCAAGATGTTTCAATCTCAACTGCACAACTTGAAAATGTCAGTCCACTGCCGTCAATTCATGATCCGGCCGTAGAGTGGTTTTTAACCCATTGTCATATTCATCGTTATCCAACTAAATATACATTGATTCACGCTGGTGAAGATGCAGAATCATTGTTTTATATTATTAATGGATCTGTGTCTGTCTTTATTAAGGATGATGAAGGTAAAGAGATGCTTTTGACTAACTTAGGTCAAGGCGAGTTTGTTGGTGAAATCAGCTTATTTGAAGATAAACTTCAACCTCGTACCGCTTGGGTTCGTACACGAGGCAACTGTGAAATTGCTGAAATTTCTTACAAAAAATTTAAACAATTAGTGCATTTAAATCCAGATATTTTAATGTATTTATCAGCACAAATGGCACGTCGTTTACGTATGACTTCGCGTCAAGTAAGCAACCTTGCTTTTTTAGATGTGACAGGTCGCATCGCACAAACTTTAATGAATTTAGCAAAAATGCCAGATGCGATGACCCATCCTCAAGGTATGCAAATCAAGATTACCCGCCAAGAAATTGGCCAAATGGTAGGCTGCTCACGTGAAACCGTGGGTAGAATTCTAAAAATGTTAGAAGATGATGGCTTGATTTCAGCACACGGTAAAACTATCGTGGTGTTTGGAACTCGCTAACCCAATATACAATCGCCCACCAAATCGGTGGGCAATTTTTTAAATTAATTTCTCTAACACTTGTTCGGGTAAAATCCGTTCCATTCCTTTTCCAGTTAAATAGATCTGATTTTTGCCATAAGCTCCGATTAAATTCGGATCTGTCGCGCCATATAAAATCACATTCTTCTTATCTAGTGCTGCGGTTAAATGGCTTAATCCGGTATCAACAGAAACCACTGCCTGTGCACCACTAATCTGCGAAGCCAGTTCGGTTAAAGTCAGTTTTGGCAGGACAGTTATCTTTTCTGAAACTAACGCCAAGCGCTCTGCTCTTTCTCGTTCCAATGGATTTCCCCAAGGCAAACGAATCTCTATCCCTTGTGTAGTTACCTGCTGAAATAACGCCACCCAATAGTCTTCTTTCCAATGTTTATCATCGCGCGTAGTTGCATGAATTGCCATTATATAAGGCGTGTAAGCGGTCAGATTTGGCGGATTTTTTGCAAAATGGCGAGCGATACCGTAGTCACCAATTTCTGGTGGTAAATCATATCCTAGCGATAATGCAAAGAGTTTACGAATACGCTCAACGGCATGTTGCTGATAAGGAATATCAAAGGTCTTATCATAGAAGAGACTACTTAATCCTTCTCGAGCGCTATGCTTATCGTAGCCATATTTTTTGCCATGAACTAAACGTGTTGCCAGAAAAGCACTTTTTAATAAGCCTTGTGCATCAATGACAGCATCATAGTGAGAAGCTTGTAGCTGTTGTTTATAGGCTTGCCACTCTTGCCAAGTTTGAGCTTGCCATAGATTCTTACGCCAACGACGAATAGCAACAGGAATGACTTGATTAACCGCACTATGCCAACGAGGAATTTCAGTAAAAGGTTGCTCAACCACCCAATCTACTTGGAGATTGGGAATAGCATTTTGAGCGTCAGTCAGTGCGGGCAATGTGTGGATCACATCGCCCATTGAGGAGGTTTTTACGACACAAATTTTCATTTGTTGAGTAGCTCATTGAGTTTTTCTAGCACCATTTCCGGCTGGATATCAATTAAACTTTGGTGATAGCCTTCTGCCCCTTCACCTTTACGGATCTTAATTAATCCGCCTTCGATTAAACGGATAATCACCGCACTTTTCGAAAGTGGTGGCGTATATTGTGGGCTAGTTGGACCATAAAGTGCTACTAATGGACGACCTAAAGCCGCTGCAATATGCATTAAGCCTGAGTCATTACTCACAATCGCTTTACAGTCTGAAATCAGATCAACGGCTTGGTTTAAATCGGTTTGCCCTGCTAAGTTCACACAATAACGTTGCAAATTTTCTGACAATGCCAAACGAATTTGCTCGCCAACCTCTTCATCTTTCTTCGAACCAAATAGGCGAATAGAATAGCCTTGTTCAATCAGCTTCTGTGCAAGCGTAGCATAATGATAATGTGGGTAACGTTTCGCCGGTCCAAACTCCGCACCAGGGCAAAAACCAATTGCCTCACGATTTTCAGCATACTCAAACTGTTTAGCAAATTTCGCTTTAGTTTGTGCTACTGCATCTACATTAACGGTTAAATAAGGGTAAGCGACTGGCAGATTATCTGCAGTTGGAATTGCACCTTTATCGAAAGCTAATGCCACATAGCGCTGTACCATCATTGGATAGTCATTTTTATTACTGCGTAAATCGTTTAATAAACCGTAACGCATTTCGCCTTTCCAACCACGACGATGAGCAATTTTGGCAAAGAATGGAATAAAGGCTGATTTCAACGAGTTTGGTAGCACAACCGCCATATCATATTGATTTCGCAAATTTTTACCTAAATCGTACCGCTCGCATAAACGGAATGCGCCATGACCGATTGGCATTGAGATCGCCTTGCGAACTTCTGGCATACGCGAAAGAAGCGGACGACACCAATCGGGTGCCATCACATCAATATTACAGTTGGGATAATTCTTTTTAAGTTGTTGATAAAGGGCATGAGACATCATCATATCTCCCACCCAAGAAGGTGCAATAATTAAAATATTCATTCTACTGTCCTATTTTTGATAGCACTTTTCCGCCAATACTCTATTGCGATTGTCACTCAAAGTCCCTAGACCTTGCAGATCTTCCGTCCAGATCCAACGAATGTTACTGTATTTTGCTCCTAATTTTGTCACCGTAGAAGAAAGTTTATGAGAGGTTCCATTGAATGTCAGTGTAATTACTTTATTCTTCTTCACTGTTGCAGTTTGCACAATACGAACCACTTTATTATCTTTGCAAACGAAATTCCGAGCTTGGTTCTTCACAACTTTACGCTTTTCGACAGCTTTCACAACGTTTTTATCTACGCCATCAACAGGATGCAACGAGCTCTGGACTTGTTCAATAGGCGTAACACAACCACCGAGCAACGATACGCCACCAATTAATACTAAAACTCTACTCAATTTCCATGCATACGCCATGATTTCTGTTCCCTTTAAAAGTAAAAAGAGCAACGTTTGTAGCGTTGCTCATTTATCTAAAATTATCTGCTGAACGTATAGCTACCGTTTGCTTGACGAGTAAACTTACCGCCTGAACCGATACGCATTTCAACTACACGGTTGTTATTATCCAAACGTACCGTCACTTTTTCACCCACTTTCAAGTTACTCACAACGTTATTCACTTTACTCATCGCATTTACATCCGCAATATTTAAATTATTATCACGGAATACCTGCATTAATGAAACACCTTTTGGTACCGTCATCGTTTTGCTAGATGCTGCCACTGGTGCCGTCGCCGCAGTTGTTACAGCTGTTGTTTGTGTTGCTGTTGCTTTTACTGGCTGAGCTTTTTCAACTTTTACTGGCTCTGCCTTAACCAAAGCTGGTTTAGTCGCCGCAGTTTGATTTGCTGGAGCTAAACGCTCAACTTTTTTAGGTTCAGCCTTTTTAGCTGTCTCAGGCTGATAGATCACACTGCCCGATGTTTCTGGCTTTTTAATTGGCTCAACAACGATTGGCTTCTGCGCTACCACTGCTGGTGCTTGTGCTGGCGACGCTTGTACTGACGAAGCTTGAGCAACTTCTGCAGTAGGTGCTGTTACAGGTGTTGTCGCTAAATTTTCCGACTGAATTGCAGGCTGTTCTGATTGAGCTTTAGCAGCTTGTTCCTGTGCTAGTGCTTCTTGATGCGCTTTTGCCTCTTCCTCTGCACGTTTTGCTTCCGCTTCATCTACAGGGCGGAATTCAATTGGTAAGCTTGTTCCCTGCTCTTGTAGCTGTTCAACTGTTTCAGGTGTTTTAGGTTTTAATAAGAAAAATACCAATAATAATGCTAACGCTAATAATAACACTAAAAGTAAACGGCGATATTTCGCTGGCACACGATCAACAGGTGAGCTTTTTACTGGTGCAGAAGATTGATTTGGAGTTGGAATCACTCGTTCTACATTATTGGTATTCATTGGAGGAACAACTGGCGGAACCTCTGCTTTATTATTTTCGGTATTCATTGTTTTTTCTTTCTCAATTTTTACTGTTGATTCGACTTCAGCTGGTTTAGGATTAGATTCTTCCACAACTGGAGAAAAAGCAAACCCAGAAGTCTGTGGCTTTAAGTCTTGCTTCTCATTTACCATTTCAGGCTCTACTGTCATAGTCTGTTTGTTAGCTTTTAATAGTGCCTGTTCTTCCATTGTCATGGTTTCAACATCTTTTGCAAATTCAGCCGGACGAGTCAATGGCGGTGTAAACGTATAGCCTGGATTTTGGTTAGAGTGCACAGAAAATGAAAGCTTGCCTTTTTGAGCTGCAATCTGTTCTCTACTTCCAATATTTTCAGTAATATCTGTTGCTTTTGATGGCTCACCAAAAGTTGGCTCTTTACGTGTATTATTTTGATTCATTTCAAAATTCCAAAAGTGATTTTAAAAGGGGGAAAAATGTCGCTATTTTAAAGGATTTCTCGGCTATACGCACAGTTTTTATAAAGAATTTCCTAAAATTTAGCCAAAGGAGCTACTTTGAACAAATTTAAAGTAAAAGTCTAGTACAAAATATTATTTTTTCGATCTCTATCGTAAAAATAAATTTTGCAGATTGCGTGATTTTTTCGACAAGTTAAAGTAAACACGCAATTTACAAACAAGGAGCAATCAATGAAAAAACTAAAAACCCTCGGCTTAAGCGTATTCTTTGGCTTACTTTCAGCTGGCGCAATGGCAAATACTGAACAGACAACACCACAAGCAACTCAAGAGCCGACTGCTGTTGTCCAAAACACTGAAGTCGTACAAAAAGTCGTAAACCCAAACAGCGTGAATATTAATTCTGCAACTGCAGCTGAATTACAATCGAAATTAACTGGAATTGGAGCAAAAAAAGCAGAAGCCATCGTGGAATACCGTGAAAAACATGGAAAGTTCGTTAATATTGAACAACTTACAGAAATTTCTGGGATTGGAAAAGCAACTCTCGATAAAAACCGTGATCGTATTGTATTAGAGTAACCTTCCTTAATAGGCGGCCACAGAGGGTCGCCTACATAAAATGCCCAGCTATAAATTATTGCTTTTAGATAATCTTTGCTATAATCGCCCACCAATTAACGAATTAATAACAAAGCAAGGTTATACAATGCAATTAAATGCTTATCCGCGTCCTAGTTACGCACAACGCGCGAAAATCGCTTTTCAATATTTAATGCCTCAATTTGGCTTAACGCGTGCAGCAGGCTGGCTTGCGGAGCAAAAATGGGGAGCGGCAACCCATTTCATCATTAAAATGTTCGCTAAAAAATATCAGGTAAATTTAACTGAAGCCGAAAAAGAAAATGCATCTGATTATGCAACTTTTAATGAATTTTTTATCCGTCCATTAAAGGAAAATGCACGTCCAATTAACCAAGATCCTAAAGCACTTTGCTTGCCTGCAGATGGCCGAGTGAGTGAATTAGGTAAGATTGATGACAACCGCTTATTACAAGCAAAAGGCCACACTTTTACTCTTGAAACTTTATTAGCGAACGATATCGAATTAGCCAATAAATTTAAAGACGGTGACTTTATTACCACTTATTTATCACCACGTGACTATCACCGTGTACACATGCCGTGTGATGCAACATTACGTAAAATGATCTACGTACCTGGTGAATTATTCTCAGTAAATCCATTCTTAGCAGAACACGTACCAAACTTATTTGCACGTAATGAACGTGTAATTTGTGAATTCGATACAGAATTTGGCCCAATGGTACAAATCTTAGTAGGTGCAACTATTACCGCAAGTATGAGCACCGTATGGGCAGGGGTAATCAATCCGCCTCGCGCTAAAGAGGTGACTGTGTATGAATACTTAACGACAGGTGAAACAGCGGTTCACTTGAAAAAAGGTCAAGAGATGGGCGCTTTCCGTTTAGGTTCAACGACTATCAACCTATTCCCGAAAGGCACAATTAAATTAGATGATTACCTAAAAGCAGGCGAACCAACCAAAATGGGCGAACGCTTAGGTGCAATTTTATAATCCATAAACTATTGGCGCGAGCGTTCTGCTCGTGCCTTTTTCTTATACAGGATATCTAAATGAACAAAAAATTACTGCTTCCCCTTGTTGTGTTTGTGGGACTTATCATTGCTTTTGCCATTCAGCTGCAACGTAATTCAAATGGTGAAGATCCAAAAGCATTAGAATCTGCGCTTGTGGGTAAAACTGTACCCGATTTCCAACTTGAATCATTGCAAGATCCAAATGTGAAAGTAGATAGTAGCGTACTCAAAACAGGTACCCCTCGTTTATTAAACGTATGGGCGACTTGGTGTCCAACTTGTTTTGCCGAGCATCAATACTTAACTCAACTTGCGAAACAAGGCGTGGAAATTGTAGGTATCGACTATAAAGACGAACGCGAAAAAGCGATTAAATTCTTAGACACTTATAAAGATCCGTATAAGGCTATTATTTATGATCCAAAAGGCTCTTTAGGTTTAGATTTAGGTGTATATGGTGCACCAGAGACCTTTATTGTCGATGGTACAGGTAAAATCCACTACCGCCATGCAGGGGATGTCAATGACCGTGTATGGAATGAAGTGTTAAAGCCAATTTATGAGAAATTAAAGTAAATACTGTACTAACTATATGAAAGAGCAAGAGCTTAGAAGATCGACTATAATATATAATTATACTCACTCTATACTTATATTATTTGGAACATTAAGCTATTTTATTAGCAATCTAATTATATTCTTTTATTTGGTCAAACTAGGTAGCAGAGATATTTTTTATACTACTTCATTTCAATCCATTCAGTTTCCCTTAGTATTAATGCTAATAACAATCCAATTTTTCATAATGGGGTTAATGTTTTTTCCTATAATAAAGAGCATTATATTTAATTTACATAATGATACATGTACCATTATTCTTGTACAGATATTAGAATGGGGGATAATTGTTATTATAGATATTTTCTGGCAAAATTTATTTTTTATTCTA